>NZ_JBEPQF010000007.1:0-305880 GCF_040547695.1 Bradyrhizobium sp. JR4.3 | reverse complement strand
ATCCAGCGCTGCATTGGCACCTGCTCCCTTCGGGAGCCAAGCCTCAATAAAACTCGGCTGCCCCGTCTGCTTCACCGCCATCGTCATTCCTCCAAGGCTTTGCCTTAGAGAATCACAATTGACGGATTACGCAACAGGCCCCTTGCGGGAGAAGCTGGCGCGAAGCGCCGGATGAGGGGTATCTCTCGGCGAGGTCAAGTTGTCAGAGATGCGCTCGCGGAGACAGACCCCTCACCTGAGTGAGTCCGCGTCTACCGGCATCGCTGCCCTCTCCCACAAGGGGCGAGGGCGCATCAACGCGCGTCTCGCTTCGCGCGAATACTCATTTCGTCGCGCGCGCACCCGCGCTCACGATGGGCGGCTTCGCATTCAGCGCTTCCACCTGGAAGCCGGCGACGCGCTTGTAGTTGGCGGCAACATCCTCCAGCTCCTGTTGCGACAGCACGTCAGTGACGACCTTGTAACCATCCGGCGCCCGCTCTTCGACGAGCTGCATCACCTGCTCGGGGCCGTTCTTGCGGTTGAGCAGGACGAGACTGGTGGTTGCAGGCCTTCGCTCGGCCTCATAGGCGAGCAGGGCCGCTTGCGTCGGGCCGTGCGCCAGGATCTCGCGCGTGATGGTGCGGGCATCGAGGATCGCCTGCGAGGCGCCGTTGGATCCGATCGGGTACATCGGATGTGCGGCGTCGCCCATCAGCGTGACGCGGCCGAAAGTCCATTGTGACACCGGATCGCGATCGACCAGCGGATATTCATAGGCGTGCGGGCAGTTCTTGATGAGGCCGGGCACGTCGAGCCAGTCGAACTGCCAGCTCTCGAACCAGGGCAAGAACTCTTCCAGCCGTGCGGTGCGGTTATAGTCCTCGCGCCGCCATTGATAGGTCGGCGGCATGTGGCGCTCGGCAACCCAGTTGATCAGATGGTTGCCCGCGGCGTCCGGTTCCTTCGAGATCGGATAGCAGACGAATTTCAGGATCTCGTGGCCGGCCATGATCATGGTGCGGCCGCTGAGGAAGGCTTTTGCAGGCGTGACGCCGCGCCAGAGGATGCGGCCGTTCCAGATCGGCGGGCCTTCGTCGGGATAGAGTTTTTCTCGCGCGGCGGAATGGATGCCGTCGGCGGCGATCAGGATCGTGCCGTCGTAAGTCCCCGCGGCCTTGCCGGTGGCCTTGTCGATGAAATCGGCGCGCATGCCGTCTGCCGTTTCGGTCCAGCCGGTCAGATGATGGCTGGTGAGGATGTTGTCGCGGCCGAGCCGCTCGATAGCGGTGTCGAGCAGGAGCTGCTGGAGCGTGCCGCGATGGATCGAGAATTGCGGCCATTTGTAGCCGGCCTCCAGTCCGCGCGGCTCGCTCCAGATCGGCTTGCCGTGCTTGGAGAAATAGGCGAGCTCGCGGGTGCGCACGCCGCTGGCATCGAGCTTGTCCATCAGCCCGAGCTCGATCAGCTCGCGCACCGCATGCGGCAGCACGTTGATGCCGACACCGAGCGGCCGCAGCTCGGCGACGCTCTCGAACACTTTCACGGGAATGCCGATTCCGTGCAGGCTGAGCGCAAGCGTCAGGCCGCCGATGCCGCCACCGGCGATGAGTACGGTCATGGGAAAGCCCCTCCAACTAGAGGCGTCTTGGCACAGCCGGGCGCCGGTGGGCAACTGCGAAGAGCAAGGGCACACTGAGAACGCCGTGCTATGGACCTAGGGGCCGGCAGCCGTTAACTTCCGGCTTTCCCATGAGGTCCGACATGCTCAAGCTCTACTACGCCACCGGCACCTGCGCGCTCGCCACCTACATCACCCTGGAAGAAGCCGGCGCCGACTACGCCGCCGAGCGGCTGAGCTTCAAGACCAACCAGCAAAACAGCGCGGAGTACCTCGCGATCAACCCGAAAGGCCGCGTGCCCGCGCTGGTGACCGATCGTGGCGTCCTGACCGAGACGCCCGCGATGCTGGCCTATCTCGCGCAGACCTTCCCCAAGGCCAAGCTCGCGCCGCTCGACGATCCCTTCGACTTCGCCCAGGTGCAGTCCTTCAACTCCTATCTCTGCTCGACCGTGCACATCAACCATGCGCACAAGATGCGCGGCGCGCGCTGGGCGAGCGAAGAAAGCTCGTTCGCCGACATGAAGCAGATGATCCCAAAGACCATGGGCGCCTGCTTCGCCCTGATCGAGCAGAAGATGTACAAGGGACCCTGGGTGATGGGCGAGCAGTTCACGATCTGCGATCCTTATCTTTACACCCTGTCGACCTGGCTCGAAGGCGACAGCGTCGACATCAACACGACGCCGAAGATCGCCGATCATTTCAAGCGCATGTCCGACCGCCCCGCCGTGCGGAAGGTAATGGACGCGCAGAAGGCGTAGGGCTCTTGTAGGGTGGGCAAAGGCGCGTAGTGCCGTGCCCACCATCTCTGATCACTTCAACAGAAGTAGTGGGCAAGCTTCCGCCCTCGCTCTTCGAGCTACGGCGGACAAGTCGCTTTGCCCACCCTACGAAGCCTTCCGCTTCTCCAATTCCCGTCCCGTCTCCAGCATCAGCCGCCTGAGCCAGATCGAGCCGGGATCCATCTGTGCGCGGGTCGGGTAGAACATGAACTGCTCGTCGATCCCGGGGTCGAGTGGTGGCGTCACCGTGACGAGGCCGAGCTGCTTGGACAGCGCCGCGATCAGCCGGCGCGGCACGAAGGCGACGAGGTCGGTGCGGGCGGCGACATGCAGCGCTTCGAGATAACCGGGGACGACGAGAGCGATGTGCCGGTCGATGCCCTTGGTGCGCAGCCAAGTGTCGATCAGGTCCTCCGGCTGGCCGCGGATAACTACTCCGACATGGCGCGCGGCCAGGAACGTCTCGCGCCGCTTCAGCGCCGTGGCGACGGGGTGGCCGCGCCGCACCGCCAGCGCGTCGCTGTCGGTGTAGAGCAGCTGGCGGTGAAATCCCTTGAAGGCGTTGCCGATCGAGATCACGAGATCGATGGTGCGGGCGAACTCGGCGTGGAAAATCGCCGGTCCCCGCCACGGCACCACGTCGATCCGGACGTTGGGAGCGGCCTGCGTCACCTTTTCCATCAAGGGCGGCATCAACAGCTCGACCGCGAGGTCCGGCATCATCAGTCGGAATTGCCGCTCGCTGCGCGCCGCATCGAATTCATTCGATACGAACAGCCCGCGCACCTGGTCGAGTGCCTGCGCCAACGGCGCGCGCAAGGCTTGTGCCCGCGGCGTCAGCTCCATCCGCGCGCCTGTGCGTACCAGGAGCGGATCGCCAAGGATGTCGCGCAGACGCTGGAGCGCATGACTGGCCGCCGGCTGCGACAGCCCGATCCGCAAGGCGGCGCGACTGACGCTGGCCTCGCGCAGCAGTGCGTCGAGCGCGGTCAGGAGATTGAGGTCGAGCGAATTCAAATTCATGAGGCGAATAGATATCATATCCACTATCGATTTGAAGAATTTAGAGCCGGCGGCGATGATCTCGGTGTTCTCACCGAAGGAGATGCCGCCATGAGCGCGAGCGCCAACAAGAAACTGATGCAGGATATCTTTGCAGCCGCCGCCAGCCCCGATCCGGCTGCGCGCGACCGCGGTTTGTTCACCGAAAGTCTTGCCGGTGACGCCAAATGGATCGTGACCGGCCAGTACTCCTGGTCGCGCACCTTTTCGGGCAAGCAGGCGATCCTCAACGATCTGCACGCCTATGTGCGGACCCGCCTTGTCGACCGGACGCGGACGGTTGCCCACCGCTTCATCGCCGACGGCGATGTCGTCGTCGTCGAAGCAAAGGGCGACAATGTCACGCCCGAGGGGGTGCGCTACGACAACGATTATTGTCTCGTGTTTCGTCTCGAGGACGGCAAGATCAAGGAGATCCGCGAATATTGCGACTCGGTGCTGACCGAGAAGGCCCTCGGTCCGTTTCCGCAGACGGCCGCGAGCTGAGCGGATCGAGCGGCGTCGCGTCCGCCGACCGGTGCCGTCCGCCGCGGTCGGCGAGGGGCGGTCGGTCGCACAGGCCGGACAGACTGCAGCGGCATGCATGCCGCTGCGGGCTTCGGGCCAAAATCTTGCTCACCTGCCGATAAAATCAGCAGATGTTGTGCCGTCTGGCGCATGCGCGCGCGAAAAATTTGAAGGTTCAATTAACGAGTGTCGCCCATTGTGTCGCGGTGCAGCGTGGTTCGCGAACAACGCGACCCGCGGCTGCCGGGGTGGCGCGACAAATCGCCGGAGTTGTTCGTCCGCCCGAATTCACATGCTTCTGAGTGGACAGTGGGAATGCCGAGTTTTCGTTTGCGGATCAGGGGACGCCTGTACGCTGGTTTCATGGCCTTGGTGGCGGTTGGTCTTGTGATGGCGGTGGTCGCCATCTGGAATTTGCGGTCCGTCCAGGATCAGGTCGCAAAACTCTCCAAATTGTCGGACAGCACGGCGCGCATCCTGGAGATATCGACCCATCTTCAGGCCATCCAGCGGGCCAATCTGCGCTACATTTACGATGCCAACGAACCTGCGATGCGGGAGGCTGCCGAGCGAGAGACCGCGGCGACCGCGCTGTTGCAGCTCGGAGCAAAGGGCACCCTCTCGGAGGAGCGGCGGAAGCTCTACAACGATCTGATCGGCGACATCGCCAAAATGAAAAGCCTGCGTGACAGTCTCGGCGACGCCGTCAACGAGGCGCGGACCGGCAAGGCGACGCTGTTGCCGAGTGGCGAAGAGCTGACCGTCAAGATGGCCAAGCTGGTGGATGTGGCCCGCGCCGCCGCCGACGACGACACCGTGTCACTCGTCGCGGACCTCGAATCCCGGGTCCTGCTGGTTCGAATCGCGAACTGGCGCTTCCTCGCTCTGCGCGACACCAACGGCCCCACCGCCTTCAGAACCAATGTCGACAGGGCGGTACAGCGGCTGGCAGCCGTCGAAAGGAGCCCGCAGGCGGCGGACCTTCGGTCGTCTCTGACGCCTGTGAAGACCGCGCTCGGTATCTACAAAGCCGCGTTCGAAACGACCTCCGCCGCGATGCTGCGGTCCGACGAGATCTACCACAAGGATCTCGCACCGCTCATCTCCGCGAGCATCGCCAAGCTCAAGGTCACGGAAACCACCTTGAAGGCGGATTACAACGATTCGCGCATGGCGGCCGATGCCGTGATCGACGGCACGACCTCGCTACAGGAGATCGCGGGCGGCCTCGCCGTCCTGTTCGGACTGATCGTCGCCTTCCTGACCGCCCGCAGCATCGTGGGGCCGCTGACCTCGATGACGCGCGCAATGGGGCTGCTTGCCGGGGGCAATCTCGCCGTCGAGATCCCCTCGCGCGGCAAGGCCGACGAGATCGGCGATATGGCCAAGGCGATCGACGTCTTCAAGACCAACATGATCGAGACCGAAAGGCTGCGCCATGAGCAGACCGCAACCGAGGCTCGGCAGGCCGAGGGCCGCAAGGCCGACATGGCCCGGCTCGCCAGTCAGTTCGAGCAGGCGGTGGGCGAGATCGTCGATACCGTATCCTCGGCATCGCAGGAGCTCGAGGGCTCGGCCGGCACCCTGACCGCGACCGCAAGGCGCGCGCAGGATCTCTCCACCGAAGTGCAATCCGCCTCCCAGGAAGCCTCGGCCAATGTGCAGGCGGTCGCCTCCGCGACCGAGGAATTGTCCTCCTCGGTGACGGAGATCGCGCGCCAGGTGCAGGAATCCGCGCGCATCGCGGGCGAAGCCGTCGGTCAGGTGAGCAAGACCAACGCGCGCGTCAGCGAGCTCTCCAAGGCTGCAGCCCGCATCGGCGACGTGGTCGAGCTGATCAGCACCATCGCCGGCCAGACCAACCTTCTGGCGCTGAATGCTACCATCGAGGCGGCGCGCGCGGGTGAAGCCGGCCGCGGCTTTGCCGTGGTCGCCTCGGAGGTCAAGGCGCTCGCGGAGCAGACCGCGAGGGCCACCGGTGAGATCGCGCAGCAGGTCTCGGGCATCCAGGCCGCGACGGAGGAGTCGGTCGGCTCGATCAGGGAAATCAGCGGCACCATCGAGCGGCTGTCGGAGATCTCGTCGACGGTTGCCGCCGCCGTGGAGGAGCAGGGTGCGGCGACGCAGGAGATCTCCCGCAACGTCCAGCAGGCGGCCCAGGGCACGCAGCTTGTGTCGTCCAACATCGGCGACGTGCAGCGCGGCGCTTCCGAGACCGGCTCGGCCTCTTCGCAGGTGCTTTCGGCGGCACGCTCGCTGTCGGCCGACAGCAACCGCTTGAAGCAGGAAGTCGCCAACTTCCTGAACTCGGTCCACGCCGCCTGAGCATGAAAAGCAAAAGGCCACGCGCATGCGCGTGGCCTCGCATTGTGACGTGGTGCGATCAGGCGACTTTCGTCGTCATGTGCTTGAACATGTTGCTGCGGGCCTCGTCGTCCATCTCCGCCTTGAACGTGAACTTGTCCTTCAGCGCGATCGCGCGCGTCGCCGCGGGCCGGGCCGAGATCTCGTCCACCAGCCGCTTCACGTCCGGATATCGCGCGAAGGCGTCGTCGCCAAGCTTGAATGGCACCATCCGTGCCCAACCCCACAGCGCCATGTCGACGATCGAATAGCTGTCGCCGACCATGTAGCGGCGACCTTTGAGGTGACCGTCGAGAATCTTGTAATGGCGATCGGTCTCGAACTGGTAGCGGTTATGCGCGTAGTCGTGGTTCTGGTCTTTCGGCGCAAAATGCTTGAAGTGCACGGCCTGGCCCGAATACGGCCCGACGCCGGTGGCGACGAACATCAGCCATGACAGCATCTCACCGCGAACATTGGCGGCGGGCAGGAATTTGCCGGTCTTCTCGGCCAGATAGAGCAGAATGGCGTTGGAATCGAACACGATGGTGCCGTTGTCATCGATCGCCGGCACCTTGCCGTTCGGATTGATCTTCAGATAGTCCGGCGTGAACTGCTCGCCCTTGCGGGTGTCGATCTTCACCGGCTCGAAGGGCAGGCCGGCCTCTTCGAGATAAAGCGCGACCTTGGTCGGGTTCGGCGAACCGTTAAAATAGAATTTGAGCATCGGGCATCTCCCCTGTGTTTGTTGGCCGAGAGTGGAGGCAGCAACATGTCCGCAAGCCGCCTTGTCTTGCCTGAACCTTGTTGGGGAGGGCAACCGGCGAGTTTGCCGGGCGGTATCTGCGCGCGACGCAGATCAGCCGGCGTAACAAAGGCCGATCGCCGCCGTAATGACCATGGCCGCGCCCACAGCCTCGAGGCGCAGCCCGATCCGCGTGGCGATATGCATGTCGGAGGCCCGCGCCTTGCGCTCCGATCCGCGCGCATAGCCGTGAACGATGACGTCGTGATTGAAACTGTCATGGGCCTCGTTGCTGCTGGCGAGCCCGACACAGACCACGAGCACGCCGAACAAGGCGAGGCCGAAAAATCCCAGCAGCGCAATCAGGAACATCGGAAACATGCCGACCAGAAAGATCGGAAGCAGCGGCACCAGCAGCAATGTCTCGGACTGTCGTCGCATGGCTCGACCGATCAAGACGGGGCGTAGACAGTCAATCTAGTCCCGGCCGTCGCGTCATTCAAGACGCCGTAGGGTGGGCAAAGGCGCAAAGCGCCGTGCCCACCAAACATCGCGGCGAGAATGGTGGGCACGCTTCACTTTGCCCACCCTACAACATCACGGGAAGGCTACCCCGCCGCCATGCCGGCGCGGATCTCGGCGCGGAGCTCGTCGATCAGCTTGAGACCCTTCTTGGTCTCGATGTGCCAGAAGGTCCATCCGTTGCAGGCTTGCGCGCCTTGCGCCACCGCGCCCATGCGGTGAATGGAGCCGACCTTGTCGCCGAACATGATGGCGCCGTCGGCGCGGACCAGCGCGCCGAGCTTCTTCTTGGCGTCGAACAGCTTGGTGCCGGGCATGATCATGCCACGCTCGATCAATTCCGAGAACGCAACCCGCGGCGCTTCGCGCGCCGTCATGAACGGGGCGAGGCTTGCCTCCGGCAACGGCTCGACCGCGGCGATGCGCGCTTGTGCCGCTTTCGCATAGGTCTTGTCGCGCTCGAAGCCGATATAGGAGCGGCCGAGGCGCTTGGCGACCGCGCCGGTGGTACCGGTGCCGTTGAAGGGATCGATCACGAGGTCGCCGGGTTTGGAGGACGACAGCAGCACGCGTGCGAGCAGGCCTTCCGGCTTCTGCGTCGGGTGCACTTTCTTGCCATCGGCGCCCTTGAGGCGCTCCTCGCCGGTGCAGAGCGGGATCAGCCAGTCGGACCGTGCCTGCACGTCCTCGTTGGCGGCCTTCAGCGCCTCGTAGTTGAAAGTGTAGCCCTTGGCCTTCTCGTCGCGCGCGGCCCAGATCATGGTTTCGTGTGCGTTGGTGAAACGGCGGCCGCGGAAATTCGGCATCGGGTTGGTCTTGCGCCAGACGATGTCGTTCAGGAGCCAGAAGCCGAGATCCTGCATGATCGCGCCGACGCGGAAGATGTTGTGATAGGAGCCGATCACCCAGATCGTCGCCGACGGCTTCATCGCGCGGCGGGCGGCGAGCAGCCAGGCGCGGGTGAAATCGTCATAGGCGGAGAACGAATCGAACTTGTCCCAGTCGTCGTCGACCGCATCGACATGGGATTCGTCGGGGCGCTTGAGATCGCCCTTGAGCTGAAGATTGTAGGGCGGATCGGCGAACACCAGGTCCACCGAACCAGCCTGAAGCTTCGACATCTCTGCGACGCAATCGCCGAGGACGATGCTGTGCGAAGGAGACTCAAAATTTGTGCGGGGCGCCCTTGCAGACGCCCCGCGACGCGACTCTACCATGACTCAAGAACTCTGACTCAGGCGACGCTGTCGGCGACGCGGGACCAAACAACCGACTGACCGTTACATTGAAGCGGCAAAGTAAAAATCGACTTAACCCGCCGCTTTCGTAAGCAGCCCTCGCATCGCGCCTCGCACGCGGTTCGCTCCGCGTATTCGCCGTGTTTTGCAGTGTATTTCGCGTTTCTTCGCGTCGCGGCTGTGATCGGAGCGCAAAAAGACTCGAAATTTCTCTCGGAAAAAATTGCTCGATGCCCGGAAAAAATTGCTGGCATTGCCATGCTGTCGCACTAGGCAATAATTGCCGAGCGGGATATTGATTAACGCAATGGAAATTTTACGTGCATGGTGCGTTGAGCTTTGCCGCCTTTGCGCCCAATTGATGCCAGCCAGGACCGAGGGAAGCCGCCATGCGCTACGATGATTTCCGCCGCAGCGACGACATCGAGGATCGTCGCGACGATGGTGGCGGGGGCGGTGGAGGAGGCGGGTTCGGCCTCCCCATGGGCGGCGGCGGGCTCGGGATCGGCACCATCATCGTGCTCGGCTTGGTCGGCTACGCCTTCGGCATCGATCCGCGCATCCTGATCGGCGGCGCCGAGATCCTCACCGGCGGCGGCCAGGCGCCGTCCTACCAGACCGATCGCCAGTCGTCGTCCAACGCCAAGCGCGGCGCGCCGACCGACGAGATGGGCAGCATGATCTCCGGCATCCTCGGCGAGATCGACGATCGCTGGAGCGAGATCTTCCAGGCCTCGGGCCAGTCCTTTACCGGTCCGAAGGTCGTGCTGTTCCGCAACGTCACCAATGGCGGGCGTTGCGGCCGGGCCGAGTCGGCGATGGGACCGTTCTATTGCCCGCCGGACAAGACCATCTTCCTCGACACCGGTTTCTTCCGCGAGGTCGAGACGCGTTTTCGCGGCTGCTCCGGCAAGTCCGCTTGTAACTTCACCACCGCCTACATCATCGCCCATGAGGCCGGCCATCACATCCAGAACCTGCTCGGCATCATTCCACGCGTGACGCGCCTGCAGCAGCAGGCCGGCAGCAAGGCGGAGTCGAATGCGCTCCAGGTGAAGGTCGAATTGCAGGCCGACTGCCTGTCCGGTGTCTGGGTCAATCGCGAGGCGAAGAAGCGGCCGAACTTCCTGGAGCCGGGCGACATCGACGCCGCACTCACCACGGCGAGCGCGATCGGCGACGACACGCTGCAGCGCCAGTCCACAGGCCGCGTCGTGCCCGATTCCTTCACCCACGGCTCGGCGGCGCAACGCAAACAGTGGTTCATGACCGGCTACCAGCAGGGCACCGTCCAGGCCTGCAACACGTTTGGTGGCGGACAGTAGGCTGACGGTTTCGTGCCCCGGACGCAGCGCAGCATGTAATGCTGCGCTGCTGAGCCGGGGCCCATAACGCCGGCGCCTCTGAGATTTCACGAGCATGGGTCCCGGCTCTGCGACGCACCGCTGACGCGCTGCATCGCGTCCGGGACACGAGAGGAAGTACAATGACCTCCATCGACGAAACAAAACAATTCGTCCCGCTCAACATCGCAGTGCTCACCGTGTCCGACACGCGCGTGCTCGCGGATGACAAATCCGGCCAGACCTTGGCCGACCGTCTCACCGCGGCCGGCCATCATCTCGCCGCGCGCGAGATCGTCACCGACGACGTCGAGGCGATCCGCACCGTCATCCGCCGCTGGATTGCGGACGCAGGCGTCGACGTCGTCATCACCACCGGCGGCACCGGCTTCACCGGGCGCGACGTCACGCCGGAGGCGATCGAGCCCTTGTTCGAGAAGCGCATGGACGGTTTCTCGATCGCATTCCACATGCTGAGCCACGCCAAGATCGGCACGTCGACGATCCAGAGCCGCGCCACGGCCGGCGTCGCGGGCGCAACCTACATCTTCTGCCTCCCAGGTTCGCCCGGTGCCTGCCGCGACGGCTGGGACGGCATCCTCAAAGCCCAGCTCGATTACCGCACGCGTCCCTGCAATTTCGTCGAGATCATGCCGCGGCTGGACGAGCATCTGCGTCGGCCGAAGGCCCAGGGCGCGACGGTGTAGGGGTCCGCGTTGGCGCGCCATTCTTCCCTTCCCCCCCTTGTGGGGGAAGGTGGCATAGGCCGCCTTGGGCCGCCGTTCTTAAAGAACGCCGAAGCGAAGCTTCGGCTATGGCGCCGGATGAGGGGTATCTATCGGCACGGAATGTGCCGAAGCAAACCCCTCACCCAAGTGGGCTTGTGTCTACCAGCGTCGCTGCCCTCTCCCGCAAGGGGCGAGGGCGCATTCATGCGCATCTCGCTCGTTGCGAAATAGTCAGAGATCCCGCTCCCAGGTCTCGCCGATCAGATCGACACCGAAGCTGTGGTGCTTCTCTTCCTTCACGAGCTTGAAGCCTGCACTTTGATAGATGCCACGCGCGGCGACCAAGATGCTTTGCGTCCACAGCGTCATCTTGCTGTAGCCCCTCTCGCGCGCACCCTGGATACATTGCTGGACCAGCGCGCGGCCGACACCGAGTCCCCGCGCTTTCTTTTCCACCTGCAACAGGCGCAGCTTGGCAATCTCGTCCGTAGCCTTGACCAGAAAGATCGAGCCGGCCGGCTCGCCGCCCACTTCCGCAATCCAGCAGTGCTCGCGGGCGACGTCATAGTTCTTGATGAACTGTGCGCAGATCTCGGCGACCAGGGCCTCGTAGCTGATATCCCAGTTGTAGTCGGCCGCATAGGCGGCGGCCTGCCGTGAGATGACCCAGCCCATGTCGCCGACGCGATGGCTGCGCAGCATGAAAGCCGCGGGCTGGCTTCGACGCTCCAGCACGGCCTCGATGGTCGCCATAGCCTGCGTGAGCCGCGTTGCATCGCTGGCCGAAAGCTGAGCCAGCATTGCGGCGACCTCATTTTGCGAGCTCAGGTTCAGCTTGGCAAAGGTCTGGCGACCCTTGGCGGTGAGGCTGAGCTGGTATTGCCTGCGATCCGCGGGCAGGGGCCTGCGGGTGATCAGGCCCTTTTCGTCGAAGCTTTGGACTATGCGGCTGAGATAGCCGGGGTCGAGGCCAAGCTCGTTGCCGATCTCCTTGGCGGCAAGGTCGTCCCGTTGTGCGAGCTCGTAGAGCACGCGGGCCTCGCTGAGCGAGAACGGGCTCTTTCCAAGGTGCTGGTCGAGCACGCCAAGTTTGCGGGTGTAAAAGCGGTTGAAGGCGCGGACCGCTGCGATGTGGTCGTCGGTACCGTTAAATGACATGGGTCACCTTGATACTTGCCATTGTCAAACAATTATTTGACTTTGGCAAGTATCGAGAGTGTTAGCCGACCATGACGATCCGACTGCGCAGCATGATCCGCGACGAGCGGCCGAGCCGCCGCAGCAGCCGCGCCTCGGAGCGGCGGGCTTGGGGCGCGTAGCCGCCGATGCGGTCGTAGTGATCACGCGCGATCAAAAGTCCCTGATCGCCGAAGGGACCGACGAGCTTGCGCATCAGGGCCCAGAGAATATCGCGGAAGCCGGCATCGGCGTAGGGCGAGCGGGCATAGCGGAAGACGGCCGCACGATCCCGGCCGCTGGTCGAGACGGACTGGATGAACTGGGTGGTTTCCTCGATCCAGCCGGTTTCCAGCACAGCGCCCGCAGGGAGGAACATCAGCCAGGACGAACGGGCCTGGAGTGCGCCGGCGGCGAGCGCGGCGCCTTGCGTGGATCCTTCGAAGCCGATGAAACGGCAGCCCGCGACGTCGGCAACGCGCTCGATGACGCCATTGCGGGTGCCGTCGACCAGGAGCACTTCCCGGATGATGCCTGCGGCGGCACCGGGTACCAGCGCGGCCAGAGTGGCGACCGCCGTCTGCTCGACGCCTTCGGTCGGAATGATGACGCTCAGCATGATTGAGGCTTCAGTGTCCACACTTCGGGAGAAGCGTAGCTCATTATGAGGGCGTCATAAAACATGTGGCGCTGCCGAGCAACTTTCCGGCCGCGCTTCGGGTATACGATGGTAAACCGCTGCAGCTGTCGCATCCAAATGTGTCCCGTACGGGGCGGCGATATTGCCGAATGTGTCGCCCCAAGCCTGTCCTGTCCGTATTAGTCCGGAGACGAACCGCAACATTGCGAGGCGCGCCGGCCGTTCGTAAATCCTGCAAGAGGAGGATGCGATAGCGGGAGAACGGGAAAAACCGTGCAATGGTGCTGCTGACGAGGCTTTGAATGAACGCCGATCAACTTGCTGTTAACTCGCCGGCAACATCTCCCAGGCCGGACGGCGCGCCGACCTTGCGGATCCGCGCCGTGATGCTGGGTGAACGCATCAATCCCTCCGGACTCGAAATTGGCGCGACAGTCTCCTCGATGCCGGCCGCCTTCCGCGTCCATGCCGGCCTTGCGGTCATCTTCCGCTACGGCGTCGTGGTGCTGATCGGTCTCCTCCCTTCGGAGGAGAAAGTGCTGATCGACAGCCTGAAGCCCCGCGTGATCGGCGAGTTCAGCCCCTACGAGGAGGAGATCGCGCATGCGCAACTCTGCAAGGACGAAAGCGCCGAGGCTATCCAGCCGGGTGGCCCGATCTGTCTCGCCAAATTCTCCGACGACCGGCTGCTGCTGATCGCGGACGCGCTTGCCAAGAGCACTTCGCTCGCACGTGACGAGCGCCGCGTCGCCGCCGTCTTCGACGTGATCGAGCCATTTGCGCGCAAGCTCGCCGAGCAGGGCCGCACGCCGCCCCGGCGCAAGGGCATCTTGCAATTGATCGGCAATGCGCTTCTCGTCCAGCAGCGCGTCGCCGGCCGTGTTGCGGTGGCCGAGAAACCCGACGTGCTCTGGGAGAAACCCGAACTCGACCGGCTCTATGCCCGCCTTGAAGACGAGTACGAACTGAAGGAGCGCCTGGACACGCTCGAGCGCAAGCTCGCCGCCGTGTCCGCGACCGCCAACGCACTTACCGACATCATCGATACCCAGCGCTCGCTCCGCCTCGAAATCGCCGTGGTGGTGCTGATCGTGATCGAGGTCGCGATCGGGTGTTTCCAGATTTGGTCGGGGACGCATTAGAACGCGCGGGCCGCTGGATCAATTTACCCCGCGAGCGAGATGCTCGTGACTGCGCCCTCGCCCCTTTCGGGAGAGGGCAGCACCGCAAGGAGACACAAACTCACAGGCGTGAGGGGTATGTCTCCGCATACTCACATGCATACATCAGCGACGAAAGAACCCCTCATCCGGCGCTTCGCGCCACCTTCTCCCGCAAGGGGAGAAGGGAAGCAACGCCGACCGTACGCCGTTGATCACGAACTGACGGCCCGCAGCACCGCCGCACAATGTCGTGCGATCATCAGTTCCTCATTCGTTGGAATGACGAAGACATCGACTGCGCTGTCGCCATCGTTGATACGCTCGCGCGCCGCCTCATTCGCAGCGGCATCGATGCGCACACCGAGCCAGTCGAGACGCTCACCGATCGCGCCGCGGATTTCCCCGGCGTGTTCGCCGATGCCGCCGGTGAAGACCAGGCAGTCCAGCCCGGCAAGCGTTGTCGCCATCGCCGCCACTTCCTGCGCGGCGCGGAAGGTGAAGAGCTCGACCGCCTCCCGTGCCGCAGCTTCGCTGCTCGCAAGCAGCGTGCGCATATCCGAAGCGATGCGGGAGACGCCGAGCAGGCCCGATTCGTGATAGAGCAGGTGCTGGACGTCTTCGACCGACATCTTCTCGTGCTGTTGCAGATAGAGCAGTACGCCCGGGTCGATCCTGCCGCAGCGCGTGCCCATCACCAGTCCGTCGAGCGGCGTCAGTCCCATCGTGGTGTCGATGCTGCGGCCGTCGCGCACGCCGCACAGGCTCGCGCCGTTGCCGAGATGCGCGATCACAGTGCGCTTCGCCACGAGCTGTGGTGCGATTCGGGCGAGCCGTCCCGCGACATATTCGAACGAGAGGCCATGAAATCCGTAGCGCCGGACGCCGCGCTCTTCATAACCTCTCGGAATGGCGAAGCGGCTGGCGGGCGGCGCAATGCCGTGGTGGAAAGCGGTGTCGAAGCAGGCGATCTGCGTCAGGTCGGGCCTTATCGCCGTGATGGTGCGGACCGGCGCCAGGCAGCGCTGCTGGTGCAGCGGCGCCAGCGGCGTCAGCGCTTCCAGCTTTGCGGTGACATCGTCCGTCAGCTCGACCGGAGCGGAATAGTCCGGACCGCCATGGACGACACGATGGCCGACGGCGCGCAAGCGATGGTCGCCGAAACGATCCTCGATGAAGCCGAGCACGTCGGCGAACAGATGATCGCTGTCCGCATCCGATGCTTCCCTCCGTTTCCCGAACAGGTCCTCGCCCGCGGGGCTCTTCACGACGAGCCGCGGCTTCGTCTCGTGCTCGTCGAGCAGGCCCTTGCAGAGCAGGGTGGGCTCGGCCGCCGAGATATCGAACAGGCCGAATTTGATGCTCGACGATCCCGAGTTGAGAACGAGTACTGTGTTTGACATGGCTGCTGTCAGTCGCCTGCCTGCGCCGGCGTGTTGCCGCCGGCGCTGTTCTGCCAGACCCATTCCTGGATTTCCGGCATGTCCTCGCCGTATTCGCGCACATAGCGCGAATGCTCGATCAGCTTATCGCGGAATTGCTGCTTCACCTGCGCCGCCTTGGTGGCCAGTCCCGGCACGCGCTCGATCGCCTCGATCGCGAGGTGATAGCGGTCGAGCTCGTTGAGCACGACCATGTCGAACGGCGTCGTCGTGGTGCCTTCCTCGGCAAAGCCGCGGACGTGCATGCCGGCGTGGTTGGTGCGGTTATAGGTCAGCCGGTGGATCAGATAGGGATAGCCGTGATAGGCGAAGATCACCGGCTTGTCGCGCGTGAACAGGCCGTCGAAGTCGCGATCGGACAAGCCGTGCGGGTGCTGCTCCCTGGGTTGCAGCGTCATGAGGTCGACAACGTTGACGACGCGGATCTTCAGCTCGGGCAGCGCCTTGCGCAGCAGGTCGACGGCGGCGAGTGTTTCCAGTGTCGGCACGTCGCCGGCGCAGGCCATCACGACATCGGGCTCGCCATTCGCGTCTTCCGTGCCGGCCCAGCTCCAGATGCCGATGCCGGCGTCGCAATGCGTGGCCGCCTCCTGCATCGACAGCCATTGCGGCGCCGGCTGCTTGCCGGCGACGATGACGTTGACGCGGTCATAGGTGCGCAGGCAGTGATCGGCGATCCACAGCAGCGTGTTGGCGTCCGGCGGGAAGTAGATGCGGACGATGTCGGCCTTCTTGTTGGCGACGAGATCGACGAAACCGGGATCCTGATGGCTGAAGCCGTTGTGGTCCTGACGCCAGACATGCGAGGTGAGCAGATAGTTGAGCGAGGCGATCGGTCGCCGCCACGGCAGATGCCGGGTCACCTTCAGCCATTTGGCGTGCTGGTTGAACATGGAATCTACGATGTGGATGAACGCCTCGTAGCAGGAGAAGAAGCCGTGCCGGCCCGTGAGCAGATAGCCCTCTAACCAGCCCTGGCAGAGATGCTCGCTCAGGACTTCCATCACGCGTCCGTCCTGGGCGAGATGCACGTCGTAAGGTTTTGTCGGCTCCATCCAGACGCGTTCCGTGGCCTCGAACACCGCATCGAGCCGGTTTGACGCGGTCTCGTCCGGACCCATGATGCGGAAGTTGCGGGCCTCGGCGTTGAGGCGGATGACGTCGCGCAGGAATTTCCCGAGCTCGCGGGTTGCCTCCGCCACGACGCCGCCCGGCTGAGTTACCTCGACGGCGAAGCTGCGGAAGTCCGGCAGCTTCAGCTCCTTCTTCAGAAGGCCGCCATTGGCGTGCGGATTGGCGCCCATGCGGCGATTGCCTTCGGGCGCGAGCGCCTGGAGCTCGGCAATCAGAGCGCCGTTGGCGTCGAACAGATTTTCCGGCTCGTAGCTGCGCATCCAGTCTTCGAGAATCTTCAGATGCGCCGGATTCTCGCGGCAGTTCGCGACCGGCACCTGATGCGCCCGCCAAAAACCTTCGACCTTCTTGCCGTCGACTTCCTTGGGGCCGGTCCAGCCCTTCGGGCTGCGCAGCACGATCATCGGCCAGCGCGGGCGTTCGATGCTCTTGCGGCCGTCGCGGGCGTGCTGCTGGATCGACCGGATGCTGGCGAACGCGACATCCAGCGCGTCCGCCATGGCCTGATGCATCGGCTTGGGATCGTCGCCCTCGACGAACAGCGGCTCGTGGCCGAGCCCGCGGAACAGATTGCGGATCTCGTCGTCGCGCATCCGCCCGAGCACGGTCGGATTGGCAATCTTGTAACCGTTGAGATGCAGGATCGGCAGCACCGCACCGTCATGGGCGGGATTGAGGAACTTGTTGGAGTGCCAGGACGCGGCGAGCGGGCCGGTCTCGGCCTCGCCGTCGCCGACGACACAGGCGACGATCAGGTCGGGATTGTCGAAGGCCGCGCCATAGGCATGCACCAGCGCGTAGCCGAGCTCGCCGCCTTCGTGGATCGAGCCGGGCGTTTCCGGCGCCGCGTGACTCGGGATGCCGCCGGGGAAGGAGAACTGTCTGAACAGCTTGCGCAATCCGTCGGCATCGCGCGCGATATCGGGATAGATCTCGCTGTAGCTGCCTTCGAGATAGGTGTTGGCGACCATGCCGGGGCCGCCGTGGCCGGGACCGCAGACATAGATCACGCTCAGGTCCAGCGCGCGGATGACGCGGTTGAGATGGGCGTAAATGAAGTTCAACCCGGGCGTCGTGCCCCAATGGCCGAGCAAACGCGGCTTGATGTGCTCGGGCCGTAACGGCTCGCGCAGCAGCGGATTGTCGAGCAGGTAGATCTGCCCGACGGAGAGATAGTTCGCGGCGCGCCAGTAGCGGTCGAGCAGATCGAGGTCGCTGCTCGCTGCGGCCAATTGTTGTTGATTTGTCATGTTCCTGCCGACCTTCACCCGGGATCGTCACCAACCGAGTTCCGGCGAGATCGATCCTTCGGCAGCATCAAACGGGATCGCCGTGACGCCACTGTTGCGTGAGGTCAAAAGCGGGCGCGCGAAGTTTGGGCAGCTCTACTGTGCATGGGGTTGTTTTCACGTTTTTCGTTTGTGTTCTTGATTTGTTCCTTTGGCGTGCTATCTTTGCTTCATGAGTCCAGCATCCTCTCATGCTCTCAAGCACCCGCCGGTCACGGCGCCCTCCGAGCCGGCGGGTGCGCCTTCTGACTTCCCTGAGCTGGCGGTCGCCATCGACCGCCAGCGCAGGCGAGGCCGGGGCGCGCAGTCCAACGCCAGCGGCCGGTTCGAGGCCGAGGCGCGCGTCGCATTCGACGATGGCTGGCAAAGCCTTGAAGAACTGCCTCCGTTCAAGACCACGGTCGGGATCGACACCTCGCGCAAGGTGATTACCCGCAACGATTCTCCCGACATCGGCTTCGATCGTTCGATCAATCCCTACCGCGGCTGCGAGCACGGCTGCGTTTATTGCTTCGCGCGGCCGACCCATGCCTATCTCGGCCTGTCGCCGGGGCTCGACTTCGAGTCGAAGCTGTTCGTGAAGCCCGAGGCGCCGGCGCTGCTCGAGAAGGAGCTTGCAGCGCCGGGCTACGAGCCGCGGATGATCGCGATCGGCACCAACACCGATCCCTATCAGCCGATCGAACGCGAGCGCAAAATCATGCGCGGCATTCTGGAGGTGCTGGAGCGCGCCGGCCATCCCGTCGGGATCGTCACAAAGTCGGCGCTGGTGACCCGCGACATCGACATTCTCGCGCGCATGGCCAAGCGCAACCTCGCCAAGGTCGGGATCTCCGTGACCTCGCTCGATCCGAAATTGGCGCGCACCATGGAGCCGCGGGCGTCCACGCCGCCGAAGCGGCTGGAGGCGCTGAAGCAGCTTTCCGAGGCCGGCATTCCGACCACCGTCATGGTCGCCCCCGTCATCCCCGCGCTGAACGATTCCGAGATCGAGCGCATCCTGGACGCCGCCGCTCATGCCGGCGTCAAGGAAGCCTCCTACGTGTTGCTGCGGTTGCCGCTCGAGGTGCGCGATCTCTTTCGGGAATGGCTGATGGCGAACTATCCGGACCGCTATCGCCACGTCTTCACGCTGATCCGCGACATGCGCGGCGGCCGCGACTACGACGCGAAATGGGGCGAGCGCATGAAGGGCACCGGTCCGATGGCCTGGACCATCGGCCGCCGCTTCGAGATCGCCTGCGACAGGCTCGGGCTGAACAAGCGGCGCTCCAAGCTGACGACGGATCATTTTGCCAAGCCGAAGCGGAACGGCGATCAGCTCAGCCTGTTCTGAGGGACGAAGTGGGAGAGGCGTCGTATGAGTCAGGAACTGCCAGCTCCAATCCCGCGGCTCACCGTCATCACGCTGGGCGTGAATGACATCCGCGCCAGCATTGCCTTTTACGACGCGCTCGGGTTTTCGCGCCGGCTCAAGGTGACCGGTGAGGCCGTTGCGTTCTATGACACCGGCGGTCCGGTGCTCGCGCTGTTTCCCTGGGACCAGCTCGCGGTCGACGCCAGATTGCCGGATCATCCGAGGCCATCGACGTTCCGCGGCATGACGCTCGCTTGGAACTGCCGCGCGCGTGAGGAGGTGGATGCGGTGCTGGCTTTCGCCATCGGCAAGGGAGCCGCGCTGCTGAAGGCCGCGCATGAGACCGATTACGGCGGCTATTCCGGCTATTTCGCCGATCCTGATGGCCATCCATGGGAAGTCGTGGTCGCACCCGGCATCGACGTCGGCGAGGACCGGCGGGTGCATCTGGCGGAATAGGGCGGCTGACTTGAATCTTGAATAGCGGGAATTGTCCGAGGTTCCCGGTTGCGCAGGCCGTGCCGCTTGCGCACGATCCCCGCCATGATTCGGGATCAGTCCGCCAAGAAGCCGGCCAAAGGTGCGCCCAAGAAGGCTGCGCCTGAAAACAAGAAAGCTGCGCCCAAAAAAATCGCCAAGGC
This sequence comes from Bradyrhizobium sp. JR4.3, assembly GCF_040547695.1. Classification (NCBI taxonomy): domain Bacteria; kingdom Pseudomonadati; phylum Pseudomonadota; class Alphaproteobacteria; order Hyphomicrobiales; family Nitrobacteraceae; genus Bradyrhizobium; species Bradyrhizobium sp. JR4.3. Next base: position 286,168 of record NZ_JBEPQF010000007.1, on the reverse strand, counting down.
GCTGGCCGGCACAAAGAGCGCCATCATCGTCGCCCCAAGCTTCCGCCGGGAGCGCGCGCTGATGAAGCGCGGCGTCTGGCCGGTGGCGGGCTGCGATGAGGCCGGGCGCGGGCCGCTGGCCGGTCCTGTGGTGGCTGCGGCGGTGATTCTCGATCCCGACCGCATCCCGCGCGGGATCGACGATTCCAAGCGCCTGACGGCCGAGGAGCGCGAAAGGCTGTTCGACAAGATCTGCGCCACCGCCCAGGTCTCGGTGGCCGTCGCCTCGCGCGCCCGCATCGACCGCGACAACATCCTGCGCGCCTCGCTGTGGGCGCTGAAGCGCGCCGTGGTGGCGCTGCCCGAGCAGCCCCGGCACGTCTTCGTCGACGGCCGCGACCGGCTCGACACGGAATGCGATTGCGAGGCCGTGATCGGCGGCGACGGCATCGTCCTGTCGATCGCAGCGGCCTCGATCATCGCCAAGGTGACGCGGGACCGCCTGATGTGCGCGCTGGCGCAGGACTGTCCCGGCTACGGTTTCGAGCAGCACAAGGGCTACGCCGTTCCCGAGCACCTCGACGCGCTCAACCGCCTCGGTCCCACCGTCCACCACCGCAGCTTCTTCGCCCCCGTCGCCGCCGCCCGCGCCAAGCACATGCCCTGGACCGTCGAGCCGGCGCAGGATCTGTTTGCGGTGACCGAGATCGAGCTGCAGGTGGACACGAGCCTGGAAGTCGACGCGTCGGCAAATCTCTAGACGAGACTCGGTTGCCACGACGCGCCGCGCCCTCTATCAAAATAGTCGTTAGCGAATAGGGCCGGCTTCACGGGTTGGCTGCATCTTTCGGACGTTGCATGCGGTTTACCTCCCTGGTCATCGAGCTCATTCGCGCGCGGCCGCGGCTGATCGTCTGGATCGCCGTGCTGCTCCAGGCCGCGATGTGGCTGTTCGTGGCGCTGGTGTTTTATCGCAGCCCGCCCGGCAGCCTCGCGACCCTGCTGGCGTTCGGCCGCGAATACCAGGTCGGCACTGATTTGGGCCCGCCCTTACCGGTCTGGCTCGCCGACATCGCCTATCGCGCCGCCGGCGGCCACGTGTTCGGCGTCTACGTCCTTGCGGAGCTCTGTGGGGTCGCGACCTTCATCGCGCTCTATCATCTGTCCCGCGCGGTGGTCGGCCCCCAGCAGGCAGTGCTGGCCGTGCTGCTGACCATGACGCTGCTGGCCTTCTCCTCGCCAGCACTCGACTTCGGCCCCCTGGTGCTGGCGCGGCCGCTCTGGGCGCTGCTGCTGCTGCATTCCTGGCAGATCATCGGACAGCGCCGCGGCAACGCTTGGTTCGCCTGGTCGATCGAGGCCGGCCTCTTGCTGCTGACGACGCCGGCTGCGATCTTCTTCTTGCTGCTGATCGTCGTCTTCGCGCTCGCAACCGCGGACGGCCGCCGCACGCTGCGCGCATTCGACCCACTGTTTGCGCTGGTGGTCGTCGCCGTGCTGGCATTGCCCTATGCCGTCTGGCTGATGCGCGCCGAGGTGCTCGTCCTGCCGGCCTTGCCTGAGGTCGCCCAGCTCAATGCCCGCGCGCTGCACGCGGCCTGGCTGCTCGGGGGGCTCCTGCTCGGTGCGGCGGCGATCCCGGCGCTGACGGTCCTCAACACCGGCCTGTTCGTTCCCAAGAGCGAGGAGGCGCCGATCATCTACCGCCCGCCGGTCGAGCCGCTCGCGCGCAATTTCGTCTATTTCTTCGCGCTGGCGCCGCCACTCGGCGCGGTGCTGATCTCCGGCCTGCTGGGCCTCGACGCCGTCGTCGGCGGCGCCGGCGTCGTGCTGGTGTTGTCGGGGCTTGCCGTGGTCGTGGGGGCCGGCGATCTCATCGCGATGCGCCGCGCGAGGATGCTGCGGATGGTCTGGGCGGCCGCCGTCATCGCGCCCGCAATCGGCGTCGTGCTCGCCGTCCTGCTCCTGCCGTGGACCGGTGCCAACGAGATCGCGACCTCGATGCCGGCGCGCGCGATTTCGGACTTCTTCGACGAGAGCTTTGCCCGTCGCACCAATCATCGCCTGCGCGCGGTCGCCGGCGAGACCCAGCTTGCGAGCCTGATCACGCTGCATTCCGGCCGGCCGCATCTCTTCATCGATGCCGAGCCCGCGCGGACGCCTTGGATCAATCAGGCCAAGTTCAGCGAGACCGGCGGCGTCGTGGTCTGGCGCGCCTCTGATACCGGCGGCACTCCGCCGCCGGACATCCTCGCGCGCTTTCCCGGCATCGTCCCGGAAGTCCCGCGCGCCTTCGAATGGCTGGTGACCGGACGCCAGCAACTGCTGCGCATCGGCTGGGCCATCGTGCGGCCGAAGGGGACTTAGTCGCTCGCCCTTTCCCTCGTCATTGCGAGGAGCGCTTGCGACGACGCAATCCAGAGTCCGCGGAAAGATTCTGGATTGCCTCGCTGCGCTCGCAATGACGGGGAAGGGTCGTACGGCTCCTCACGCCCCCGCCAGCGCCTTCGCGATCGCGCGCAGATCCTGCCAGGCCAGCCGCTTGTACGACGGCGAGCGCAACAGATAGGCGGGGTGGAAGGTCGGCAGCGCGCGGATGGTGCGCGCGCCCGTCTCGTAGTCGAACCAGCGGCCGCGGGTGCGCATGATGCCTTCGCGGGTCGACAGCAGCGTCTGCGTCGAGGGATTGCCGAGCGTCACCAGCACATCCGGATTCACCAGCTCGATCTGGCGCTGGATGAACGGCAGGCAGATTTGCGTCTCCTGCGGCGTCGGCGTGCGGTTGCCGGGCGGCCGCCAGGGGATCACGTTGGCAATGTACGCGGTGGTGCGGTTGAGGCCTATGGCTCCTATCATCAAATCGAGCAGCTTGCCGCTGCGCCCGACGAAGGGAAGCCCCTCGATGTCCTCGTCGCGGCCCGGTGCCTCGCCGACGAACATGATGCGCGCCTGCGGATTACCGTCGGCGAAAACCAACCGTGTCGCTGTGTGCTTCAGCGCGCAGCCGTCGAAGCCCTGCATCAGCTCGCGCAGCGCCTCCAAGGTCGGCGCGGTGCGTGCGGCCTCGCGCGCCGAGGCGATCGCGATGTCGGGTGCGGGCGCAGCCTCGCCGCGCAACACCGCCGGCGCGGCGGCCGGCCGTGGCGCCTCGAGCGGAGGTGGGGCGCGCGGGGCCGCAGGTGGAGCATCCAATTCCGCCAGGCGGTCGATCGGTTCCTCTGCGAGCGTGCAATCGACTCCGGCCTCCAGATAGAAGGCGAGAAGCTCTCGGACCGTGGGTGCGGGTTCTGGGATCATTGGAAAGTCTGACTATTAGTCCAGTTTGGGGCGCCTTGCACCCCGGCGAAACGCATTTCCGAGGTTGTCCTACCCGGAAAAATCGGAAACAAGAGGGCGCAATCGACCAAGGACCGTCTCAAGGGCTGAGATCAGATGAGCACCGAAGAACTTCCCCCGCGCGAATCCATGGAATTCGACGTCGTCATCGTCGGCGCCGGCCCCTCGGGCCTGGCTGCAGCGATCCGGCTGAAGCAGATCAATGCCGATCTCAATGTCGTCGTTGTGGAGAAGGGCTCCGAGGTCGGTGCGCATATTCTCTCCGGCGCCGTGATCGACCCGGCCGGGCTCGACAAGCTGATCCCGGACTGGCGCGAGGATTCCGATTGTCCTCTGAAGACCCAGGTGAAGGACGATCGCTTCTACTGGATGACGGGCGGCAGCGCGATCAGGCTGCCTAACTTCATCATGCCGCCGCTGATGGACAATCATCACTGCTATATCGGCTCGCTTGGCAATGTCTGCCGCTGGCTGGCGCGCAAGGCAGAGGCCCTCGGCGTCGAGATCTATCCGGGCTTTGCCGCGGCCGAGGTGCTCTATGACGAGCAGGGCGCGGTGAAGGGCATTGCCACCGGCGACATGGGCATCGGCCGGGACGGCAAACCGAAGGACTCCTTTACCCGTGGCATGGAATTGCTCGGCAAGTACACGCTGTTCGCGGAAGGCGCGCGCGGCAGCCTGACCAAACAGCTCATCGCGAAGTTCGCGCTGGATACCACGAGCGAGCCGGCGAAATTTGGCATCGGGCTCAAGGAAGTCTGGCAGATCGATCCCGCCAAGCACCAGAAGGGCATGATCCAGCATTCGTTCGGCTGGCCGCTCGATCTGAAGACCGGCGGTGGCTCGTTCCTCTATCACTACGACGACAACCTCGTTGCCGTCGGCTTCGTCGTGCATCTCAACTACGACGACCCGTATCTGTCACCGTTCGACGAGTTTCAGCGTTTCAAGACCCATCCGTCGATCCGCTCCACCTTCGAAGGTGCCAAGCGGCTCGCCTATGGCGCGCGCGCCATCACCGAGGGCGGGTATCAGTCGGTCCCGAAACTCAGCTTCCCCGGCGGCGCCCTGATCGGCTGCGCGGCCGGCTTCGTCAACGTTCCCCGGATCAAGGGCGTGCACAACGCGATGGGCACGGGCATGCTCGCCGCCGAGCACGTTGCGTCCGCCATTGCCGCCGATCGCGCCAATGACGAGATCGTCGATTACGAGAACGCCTGGCGCTCCTCCTCGGTCGGCAAGGATTTGTTCCTGGTCCGCAACGTCAAGCCGCTGTGGTCGAAGTTCGGCACAGTGCTCGGCGTTGCGCTCGGCGGCTTCGACATGTGGTGCAACACGCTGTTCGGCGGGTCCCTGTTTGGCACCCAGTCGCACGCGAAGCCCGATCGCGCGACGCTCGATCCGGCCAAGACCCACGCGCCGAGGACCTACCCGAAGCCTGACGGCAAGATTTCCTTCGACAAGCTCTCCTCGGTATTCCTGTCCAATACCAATCATGAGGAGGACCAGCCGGTCCATCTCAAGGTCACGGACATGAACCTCCAGAAGACGTCCGAGCACGACGTGTTTGCAGGTCCCTCGAATCGCTATTGCCCGGCCGGCGTCTATGAGTGGATCGAGGAAGGTTCCGGCCCGCGCTTCCAGATCAATGCCCAAAACTGCGTTCACTGCAAAACCTGCGACGTGAAGGACCCCAACGGCAACATCACCTGGGTTCCCCCCGAGGGCGGCGGCGGTCCGAACTACGAGGCGATGTAGGCGGGGTCAGCAAGCCACGATCCAGGTGACCAAGGCCCAAGGGCGACCAATATTGCGTGACCTTGGCCCTGCGACGCACGTTCGCGTGAGAACCCGGCCGCGGTCGCGGTCCGTGGTCACGATAAGGCCATACTGGCGGCGTCTTGGGGCGCTCTTGACCGGTCACTTGGCCGATTTGGGGCGTGCGGAGGGGATCGCCCGGCCCGAATCCTTGCGGTGAAGCGCCAAAAGCGGCATTGTCGGCCCGACGGTTCCGGGTCCCCATGCCACCGGCCGCGTTCGCATGCGATACGGCCTTCTTCAGACCCAGGCACTACCAACTCAAGGCGAGCCCTGATGTTTTCAAATCGTTTCAACCGCTGGACTGTTGCCGCCATTGCCCTCATGGGCTCAGCGATGGCGACGGTCCCCGGCGCGGTCCTGGCGCAGACGCCGGACCATCCGTCCGACACGGCGGCGCAGTTTCCGACCCGAAACGATCTGAAGGCGCTGACCACCTCCGGCAGCTATCTCGCCGCCCGCCACGCCAGCGTCGAGCGCGACGCGGCCTCCGCCGCCGCGTTCTATCGCTCGGCCCTGCGCACCGATCCCAAGAACAACGAGCTGCTCGACCGCGCCTTCATCTCTTCGGTCGCCGACGGTGACATCGACGAAGCCGTCAAACTCGCCGAGCGCATCCTGACCATCGACAAGACCAACCGCGTTGCGCGCCTCGTCGTCGGCGTGCACGATCTCAAGTTCAAGAAGTACGCGACCGCGCAGACCAACATCAACCAGTCGATCCGCGGTCCGATCACCGATCTCGTCGCCACGCTGCTGTCGGGCTGGGCCGCCTATGGTGCGGGTGATGCCAAGGGCGGCGTCGCCACCATCGACAAGCTGGCCGGTCCGGAATGGTATCCGCTGTTCAAGGATCTCCATGCCGGCATGATCCTCGAGCTCGCCGGCAAGGAGAAAGACGCGGGCGCCCGGTTCGAGCGTGCCTACAAGCTCGACGATTCCATGTTGCGTGTCACCGAGGCCTATGCGCGCTGGCTGTCGCGCAACAAGGACTCGGCCGCCGCGACCACCGTCTACCAGGCTTTCGACAAGAAGCTCGCCCGCCATCCGCTGATCGTAGAAGGGTTGCGCGACACCAAGGCCGGCAAGAAGATGCCGCCGCTGGTCGATAGCGCGCAAGCCGGCGCCGCAGAAGCACTCTACGGCATCGGCGCCACACTGACCCGCCGCGGCGGCGAGGATCTGGCGCTGGTCTACCTCCAGCTCTCGCTCTACCTCCAGCCCACCCATCCCCTGGCGCTGCTCTCGCTTGCCGATCTCTATGAATCGGTGAAGCGGCCGCAGATGGCGATCAAGGTCTATGAGCGGGTGCCGGCGTCCTCGCCGCTCAAACGCAACGCCCAGATTCAGCTCGCCATCGATCTGGATTCCGCCGACCGCACCGACGAGGCGATCAAGATCCTCAAGGGCGTCACCACTGAGGATTCCAAGGATCTCGAAGCCATCATGGCGCTCGGCAACATCGAGCGCGGCCGCAAGAAGTTCGGCGAATGCGGCGCGACCTATTCGCAAGGCGTCGACGTGCTGCCGGCCGGCAACGACAAGGCCAACAGCGTCTGGTATTATTATCGCGGCATCTGCGAGGAGCGCTCCAAGCAGTGGGGCAAGGCCGAAGCCGACATGAAGAAGGCGCTGGAGCTGCAGCCCGACCAGCCCCACGTCCTCAACTATCTCGGCTATTCCTGGATCGACCAGGGCATCAATCTCGACGAAGGCATGAAGATGATCAAGCGGGCGGTCGAGCAGCGCCCGGATGACGGCTACATCGTCGACTCCCTTGGCTGGGCCTATTACCGCATCGGCAATTACGAGGACGCGGTGAAGAACCTCGAGCGCGCCATTGACCTCAAGCCCGAGGATCCCACGATCAACGATCACCTTGGCGACGCCTATTGGCGCGTCGGCCGCACGTTGGAAGCCAAGTTCCAGTGGGCGCACGCCCGCGATCTCAAGCCCGAAGCGGATGAGCTTCCGAAGATCGAGGCCAAGATTGCCAACGGAATGACCGACGACAATTCGAACTCCTCGGCTGCGCAGGCGGAGAAGGAGAAGAAGAAGGACGACGGCAAGGGCGGCTGAGTGAGTTGAAGGTGGGGCGTGTCGTCAATGCCGGCGTTGATTGAAGAAGGGCGCGCGAAGGTCAATCTGAGCCTTCGCGTGGTCGGCCGTCGTGCCGACGGCTATCATGATCTCGAAAGCGTGGTCGCGTTTGCCGACTGCGCCGACCGGCTCACGCTGGAGCCCGGCAGCGAGCTGAAGCTCACCACGACAGGGCCACTCGCGGCGGCCTGCGGCGATATGGCCGACAACCTCGTGTTCAAGGCGGCCAAGCTCCTGGCCGAAGCCGTCCCGAACCTGAAGCTGGGCGCCTTCGCGCTCGACAAGGTGCTCCCGGTCGCCGCCGGCATCGGCGGCGGCTCGGCCGACGCGGCTGCGGCGCTGCGATTGCTGGCGCATCTCAACGATCTTTCGCTCGAAGACCCGCGGCTGCAGAAGGTTGCGCTTGCGACCGGTGCCGACGTGCCGGTGTGTCTGTTCTCGCGCGCCTGCGACATGACCGGTGTCGGCGAACAGCTGCTGCCGCTCGCGTTGCCGAGCATGCCCTGCGTGATGGTCAATCCGCGCGTGCCGGTCGCGACCAAGGATGTGTTCCAGGCGCTGGGCCTGCGCAACGGCGAACTCCTGGTCGGCGCCACCTCCGTCCTCGACGCTCCGGCCTGGCCGGGCGAGGGCGCCTCCATTGCCGATTGGGTCGACACGCTCGAGACCGTCGCCAACGATCTCGAAGCCCCCGCGATGCGCATCGAGCCTGTCATCGGCGACGTGCTGGAAGCCTTGCGTGGCTCCGCCGGCGTCAAGCTTGCCCGCATGTCCGGCTCGGGTGCGACGTGCTTTGCGATCTATGGCGCATCTTCCGAAGCGCATGCCGCCGCCGAGACGATCCGCAGGGATCATTCCGGCTGGTGGGTGCACGCGGGGACGCTGAGCTAGGCCAGCCCGAGAAACTCCCGGATCTCACCTAACACCTCCTGCGGCTTGTCATGTTGCAGCCAGTGTCCGGCCCCGGCGATGGTCTCGACGCGCGCCTGCGGAAAGTAGCGCTCCAAGCCCGCGGCCCTTGCGCCAGCCAGAAAGCTTTCGCCGGCATTCAAGAGCAGCGTCGGACAGGCGATGCGCGACCACAGCGCGATGTGATCGTCCGGCCAGAGCCGGTGCGGCGCAGAGGCGCGCTGGTGGGGATCGAACTTCCAGCTATAGGTGCCGTCCTCGTTCTGCCGCGCGCCGTGGGTGGCGAGATGCAGCGCGAGGTCGCGGGATAGCCGCTTGTTGTGAAGCACCATCTGCGCCGCCGCATCTTCGAGCGTCGAATAACGGCGCGGTGCGCGGTCGTGCAGCTTGTCCAGCTGACCGACCCATTTGCCGATACGCTCATGCACCGGCGGTTTTGGTGTATCCGGCAACATCGTCACGCCGTCGAGCACGACCAGCTTCGAGACCTGTTCGGGGAAAGCCCCTGTAAAGATCAGGCTGACCATGCCGCCCATGGAGTGGCCGATGAGAGTGACTTGAGGCGCTGCGACGGCACGGACGAGCTGGGCCAGATCGTACACATACTCCGTCAGTGCGTAGCTGCCGCCTTTGGTCCAGTCCGAATCGCCGTGACCGCGCAGGTCGGGTGCGAGCACGTGGAAATGCGGCTGCAGCGACCGGGCGATGACGTCCCAGCTCCGGCAATGATCGCGGCCGCCATGAACCAGGATGGCGACCGGCGCGCCGTCGTTGCCCCAGTCGGCATAGTGCAGCCGCAGGCCGTGAGACTCGTAAGTGCGGCTTTGCGGGGCGGGCATGGTGGCGCTATCCATTCGCGGGTCGCCGCGCCAGTGCGAGCGACAGGCCGAGCCCTGCGATGAAGAGGCCGGAGCCCTGGGTGAGACGTCGCATCAGATGTGGCCTTCCGATCAACTGCGTGCGTGTCGCGGAGGCCATCAGCACCACCACGATGTCGGCGAGCGTGTTCAGCGTCACCGAGATCGCACCCAACATGATGAATTGCAGTGTCGGGTTCGATCCCGCGGGGTCAAGGAACTGCGGAATGAAGGCGAGGAAGAAGGCGGCGGTCTTCGGGTTCAGCGCCTCGACCAGCACGCCGTCGCGAAAGGCGCGCTTGTCGCCGACGGGCTCGCTGTCGAATGACAGCGTGCGGCCGGCGCTGCGAAAGGTCCTGATGCCGAGCCAGACCAGATAGAGTGCGCCGACAAACTTCACGGCGGCGAACAGCTCGGCGCTGGCAAGAATGATGGCGGAGATGCCGAGGCTGCCTGCGACCACATGAACCAGCCCGCCGAGCGCGGTGCCCACGGTCGATGCAAAACCGCTGGCGCGCCCTTCCGACAAGGTCCGTGCCGCGACGTAGAAAATACCGGGGCCGGGAACGGCGGCGATGAGACAAGCGGCGGCCAGGAACAGCCAGAAATTCGTGTTGATCATCCCGCTTTGGTAGCGATGCTTGCCGCGATTGCAAGGCCCCGTCGTCTACAAGGCTTGCGTTTAGCCCATCCGGCGGAAGATCACGCTGGCATTCACCCCGCCGAATCCGAACCCGTTCGAGATCGCGTGCTGCATCGGCATCGGGCGCGCCACACCGGCGATGATGTCGATGCCGTCAGCGGCGGGATCAGGGTTTTCGAGATTGAGCGTCGGCGGCGCGATCTGGTCGCGCAGGGCGAGCACGGTGAAGACCGCTTCCAGCCCACCCGCGGCGCCGAGCAGATGGCCGGTGGCCGATTTGGTCGCGCTCACGGCGATGCCGCGGTGACGACCGAACAGGGCGGCAATCGCGCCAAGCTCGCTCTCGTCGCCGGCCGGTGTCGACGTCGCATGCGCGTTCAGGTGCTGCAAATCCGCAGGCGCAAGCTTCGCCTGCCGGAGCGCGATCTCCATGGCGCGCCGCGCGCCGTCACCGTCAGGCGGACCCGATGTCATGTGATAGGCGTCCGCGGTCGTACCGTATCCGACAATCTCCGCGATCGGCGTCGCGCCACGCGCCAATGCATGCTCCAGCTCCTCGATCACCAGGATGCCGGCACCTTCGCCCATGACAAAACCGTCGCGGTCGCGATCGAACGGGCGCGAGGCGCGTGCGTCATTGAACCCGCTCGACAGTGCGCGGGCCGCAGCGAAGCCGCCGAGGCTGACGATGTCGATGCAGGCTTCCGCGCCGCCGCAGATCGCCACATCAGCCTCGCCCGCGCGGATCATGCGCGCGGCATCCCCGATCGCCTGAACGCCGGCGGCGCACGCCGTGACCGGTGTGCCCAGCGCTCCCTTGTAGCCGTATTTGATCGAGACGTGCCCCGCAGCGAGATTGGCGAGGAAAGAGGGGATCGTGAACGGCGACAGCCGGCGCGGGCCGCGCAGTTCGGTGATGCGCACCGCCTCCGCCATCGCCGGAAAACCGCCGACGCCGGAGGCGATGATCGTCGCGGTTCGTTCCTGTGCTGCCGCGTCCTGCGGTGTCCAGCCGGCCTGCGCCACAGCTTCTGCAGTGGCGAGCAGCGCGAACAGGATGAAGCGGTCCATCTTGCGCTGGTCTTTCGGCGCGGCGGCCTGCGCGGGATCGAAGCCGCCGTCCGCATCATCGGCCTTGTCGGGCACGAGGCCGGCAATGCGTGCCGGCAGCGCCTGCGACCATTCCGGCAGCGGGCGCAGCCCGCTTTGACCGGCCAGCAGCCGGCGCCACGACAGTTCGACACCGCAGCCAAGCGGCGACACCGCGCCCATTCCCGTCACGACGATACGACGCATGTCAGTCTCCAGCCGGCGCGACGGCCGGGTTCATGGCTTTGAGCGAGGTCAGCCGTTTGCGCATGACACGGCTGGCGCGGGGACCGGCGATGATGACCGCATTGGTGAGCGTAATCGGCTGCATGTCGGCGGCATCGACCACCACCGGATTGAATGGACGACGATCGCGCCGGTTCGCGAGCAGGATCGCTTCGCCCTTCGGTGCGAGATGCTTGTTGCCCCAGGCGAGCAGGGTCGCGACCACGGGGAAGAAGTCCCGGGCCTTGTCCGTCAGCACATATTCATAGCGCGGCGGCCGTTCATTGTAGCGGCGGCGGACGAACATGCCGCTTTCGGTGAGATGGGCCAACCGCCGCGACAGGATGTTCGGCGCGATCCCGAGGCTTTGCGAAAATTCGTCGAACTTCGTTGCGCCCTGGAAGGCATCCCGCAGGATCAAAATGCTCCACCATTCGCCGACCGTCTCCACGGCGCGGCCGACCGGACATTCCTGAATGGAGGGGGATTTGGGCTGCATGAGGGGAAGGTAGGAGAGTGGCTTGCAAAATGCAAGTCACTGGGCGAGCAGTGGCCGATGTGGGTGGAGGGAGCCAAGGCAGCTGCGAAGCTGAAGCTGTCGCTGCGCTCGCAATGACGGTGTTGATGAAGTGGCGAGGCTATCTCAACGATGTCGTCCCGGCGAAGGCCGGGACCCATACCCACGACCGTTGGTGCACGATGGTGGCCACAGCGCGCTCAGACAACGCTGACCGGGGTCATGGGTCCCGGCCTTCGCCGGGACGACGCTGAGGGTGTGGCGACCGGCAAGCGCTAAGGATGCGGAGCCCTAATGCGACCGTGCCAGACAGAACGCCACGACCTGCTCCAGCGCGCTCTTCATTGGCGAGGATGGGAACAGCGCCAGCGCGTCCACCGCCATGGCGCCGTAGTGCTGGGCGCGGCTGCGCGTGTCTTCGAGCGCACGATGCTTGTTCATCAGCCCGATGGCGTGGTCGAGGTCGGTGTCGCCGATTTCGCCGCGCTCGAGCGCGCGGATCCAGAAGGCGCGCTCGGTGTCGTTGCCGCGGCGGAAGGCGAGCACGACGGGCAGCGTGATCTTGCCCTCGCGGAAATCGTCGCCGGTATTCTTGCCGAGCTTCGCGCTCTTGCCGCCATAGTCGAGCACGTCGTCGACGAGCTGGAAGGCGATGCCGAGATTCATGCCGACCGAGCGGCAGGCGGTCTGCTCCGCCTTCGGACGGTTGGCGATCACGGGGCCGACCTCGCAGGCGGCCGCGAACAGCTCGGCGGTCTTGCCGCGGATCACGGCGAGATATTCGTCCTCGGTGGTCGCGGTGTTCTTGGCGGCGGCAAGCTGCATCACCTCGCCCTCGGCGATGGTGGCGGCGGCCGCGGAGAGAATGTCGAGCGCGCGGAGCGAGCCGACCTCGACCATCATGCGGAAGGCCTGGCCGAGCAGGAAGTCGCCGACCAGCACGCTTGCCTCATTGCCCCAGAGCATGCGCGCCGACAGCTTGCCGCGGCGCATCTCGCTTTCGTCGACGACGTCGTCATGGAGCAGGGTGGCGGTATGCATGAACTCGACGCTGGCGGCGAGCTTGATATGGCCGTCGCCGGTGTAGCCGGCGAGGTTGGCCATGGCCAGCGTCAGCATCGGGCGCAGGCGCTTGCCCCCGGAGGAGATCAAATGGTTGGCGACCTCCGGGATCATGGTCACGTCCGAACCGGTCCGCGACAGGATCGTGGCGTTGACGCGCTCCATGTCACCGGCGACAAGGGCAACCAGCTCTTCGATCGACGCGCCGGGAGTTTCGAAAGGTACGATGACGGCCACGCCGGTCTCCAATATTTGCCCCGGAAGGGCTATTCTGATGGAGAGACAATAGAAACTGGACGGGGATGCGGCAAGGGCCGTGGAACCATTGACATTTGGCGCTTAATCCCCGCCAGGCAGGAGGCTTGTGTTTTGCGAGAACTGGTTCGGACCAACGATATGGTGCTGGTGTCGGCGATCGGCGCGCTGCTCGACGGCGCCAACATCCATCATCTGGTGCTGGACCAGAACATGAGCATCATCGAGGGCTCGCTCGGCATTTTGCCGCGGCGGATCCTGGTCCACGAGGACGACGCCATCGAGGCCCGGCAGCTTCTGACCGAGGCCGGCCTCAGCCACGAACTGCGCGGCGATGAGTGAAGCACTGGCAGACCTCACCGAGGACGCCTTTCTCGGCGGGCAATTGCGGCTGAAGCAGAAGCGGTCCGGCCATCGCGCCGGGCACGATGCCATTCTGCTCGCGGCGGCGACGGAGGCGAGGGCGGGCGACCGCGTCGTCGATTTCGGCGCCGGTATCGGTGCGGCCGGGCTTGCGTTGGCGCGGCGCGTTGCCGGGATCAGGCTCGGCCTGGTCGAGATCGATCCCGAACTGGCGGAGCTTGCGCGCGTCAATGCGGCAGCGAATGCGATTGCCGCCGAGACGATCGTGCTCGACGTCACCGCGGACGCGCAGGCCTTCGCGGCCAGCGGGCTCGCGCCGGATAGTGTCGACGTGGTGCTGATGAACCCGCCCTTCAACGATCCCGCTCGCCATCGCGGCTCGGCCGACCAGGCGCGCCAGATCGCGCATGTGGCGACGGATGAGACGCTGAATGCCTGGGTGCATGCGGCGCGGCGCATCCTCCGCTCGAATGGCGCGCTGACATTGATTTGGCGCGCAGATGGGATCGCGGAGGTTTTGGCGGCGCTGTCTCGCGGCTTCGGCAGTCTTGTGATTCTGCCGGTTCACGGTGAAGCCGGGCGGCCCGCGATCCGCGTGCTGGTGCGCGCGGTCAAGGGCGGGAGGGCCCCGGCACGATTGTTGCCCGGCCTCATGCTCAACGAAGAGTCACGCGTGCCTAAAAAAGAGGTGATGGATATTCTGGAGGGAAGGGCGGTTCTACCCCTGGTGGAACCGTGCTGAGCTATTGCGGAAGCGATTCCGACTGGTGCTCTTGCGGAGTCGTCAGGCGGATCGCCATGAATAGCGCACCGATCAGCAGCATCAGCAGATAGATTTTCATGGTGTTCTCCGCTGGCCCATTGCAGCCTCTCAACGGGGTTTTTGCAAAACACGTTCCGGGCCCTTCCAATGACAGTCGCGTGATAAGAAATGGTTAATTAGAGGTAACGGCATGGCCGAACAATTGAACGATCGTGAGAGTTCCGGCCTGGCCGACAAGCTCATGCAATATCTGCCGGCGCGCTTCCGTCCCGGCACGGCCGTGGTGCCGGTGGTGCGGCTGTCCGGTGTGATCGGCGCGGTGACGCCGCTGCGTCCGGGTATGACGCTCGCGACCGTTTCGCGGGTGCTGGAGCGGGCGTTTTCGACGCGCAACGCCAAGGCGGTGGCGCTGGTGATCAATTCGCCCGGCGGCTCGCCGGTGCAGTCGCGCCAGATCTACCTGCGCATCAAGCAGCTCGCGGCGGAGAAGAAGCTGCCGGTGCTGGTGTTCGTCGAGGACGTCGCGGCCTCCGGCGGCTACATGATCGCCTGCGCCGGCGACGAGATCATCTGCGATCCGTCCTCGATCCTCGGTTCGATCGGCGTGGTCGGCGGCAGTTTTGGTTTCCAGGAGGCGATCAAGCGGCTCGGCATCGAGCGGCGCCTCTACACCGCCGGTGCGCACAAGGCGATGCTCGACCCGTTTCTCCCTGAAAACCCCGACGACGTCGCCAAGCTGAAGGCGCTCCAGCGCGAGATCCACCAGATCTTCATCGCGCTGGTGAAGGAGAGCCGCGGCGCGCGGTTGAAGGGCTCCGACGACACCCTGTTCACGGGCGAATACTGGGCCGGCGAGAGTTCGATCGCGCTGGGGCTCGCCGACAGCATCGGCGATCTCCGCTCAACTCTTCGTGCCCGCTATGGCGAGAAGGTTCTCACCCCCGTGATTGCCCAGCCGACCGGTCTGCTCTCCAGCCTTTTGGGCCGGAAATCGCCAGGCGCGGGGCAGCTTTCGGCCATGGAATCAATGGCCGGCCTGCCGGACGACCTGATCTCGGCGGTCGAGACGCGCGCGATCTGGGCGAAATTCGGGTTCTAGACGGAGCCCCTCCGCGCCATTTGGTCCCAAGGAGACTTGAGGCTGAACCAATTGCGGCGCGGCCCGGTCTGAGCAAGAATGCGCGTGGGGGCTGAGCATTGAACAAGGATCGACCGATGCCGCCGTTCGTCGCTTTCGCGGGCGTCCTGGGCGGGCTTGCCGTGGTCCGCTGGGCCTACAAGACCGCCGTCAGGATCAACCAGGAGCTGGAGGAGATGCGCCTCTCACGCGTCGCCGAGGCCGCCCATAGGGAGGCCGTCCAGACGCTGAAACAGGATCCTGTGACCGGAGCCTATCGACCGGGTTAGCTGGCGTCTTTCCATACGCCGTCATTCCGGGGCGATGCGAAGCATCGAACTAGGGTGCGCAGTTGCGCACCTGAGAAGCTCGACATTCCACCCCCTTCGCCTTGATTCCCACCCCTGCCGTCGATACGGTCCCGCGCGATTCAACCCCCCGCGAGAGCCCGATCTGACGATGGACGCCTCCTTGCCCGCCCATATGCGCCCGGAACGCTCGTTCCAGGGTTTTATCCTCGCGCTCCAGCGGTTCTGGGCCGAGCAGGGCTGCGTGATCCTGCAGCCCTACGACATGGAGATGGGTGCGGGCACCTTCCATCCGGCGACGACGCTGCGCGCGCTCGGGCCAAAGCCCTGGAATGCGGCCTATGTGCAGCCTTCGCGCCGACCCAAGGACGGCCGCTACGGCGAGAATCCGAACCGGATGCAGCACTACTACCAGTTCCAGGTGATCATGAAGCCGTCGCCGCCGAACCTTCAGGAGCTGTACCTGAAGTCGCTCGCCGCGATCGGCATCGATGCCGCCATGCACGACATCCGCTTCGTCGAGGACGATTGGGAGAGCCCGACGTTGGGCGCCTGGGGCCTCGGCTGGGAGTGCTGGTGCGACGGCATGGAAGTCAGCCAGTTCACCTATTTCCAGCAGGTCGCGGGTGTCGAATGCGCGCCGGTCGCGGGCGAGCTTACCTACGGGCTCGAGCGGCTCGCGATGTACGTGCAGGGCGTCGATCGCGTCTACGACCTCAACTTCAACGGCCGCGACGGTGACGCCAAGGTCACCTATGGCGATGTCTTCCTGCAGGCCGAGCGGGAATATTCGAAGCACAATTTTGAGATCGCCGACACCGCGATGCTGTTCGAGCAATTCAAGATGGCTGAAAGCGCGTGCAGAACGTACCTAGAAGCCGGCTGGAAAGATGGCAAGCGCGAGGCGCATTTGATGGCGCTGCCGGCCTATGACCAGTGCATCAAGGCGAGCCACGTGTTCAACCTGCTCGACGCGCGCGGCGTGATCTCGGTGACGGAGCGGCAGAGCTACATTCTTCGCGTGCGCGAATTGGCAAAGGCTTGCGGCGAGGCCTGGATCCATACTGAAGCGGGCGGAGCGGCCTGATGCCCGATCTTTTGCTTGAACTGTTCTCCGAAGAAATCCCCGCGCGCATGCAGGCCAAGGCGGCGGAGGACCTGCGCCGCATGGTCACCGACAAGCTCGTCGCCGAAGGCCTCGTCTACGAGGGCGCGAAGGCGTTCGCGACGCCGCGCCGCCTCGCGCTCACCGTGCACGGCATCCCTGCGCGCCAGCCTGACCTGAAGACCGAACGCCGTGGACCGAAGATCGGCGCGGCCGATGCGGCCGTGCAGGGGTTCCTCAAAGCGACGGGCCTGACATCGCTCGACGAGGCCAAGATCCAGCGCGACCCAAAGGGCGACTTCTACATCGCGCTGATCGAGAAGCCCGGCCGCGACGCCATCGACGTGCTCGCGGAAATCCTTCCCGTCATCATCCGCACTTTCCCCTGGCCGAAATCGATGCGCTGGGGCGCGCGCTCCGGCAAGCCGGGCTCGCTGAGCTGGGTGCGCCCGCTGCACGCGATCACCGCGACGTTCGGGCTCGAAACCGAAGAGCCCGACGTCGTGAAATTCGCGGTCGATGGCATCGAGGCCGGCCAGACCACCCACGGCCATCGCTTCATGGCTCCTAGCGCGATTTCCGTGCGCCGCTTCGAGGACTACGAAGCGAAGCTGAAGGCTGCCAAGGTCATCCTCGATCCGCAGGCGCGCAAGGACATCATCTTCGCCGACGCCAAGGAGCTGACCTTCGCGCAAGGGTTCGAGCTGGTCGAGGACCAGGTGCTGCTCGACGAGGTTTCGGGCCTCGTCGAATGGCCTGTCGTCATGATGGGATCGTTCGAGCCGGAATATCTGGCGATCCCGGACGAGGTGATCCGCGCCACGATCCGCAACAACCAGAAGTGCTTCGTCGTCAGGGATTCCAAGACGGGCAAGCTGACCAACAAGTTCGTCCTCACCGCCAACATCGAGGCGCCCGACGGCGGCAAGACCATCGTCGCCGGCAACGAGCGCGTGATCCGTCCGCGCTTGTCGGATGCGAAGTTCTTCTACGAGACGGATTTGAAGACGAAGCTCGAGGATCGTCTGCCGAAGTTCGAGCAGATCGTGTTTCACGAGAAGCTCGGCACTCAGGCTGAACGCATCAAGCGGATCGAACGCCTCGCCGCCGAGATCGCGCCGCTTGTCGGTGCCGATGTCGCGAAGGCGACGCGTGCCGCGCATCTGGCCAAGGCCGATCTGCTGACCGAAGTCGTCGGCGAATTCCCCGAGGTGCAGGGCCTAATGGGCAAATACTATGCGCTGGCCCAGGGCGAGGATGCGTCCGTCGCCGCGGCTTGCGAGGAGCACTACAAGCCCCAAGGTCCTGCCGATCGCGTGCCGACCGATCCGGTTAGCGTCGCCGTGGCGCTCGCCGACAAGCTCGACACGCTTGTCGGCTTCTGGGCGATCGACGAAAAGCCGACGGGCAGCAAGGACCCGTATGCGCTGCGTCGCGCGGCGCTGGGTGTGATCAGGCTGATCGCTGAGAACGCACTGCGTCTGTCGATCATGAAGACGGCGGCGTCCGCACTCGCCGGCTTGTCCTTGAAGCCTGCCGATGCGCAGAAGCTTCCGAGCGACCTGCTTGCTTTCTTCGCTGATCGCCTGAAGGTTCAGCTCCGAGAGCAGGGCGCGCGGCATGATCTCGTCGATGCCGTGTTCGCGCTCGGCGGCCAGGATGATTTGCTGATGATCGTTCGCCGCGTCGAGGCGCTCGGCAAGTTTCTCGAGACCGACGACGGCAAGAATTTGCTCGCCGGCATCAAGCGCGCCAGCAATATCCTGGGCATCGAGGAGAAGAAGGACAAGCGCACGTTCGACGGCGCGCCCGACGCTGCACTCTACAGCCTCGATGAAGAGAAGGCGCTGGCGAAGGCGATCGGCGAAGTGCAGGCGGAAGCAAGCGCCGCCGTCGCCAAGGAAGACTTCGCGGCTGCGATGAGCGCGATGGCAAAGCTGCGCCCGCCGGTCGATGCGTTCTTCGAGAAAGTTCGCGTCAACGACGAGGATGCGAAGGTGCGTGAGAACCGCCTGAAGCTGCTCAACGAAATCCGCAGCGCCACGCGTGCGGTGGCGGATTTCTCGAAGATCCAGGATTGACCTCGTGCCCCGGACGCGGCGCAGCGCTTCTTAGCGGTGCGCTGCAGAGCCGGGGCCCATGCCGCCGCAAAAGATTCTGGGTCCCGGCTCTGCGCCGCAACGCTACGCGCTGCGTCGCGTCCGGGACGCGAGAGCACGCACACACGAAGCACAAAAAGCCCCGCCCGGCGGGGGGAGGACCGGGCGGGGCCTGATGTCCGACTCTACTGCTCGCGTCAGCCTGATTGATGTGACGCGCCGGACACCTAGTCGATCCCTGAAGACGCTAGTCCATCACCTCGACGATGCGCCGCGAGCGCGGCTCGACCAGCACGGTCTCGCCGTTCACGACGGTGTAGCGATAGGTGGTGGCGCCGAAACGTTGCGGCACGTCATAATAGGTCACGCCGCTTTCAGGTAAGGTGGCACCGACCACCACGCGATCCGGGATGCGGAAAGCCGGCACACGTTGTTCGACGACATAGTCGCGGAACGCCGGCCGCTGCTCGACCGCAATGGTCGGACCGCTGTCGACGACGACGGGTGCGCGTCCCACTGTGACGCTGCTTTGCGCCTGCGCCGCAAGGGGCGAGCCGATCGCGGCCGCGAGCGCTGCAAGAGCAAGAATCCTGTTCCGCATGGGCAACTCCTTCGAGAAGGTTTTCGGGAAGCGCCAATGGCGCGACCGGTTGCCAATGCATGCGTCTTCGCGATGTTCCGGAAAACGGCCGCCGCATTCGCGGCATTTTCGGGCAGTTTTCGCGAAGCCGGGAACTCGCGCCCGCCCAGTGCGTCTCTACCCGCGGAACCTAGTCCGCTATGATCCCGCCGCGATTCGCCCCCACCCCACGGAAAGAAAGTTCATGCACATCACCGTCGCCCATATCTCGCCGATCCTGTCGCTGCTTGCGGGTGTGCTCATCCTGATCATGCCGCGCCTGCTGAACCTGATCGTCGCGATTTTTCTCATCATAAATGGTGCGATCGGGCTCGGATTGTTGAAGTGGCTCCATCTCTAGGCCTTCATTCTACGGAACTCTTCGACTTGCGCGGACCTGCCCAAAGTGGTGTAAGGCCCGCGATTACCCATTCCTCTCGCAGGTTGTGTGCAAGCTATGGCCAAAGCCGCCTCGAAAACTTCAGCGAAAATGCCAGCGAAATCAAAGTCCTCTGCCAAGGCGAAAGCCGCGCCGGCGGCCCGCAAGGCACTTGCCAAGCGCGCCCCGAAGCCCGTGGCCAAGGCTGCTGCCAAGCCGGCTGTGAAGCCTGCGGCCAAGGCCGTTTCCAAGGCTGTTGCGAAGGCGCCGAAGAAGCCGGTTGCGCCGAAGGTCGCCGCGAAGTCGGTACCGAGCAAGGCTGCTTCAACCAAGGCGGCGCCTGTTGCGGCCAAGGCCGGCAAGTGGGTGTTCACGTTCGGGGACGGCAAGGCCGAGGGCAAAGCGGAGATGCGCGACCTGCTCGGCGGCAAGGGCGCCAACCTCGCCGAGATGGCCAATCTCGGCCTGCCGGTGCCTCCGGGCTTCACCATCCCGACCTCGGTCTGCACCTATTTCTACGCGCACGACAAATCCTACCCCAAGGAATTGAAGTCGCAGGTTGAGAAGGCGCTCGACCATGTCGGCAAGTTGACCGGCAAGATCTTCGGCGATTCCAGGAACCCGCTGCTCGTCTCCGTGCGTTCCGGCGGCCGCGCCTCGATGCCGGGCATGATGGACACCGTGCTCAATCTCGGCCTCAACGACGAAACCGTGGAAGCGCTGTCGGAACTGTCGGGCGATCGCCGCTTCGCCTATGACAGCTATCGCCGCTTCATCACCATGTATTCGGACGTGGTGCTCGGCTTCGAGCATCATCATTTCGAGGAAATCCTCGACACCTTCAAGGACAGCCAGGGCTACACGCTCGACACCGATCTCACCGCCGACGACTGGGTCGATCTGGTCGGCAAGTACAAGGACGCGGTCGCGCGCGAAACCGGCAAGGATTTTCCGCAGGATCCGCACGACCAGCTCTGGGGCGCCATTGGCGCGGTGTTTTCATCCTGGATGAACGCGCGCGCGGTGACCTACCGCAGGCTGCACGACATTCCGGAATCCTGGGGCACCGCGGTCAACGTGCAGGCCATGGTGTTCGGCAACATGGGCGAGACCTCGGCGACCGGCGTTGCCTTCACGCGCAATCCCTCGACCGGCGAGAGCAAGCTCTACGGCGAGTTCCTGATCAACGCGCAAGGCGAGGACGTGGTGGCGGGCATCCGCACGCCGCAGGACATCACCGAGGAAGCGCGCAAGGACTCGGGCTCCGACAAGGCGTCGATGGAATCGGCGATGCCGGAAGCCTTCAACGAGCTGACCCGGATCTACACGCTGCTCGAGAAGCACTACCGCGACATGCAGGACATGGAGTTCACGGTCGAGCAGGGCAAGCTCTGGATGCTGCAGACCCGCGGCGGCAAGCGCACCGCGAAAGCGGCGCTGCGCATCGCGGTCGAGCTCGCCAATGAAGGCCTGATCACCAAGAAGGAAGCGGTGACGCGGATCGACCCCGCCTCGCTCGATCAGCTGCTGCATCCGACCATCGACCCCAATGCCAAGCGCGACGTGATCGCGACCGGCCTGCCGGCCTCGCCGGGTGCGGCCTCCGGCGAGATCGTGTTCTCCTCGGACGAGGCGGCCAAGCTTCAGGCCGACGGTCGCAAGGTGATTCTGGTCCGGATCGAGACCAGCCCCGAGGACATCCACGGCATGCACGCCGCCGAAGGCATCTTGACCACCCGTGGCGGCATGACCTCGCATGCTGCGGTGGTCGCGCGCGGCATGGGCAAGCCATGCGTCTCCGGTTGCGGCACCATCCGCGTCGATTACGGCCGCGGCACCATGAGCATCGGCTCGCGCACCTTCAAGACCGGCGACGTCATCACCATCGACGGCTCGCTCGGCCAGGTGCTCGCCGGCCGCATGCCGATGATCGAGCCCGAGCTGTCCGGCGAGTTCGGCACGCTAATGAAATGGGCCGACCAGGTCCGTAAGATCGGCGTGCGCGTCAACGCGGACACGCCGGAAGACGCGCACACCGCGATCAAGTTCGGCGCGGAAGGCATCGGCCTGTGCCGTACCGAGCACATGTTCTTCGAGGAGACGCGCATCCGCACGGTGCGCGAGATGATCCTCTCCGAGGACGAGCAGTCGCGCCGCGCTGCGCTGGCAAAGCTGCTGCCGATGCAGCGCGCCGACTTCGTCGAGCTGTTCGAGATCATGAAGGGTCTGCCCGTCACGATCCGCTTGCTTGATCCGCCGTTGCACGAGTTCCTGCCGCACACCCATGCCGAGGTTGAGGAAGTGGCGCGCGCCATGAACACCGACCCGCGGCGCCTGGCCGACCGCGCGCGCGAGCTGTCGGAGTTCAACCCGATGCTCGGCTTCCGCGGCTGCCGTATCGCGATCGCCTATCCCGAGATCGCCGAGATGCAGGCGCGGGCGATCTTCGAAGCGGCGGTCGAGGCCGAGAAGCGCACCGGCAAGGCCGTCGGCCTCGAGGTGATGGTGCCGCTGATCGCCACCAAGATGGAGCTCGACCTCGTCAAGGCGCGCATCGATTCCACCGCGAAGGCGGTGATGCGCGACACCAACACCAAGCTGACCTACCAGGTCGGCACCATGATCGAGCTGCCGCGCGCCTGCCTGCTCGCGGCCGAGATCGCGGAGAGCGCCGAGTTCTTCTCGTTCGGTACCAACGACCTTACGCAGACGACGTACGGCATCAGCCGTGACGATGCCGCGAGCTTCCTCGGCACCTACGTGTCCAAGGGCATCCTGCCGATCGATCCCTTCGTCGCGCTCGACCAGGAAGGCGTCGGCGAGCTCGTCAAGATCGGCGTCGCACGCGGCCGCAAGACGCGCGCCTCGCTCAAGGTCGGCATCTGCGGCGAGCACGGCGGCGATCCCGCCTCCGTCGCCTTCTGTCACGCGATCGGCCTCGACTACGTCTCCTGCTCGCCCTACCGCGTCCCGATCGCCCGCCTCGCGGCGGCGCAAGCCGCGCTCGGCAAAGCGGTTGCGAGCCAGGCATAAGCCGATTTGAAATGCTGAATGCGGAGAGGCGGGGCCAAGCCCCGCCTCTTTCTTTTTGAGGCTCGACTGCTTCCACGCCGTCATTGCGAGCGTAGCGAAGCAATCCAGAATCTTCGTGCGGCAGCAGTCTGGATTGCTTCGTCGCAAGAGCTCCTCGCAATGACGAGCTTGAGGAGCGTGCGTGTGAGCACATCGCGCAATACCGGGAACCCATCGCGCGTCCCGTAATGACACGTGCGAGCAAGAGTTCCTTCACCATTCGCGTTGACCAATTGTTTACCGCGCAGCGTGAGGGCGCGTTTACCAACGCGCATCGTCGCCCTGTGAAAACACCTGCGATTGCTTGCGTGTGCCGCATGCGCAACGCCGATTAACGCCCCGGCAACCTAAATTAGATACTCACGATAAAGATCGAATTGCACGGATGTACTGCGGCTCGATTTTTCTAGCGTAAGCGTAGCGTGAGCGTATCGATGTTATTGTTGCGTACCCATCCGAAGGGCGCGCGGTTCGCGTCCTTCGGCATCGGTCTCTGCATCTTCGCATTGATGCCGAGAGAGACCGGCTATCAGGACATTGCCTCGCTGCTGGCGCGCCAACCCGGCGTCGCGGAGCGTTGGCAGAAGCAGGTATTCTCTGCTGCGTCCTCCATACAGCTGGCCACTTACAGTTTTTCCCGGCCGATCGGCACTTCGGCTCCGCAGAGCGCGATGGTTCGCCTCGCGAGCCTCGATGGCCGCGATGTCACCGGCGCGATCAGCCGCAATCCGGCGCTTCAGGCGCCGCCGCGCTACCAGGCCGCCGATTTTCCCAAGGTCGATCGCTCCATGAAGGGTGATCGCCTCGCAACGGTCACACCGACGCAGGCTCCCGAAGCGGGCGCGCCGACGGCAGCGCCGACGCAGGAAGATCCCGCGACATCGAACAGTTCGGTGTTCGGCGCCAAGACCGTCGCACTGCCACAGGCGATGTCGCCGGAGTCCGCGGCCGCGCTCGATCCCGAACTCGCGGAGGCGCTGCGCGCGCCGCCGCTGCCGCAATACACCAATGCGCCACAGGCCAGCGACGCCGCGCGCTCGATCGCGCTCCAGCCGCTCGAAGCGCTGAAGCAGGCCACCATTCCGGCTGCACCGCCGCGCGATCCGTTCCGCGTCAAGACCTCGAACCTATTCTTCGGCAGTTCCTCGCTCGGCGGCAATGTCGAGAGCATCGAGAGCTGGCAACCCGGTGCGGAGCCGCTGATCGTGATGCCCGACCCCGACATGAAGGTGACGGCCTCGCTGTCGCCGCCGGAGGATCTTGCGAAGGATATCGAAAGTGGCGAGAGCGTCGCGCCGAAAGGTGAGGTCAACGTCGACAACCAGCGTGCCAGATCGCCGGCGGAGCGGCTCGCGCTCGACGACAAGTCGCGCGCGAAGTCCGAAAAATGCCTCGCGGAAGCCGTCTATTTCGAATCCCGCGGCGAGGCCGTGCGCGGCCAGATGGCGGTTGCGCAGGTGGTGATGAACCGCGTGTTCTCCGGTAAATATCCCGACACCGTGTGCGGCGCCGTCTATCAGAACAAGCACCGCCATCTCGCCTGCCAGTTCACCTTTGCCTGCGACAACAATGCCGACGTGATCCGCGAGCCCGAGATGTGGGAGCGTGCGAAAAAGATCTCGAAGGCCATGCTCGACGGCCAGATCTGGCTACCCGAGGTCGGCAAGTCCACGCACTACCACGCCTATTGGGTGCGCCCATCCTGGGTCGCCGAGATGAAGAAGATGTACAAGACCGGCGTCCACACCTTCTATCGCCCGCGCGCCTGGGGCGACGGCAGCGAGGAGCCGAGCTGGGGAACCCCGGCGCAGACCGCCGCGCTCTCCGCCGAGCTCACCCAGGAAGCCAAGAGCTCCGCCGAGATGGGCGTAAGCGAACGAAGATAGGCGTTCACAAGAATTCGTCATGCCCGGGACAAGCCCGGCCATGACGGAGAGGGAAGTCCGCCTCACATCTCGATATCCAGCGCGCAGTCGAAATTCGGCGCCGAATGCGTCAGTGCGCCGGATGAGGCGTAGTCGACGCCGGTCGCCGCGATGGCTGCGATCGAGTCCAGGGTGACGCCGCCGGATGCCTCCAGCTTGAGGCGTCCCTCGTTGATCCCAACGGCTTCGCGCAGCGTCGCAATGTCCATGTTGTCGAGCAGCACGGCGTCGGCAAGGCCGGTGTCGAGCACCTCGCGCAACTGCGCCAGCGTGTCGACCTCGATCTCGATCTTGACGAGATGGCCGGCATGGGCGCGGGCGCGCTCCAGCACGGGGCGGATGCCGCCGGCAACCGCGACGTGGTTGTCCTTGATCAGGATCGCGTCGTCGAGCCCGAAGCGGTGATTGAAGCCGCCGCCGCAGCGTACCGCGTATTTCTCTAATGCGCGCAATCCCGGCGTGGTTTTTCGCGTGCAGCAGATCCGCATCCGGGTGCCCTCGATGCGCGCAACATAGTCCGCCGTGAGCGTCGCAACGCCTGACAGGCGGCCGACGAAATTCAGCGCGGTCCGCTCCGCCGTGAGGACGGCGCGTGCCGGCCCCGAGATCGTCAGCACCTGCTGCCCGCGGGCGACGCGCGCGGCGTCGCGAACATGTGCGCGTACCTCGATGTCGGGCGAAAGCCTTTGCAGGGTGGCGAGCGCCAGCGGCAAGCCGGCGATCACGCCGGATTGCCGTGCGACCAGGATCGCTTGCGCCTTCGTTGCCTCGGGGATCGTCGCAAGCGAGGTGATGTCGCCGGCGCGGCCGAGATCCTCATCGAGCGCGCGGTGCACAGCCTCGTCGATCGCGAGCGGGGAGAGGAAGGCGTCGGGGTAGAGCAGAGAGGTTGGGGTGATCATGGCGGACTCCGTCAAGCGATCATGGGTTGCGCGATGCGTGGTGTCGGGCGTTCGGTTAGGCCATCTGCGATCTCGCGCACTGCTGCGAGCGTCGTCATCGTGCGTTGTGCGAGCGCGGGAACGTCCGCGGAATGGTCGGAGCGGAAATGCGCGCCGCGGCTCTCGCGCCGGTTCCAGGCCGACGCCGCCACGAGCAGGGCTGCCGTTGCCATGTTGCGGACCGTGATGCTCGCGGCCTCGCATTCGAGCGCGGCGAAGCTGCGGACCGCCTCCGCAAGCCCCTCACCATTGCGGATCACGCCGACATGCGCGCTCATCAGCGTCCGCAGCCGGTTCACGTCCGCAGCATCCGGCGCGTCGCCCCGCGGCGTCGGCACGTCCTCAAGGCGCGCGGGCGAGGGAATGGTGCGGCCGGCGATGTCGTCGGCGATGCGCGCGGCGTAGACCACGGCCTCCAGCAGCGAATTCGACGCAAGCCGGTTCGCGCCATGCGCGCCGGTGGACGACACTTCGCCGCCGGCCCAGAGCCCGTCGATCGAGCTGCGGCCGCGATCGTCCACCGCGATGCCGCCCATGTGATAGTGCGCCGCCGGTGCGATCGGGATGGCCTGCGTGGCGGGGTCGATGCCGGCGGCGATGCAGCTTGCATGAACGGTCGGGAACCTGTCGGCAAAACGTGCGCCCAGCGCCTGCCGCGCATCGAGGAAGGCGCCGCGCCCGGCCGAGATCTCCGCGAATACGCCGCGGGCCACGATGTCGCGCGGTGCGAGCTCGGCGAGCGGATGGCGCGCCGCCATGAAACGCTCGCCACGGCCGTTGATCAGCGTCGCGCCTTCGCCGCGCAGGGCTTCCGTGGCGAGCGGCGCGGGATCGCGGCCGACCATGATGGCGGTCGGGTGAAATTGCACGAATTCGGGATCTGCAATGACCGCGCCGGCGCGTGCGGCGATCGCAAGGCCGGATCCGCTGGCCTCGCGCGGATTGGTGGTGACGGCATAGAGATGGCCGATGCCGCCGGTGGCGAGCACCACCGTCCGCGCAGCGAGGAGGACCGGCCGTGCGGCGTAATTGCGGACTTCGCGCAGTTGAAGGCCGATGACAGCGCCGTCCTCGGTCAACAGCGCTTCGGCGACAAAGCCTTCGATCAGCCGGATCGATGGTGTGCGCCGCACGGCCTCGCTCAGGGCTGCGATGATGGCGGCGCCCGCGCCGTCGCCGCGCACATGCACGATACGCCGCGCCGAATGTGCGGCTTCGCGCCCGACGGCGAGCCTGCCTTCGAGATCGCGGTCGAACGGCACGCCATAGGCGAGAAGATCCTGAATCCGCGGTGCGGCCTCGCGCGCGATCCCCAGTGCGACAGCTTCGTCGACGATGCCGCCGCCGACGGCAACCGTGTCCGCAGCGTGCGCTTCCGGCGTATCGCCTTCAGCCACGGCCGCGGCGATGCCGCCTTGCGCCCATGCGGATGACGCGCCCTGTCCGAGCGGCGCGGCCGAGATCAATGTCACCGGCCGCGGCGCGAGCTTCAATGCGCAAAAGAGTCCGGCGAGACCGCCGCCGACGATGACGACATCGTCGGCGCTGCGGGCGAGGGGGTGGATGGTGTTCGTTGTCATAGCTTTCTCCAAGCTCTCAGCTGTCGTCCCGGCCTAGTGCGCAATTGCGCACGGGGGGGCCGGGACCCATGCTCCGCAGCAGCTGTTGTTTGGCTCAGCTGCTTGACGCTGTTCTTTGCAACCGGCGGCGTTCGGTGGTTATGGGTCCCGGCCTTCGCCGGGACGACCGCTGTGTGTTGCTAGTTCTTCAAATTGATCATCCGCTCGACCGAGCGCCTTGCGCGGTCCGCAAGCGTGGGATCGATCGTGACCTCCTCGCGAAGCGTCAGCAGGCTCTCCAGAATGTTGGCGAGCGTGATGCGCTTCATGTGCGGGCAGATGTTGCAGGGACGCAGCATCTCCACATCGGGCAGCTCGGCGCGCACATTGTCGGCCATCGAGCATTCCGTGATCATCACCAGCCGCCGCGGCCGCCGCTCGCGCACCCAGTTGATCATGTGCGCGGTCGAGCCCGTGAAGTCGGCCTCGGCCAGCACGTCCGGAGGGCATTCGGGATGGGCGATGATCTGAACGGAGGGATCGGCCTCGCGGTAGCTGCGCAGCTCGGCGCCGGTGAAACGCTCGTGCACCTCGCAGGCGCCCTTCCAGGCAATGATCTTCACGTCGGTCTTCGAGGCCACGTAAGTGGCGAGATAGCGGTCGGGCAGGAAGATCACGCTGGGCGCGCCGAGGCTCTCGACCACCTGAACCGCGTTCGACGAGGTGCAGCAGATATCGACCTCGGCCTTCACCTCCGCGGAGGTGTTGACATAGGCAACGACAGGCACGCCGGGAAATTTTTCGCGGAGCAGGCGGACGTCGGCGCCAGTGATGCTGGCGGCGAGCGAGCAGCCCGCGCGCGTATCAGGGATCAGCACCGTCTTGTCCGGATTGAGCAGTTTCGACGTCTCCGCCATGAAGTGCACGCCGCACTGGACGATGATGCCGGCCTTCACCCTGGTGGCTTCGACCGCGAGCTGGAGCGAATCACCGCCGATGTCGGCGACGCAGTGGAAGATCTCCGGCGCCTGGTAATTATGCGCGAGAATCACCGCGCCGCGCGCCTGCTTCAGTTCGTTGATCGCCTTGATCGTCGGGGCCATCAGCGGCCATTCGATCGGCGGGATCACCTGTTTCACGCGCTCGCAAAGCGGTGCGGTGGCTCGCTCGACCTCCGGCGTCCATTCCAGTGAAGGCATCGGCAGCGGAGGTCCGGTTCGCGCCTGCCCCGGCCGTGCCGGCGCGATGACGTGGCCCTGCGGCCGGTTGGCAAAGTCGTCGGGGCCGTAAATTCCAGTTAGCGGCATCGAAGCCTCCCGAGTATGTCAGTTGTACTCAATATGAGTATATTTGTGGCCTGAGAAATCCGGCCGAGGGGGCCGGTGGACCGTCGATATGCTCAACTTGAGTAAATCGAAGATAACACGGCGCGCGGCGGGCCGCCAGATCTTGCCGCACACATTTCCGTCAAGTCAGGTGCCCGGCGCGTCGGGCTAGGCCGCGAGGAAATGCAATGCTCCCGCGCCAGCTCTTCGCGGAATGCAATCGTTTTTGACTTGGGGTTTTCATGCAGATGCATTAAACGAGCTGGCTCGCGGCTGCCATTTGCGAATCCGCGACGACGCACGAGGAACAGCATGTCGACACAGATGGGCGAGCTCGGTTCGGTCTCCCGTTCCTCCTCCTGGCGTACGCCGGCGATCATCATTCTCTGCGGCTGCGCGATCGGGATGCTCGGCTTCGGCCCGCGCTCGGCGCTCGGTTTCTTCGTACAGCCGATGAGCCATGAATATGCCTGGGGCCGCGACGTGTTCGGCCTCGCGATCGCGTTTCAGAATTTGCTGTGGGGACTGGGCCAGCCCGTCGCCGGCGCGGTCGCCGATCGCTTCGGCCTGTTCCGGGTAATGTGCGTCGGCGCTCTGCTCTATGCCGGCGGCTTGCTCCTGATGCGCTATTCCTCGACGCCGCTGTCGCTCAACATCGGCGCTGGCGTCATGGTTGGCTTCGGTCTCGCCGGCTGCTCGTTCAATCTGGTGCTCTCGGCATTTACCAAGCTCTTGCCGGCCGAGAAGCGCGGCCTTGCGCTTGGCGCCGGCACTGCGGCGGGATCGTTCGGGCAGTTCCTGTTCGCGCCGATCGGTGTGGCCCTGATCGACAATTTCGGCTGGCAGCAGGCGCTCACCGTGTTCGGCTTCCTGATGCTGCTGATCATCCCGCTGGCGCTGGCGCTCTCGACGCCGCCGGTCGCAAGCACGGCAAACGCGGCGCCTGCGGACCAGCAGACTTTCACCAAAGCGCTCGCGGAAGCCTTCGGCCATCGCTCCTACGTGCTGCTTGTGCTCGGCTTCTTCACCTGCGGCTTCCAGCTTGCCTTCATCACGGTGCATCTGCCGGCCTTCCTGGTCGATAACGGGATCTCCACGCAAATCGGTGGCTGGGTGATCGCGGCGATCGGCCTGTTCAACATCATGGGATCGCTGAGCGTCGGCTATCTCCAGAACTCACTTCCCAAGCGCTACATCCTCTCGAGCATCTATTTCACCCGCGCGCTTGCGACGTTTGCCTTCATCTCGTTCCCGATCACGCCATTCTCGGCGATTGCGTTCGGCGCGGTCTCCGGCCTGACCTGGCTGTCGACCGTGCCGCCGACCTCGGCGCTGGTCGCGATCATGTTCGGCACGCGCTGGTTCGCCACCCTCTATGGCTTCGCCTTCGTCAGCCATCAGGTCGGCGGCTTCCTCGGCGTCTGGCTCGGCGGCATTGTGTTCGAGCGGTTCGGTTCCTACACGCCGATCTGGTGGCTCTCGATCCTGTTCGGCGTGCTCTCGGCGCTGATCAATCTTCCGATCGTGGAAAAACCGGTCCAGCGGGCGGTTGCGCAGCCTGCCTGATCGGCTAAACATCCCCTGAAACAAGTCAGGGAGTTTTGCTGTGGCGACGTTCAAGGCGATCCGGATCGACAAGGCGGACAAGGGCACCACCGCGCAGCTCACGCAGTTCGACGAAGCCGAGCTGATGGAGGGCGACGTCACCGTCCGCGTGGAATGGTCGACATTGAACTACAAGGACGGCCTTGCGCTCACCGGCAAGGCGCCGGTGGTGCGCCGCTTTCCGATGATTGCCGGCATCGATTTCGCCGGCACCGTCGAGCAGTCCTCGCATCCGCAATGGAAGGCGGGCGATAAAGTCGTCTGCACCGGCTGGGGCATGGGGGAGACCCATCTCGGCGCCTATGCCGAGAAGGCGCGGGTGAAAGGCGACTGGCTGGTCGCTCTTCCGCAGGGCCTGTCGGCGCGCGACGCCATGGCGATCGGCACCGCCGGCTTCACCGCGATGCTGTCCGTGCTGGCGCTGGAGAAGCACGGAGTGTCGCCGAACAGCGGTCCGGTCGTGGTGACAGGCGCGGCGGGCGGCGTCGGCTCGGTTGCGACCGCCGTGCTCTCGAAGCTCGGCTATCACGTCATCGCCTCCACGGGACGTGCGTCCGAAGCGGACTATCTGAAAGAGATCGGCGCGACTGAGGTGATCGACCGCAACGAATTGTCAGCGGCCGCCAAGCCCATCGCCAAGGAGCGCTGGGCGGGTGGCGTCGACAGCGTCGGCTCGACCACGCTCGCAAATCTCCTGTCGATGACAAAGTATGGCGGCGCGATCGCGGCCTGCGGCTTGGCGGCCGGCATGGACCTGCCGTCTTCCGTCGCACCCTTCATTTTGCGCGGGGTGTGCCTTCTCGGCATCGATTCCGTGATGTGCCCGATCGAGCCGCGGAAAGCCGCCTGGCAGCGCCTGGCGTCCGATCTGGACCGGACGAAACTAGCTGAAATTACTCACGAAATTCCGCTTTCCGAAGTTCCGGAGTGGGGCGCGAAAATCCTGGCCGGCCAGGTCCGCGGTCGCACCGTGGTAAAAATTCTCTAACGGCGTTCAGACTTTACCAACCATGCTGCTTCAATGTCGCCATGGTTAGTATGGTAAGCAGCGGGTAAAGAGATAAGGCATAGCCCGCTGCGGGGTTGGTTCGGAGTTGAGCATGCTTGCGCGTATTGTGTTGGGGGCGGTCACGGCGGTAGCGACGTTTGCGCCGGCCATTGCTGGAAGCATGAACGCCGATGAGGCGCGCCGCTTCGTCGCCGGGAAGGTGTTTGCTTTCACCTGCTTTGACGGCACCCGCGGGGCTGGCCGCATCATGGACGACCTCGGCGCCGCCGGCGCCGTGCAGTTCTCGGGTGCAGGTCCGGTGAAACATCTCCGTCTGCCCGGCAACACGCTTCAGATCCGCGGCCAGAACGTCTGCGCCTCGATCAAGGGCATTCCGTTCGAGCCCTGTTTCAATCTTGAAAAGACCGACGATCGCAGTTTCCGCGGCTCGGTGTCGGGGATGGGCTTTGCCTATTGCGACTTCCATCACCAAGGCGGCAACCAGATGCTGATGGCGCGCGCCGTCGCGCGGCCGCGCTCGCTGCGCACCTCGGAACACACGGGTTCGGTCGGCGCGACCAACACCGAAGTCGCCGCGCGTGTCGAGACCCCGCGCGTCGAGAGCAGCCGGCTCGAGCCGGTGAAGCCGCAAGTTAAATCGGAGCCCGCCAGGGACGACGCCCCGCTGGAGCTGCGCCGCTCGACCCAGTGAGTTGGCTGCGCGGGACAGTCCGCGCACTTTGTCGTTGAGAGCTGCCATCAAACACGAAGCCGCCGCGCCGTAGTCATACGGACGGCGGCTTTCATGCGTTGGTAGCTGTTCGCGCCCCAGTTTGCGTACGGCCGGGGGGCGCGGCCCGATCAAAGGGTTCAACGATGTCGCTGTACTTCTTCCGTATCAGCACGGGCCGCTATTCCGGTGCTGCCGACCAGCCATATGAGTTCGAGGACCGCGCCGCGGCCTGGACCGAGATGACCGAAGTCTGTGCCAATTTGCTCGGCGGCATCTCACGCGGCCTGAAACAGGACGCCGAATGGCGCATGGAGCTGCTCGACGAGAACAAGGAGCCGGTGTTCCGGATCAGCCTGATCGGCGAGAGCCAGAAAGCCCTTGGTCGCACTGGCTAAAAATCGGGCATCCTACCGCCGCGTGTGGTTAACCTGTTAAGCGCGCGGACCGTGCCATTTTTCAAGGGATTTCCCGGCGAAGCCGGTATTTGTCCGGGGGCGGCCGTTAACCGGATCACCACACCTGAAGCTCAGTTTTTAGGCAAGGGCGATCAACGCCGAGGGCGGCCGACAATGACTTGGCCGCGCATCCCGGGAAACGCCCTCATGTCGAGACTCATCCAGAATCTACAAATTGGTACCAAGCTCGCGCTCGCTTCGGTGTTCGGCGTTATTCTCGTCGGCGCCATGATCGCGAGCCAGGTCATTGGCAACAACACCGTGCGTCATTCCAACCAAGCAGCAATTGCGCAGCAGGAATTGGTGCGCGAGGCCACCGAAGCCAAGCTTGGAATACGTGGCATGCAGCTCGCTGTACGCGACATGCGTCTCGCCAACAATCAGGGTGACTTGCAAAAGGCGAGCGAGACTCTGCTGGAGCGGTCGAAAGCGCTGAACGGCGTCATCGATTCCATGCTCAGATTGACGCACTCCCCGGGAAATCGCGCGCGAATGGAGAAGCTCAGGTCTACGTCCGCCGATTACCTGAAGGGCGCACAGCAGAACGCCTCTTTTCGCAGCGAGGCCATTGCCGTTGCGGCCACGGACCCAGCGCGCGCGGCCAAGATTTCCGAGGAAGGCGCGCGCCAGATCCGTGAGGTGACGCTGCCGCTTGCGACGCAACTGGATAATTTGACCAGCGAGATCGCCGATTTCGCCAAGCACAAAGGCGAGGAAGAAATCGCTGCCGCGACCCAGGAGATGGCCGCGAGCGAGCGTCTCGGCATGGTGGTCGGTGCGTGCGCCGTGCTCGTCCTCGTCGGTTCATGGCTGATGTCCTTCCTGACCATCGCGCGGCCGATCCGCGCGCTCACGGTTGCCATGGACAAGCTCGCTGGTGGTGACTTCTCCGTGGTGCTGCCGGGGCTCGGCCGCAAGGACGAGGTTGGCGGCGTCGCCGCGTCCGTCGAGAAATTCAAGATCGTATCCGAGCAAAAGGCGCGCGAGGATGCCGAGGCCAAGATCAGGCAGGACCAGGTCGCAGCCGCGCAACGCAAGGCAGAGATGCACAAGCTCGCGAACGGCTTCGAAGCTGCCGTCGGGGAGATTGTCGACACCGTCTCCTCGGCCGCGACGGAGCTCGAAGCGTCG
The DNA here is from genome assembly GCF_040547695.1 of Bradyrhizobium sp. JR4.3. Taxonomy (NCBI): domain Bacteria; kingdom Pseudomonadati; phylum Pseudomonadota; class Alphaproteobacteria; order Hyphomicrobiales; family Nitrobacteraceae; genus Bradyrhizobium; species Bradyrhizobium sp. JR4.3. Next base: position 252,891 of record NZ_JBEPQF010000007.1, on the reverse strand, counting down.
GCCTCGACGCTGACCTCGACGGCGGAGCGGGCACAGGAACTGACGATAGTGGTTGCTGCGGCCTCGGAGGAGGCGTCGACCAACGTGCAGTCGGTGGCGTCGGCCACGGAGGAGCTGTCGTCCTCGATCACCGAGATCAGCCGACAGGTGCAGGAATCGGCGCGGGTGGCAAGCGAGGCGGTTACCCAGGCCCGCACCACGACCGAGCGTGTCGGCGAATTGTCCAAGGCGGCGGCTCGCATTGGCGACGTGGTCGAGCTGATCAACACCATCGCCGGCCAGACCAATCTGCTGGCGCTCAATGCCACCATCGAGGCCGCGCGCGCGGGCGAGGCCGGCCGCGGCTTTGCCGTGGTGGCTTCCGAAGTGAAGGCGCTGGCCGAGCAGACCGCAAAGGCGACCGGCGAAATCGGCCAGCAGATTTCCGGCATTCAGGCCGCGACGCAGGACTCGGTCGCCGCCATCAGCGCCATCAGCAACACCATTGAAAAGCTGTCCGAGATATCGTCCACGATCGCCGCGGCCGTCGAGGAGCAGGGCGCGGCGACGCAGGAAATTTCCCGCAACGTGCAGCAGGCGGCGGAAGGCACCCATCAGGTCTCGTCCAACATCACCGACGTGCAGCGCGGCGCGGGCGAAACCGGCTCGGCATCCTCGCAGGTGCTGGCAGCGGCACAGTCGCTGTCCGGCGACAGCAACCGCCTCAAGCTTGAGGTCGGCAAATTCCTCGACACCGTGCGCGCCGCCTAAGAACCTCGTTCCGGACAGCTCGGAAGACGCCCTGCCTCCTTAGGCGGGGCGTTTTTGCATCCGATCGTCGCCGCGAACGTCTCGCGCACGCCTTCGGCGAACGTCGGCTGCAAAAACAAACAGCGGCGACCTCAAGCTGAAATTTACAACTTGCTCGCGAAATTACCCCTTCGATTTCAACTATTTGGGCTGAAATCTCAGTATTTCTCCGAACCCTCCCGTTAACCAGAATGCGAAAACACGAGGACTAGATTCTCCGGCAAGGGCGATCAACGTCCATGCAGCCGGCAAGGACTTGGCTGCGTGTTTCCTTCGGGGAAAACGTACCATGTTGAGCCCTGCACATCATCAGGCCCGAACTCAGGCCGCCAGCGCGTGGAGTCGGCTCGGACATGTTCGGATCGGCACGATCTTGCCGATCATCATCTCTGCCCTGGTCTTGCTGGGGTTGGCCTCGGCCGGATTCATCGCCTATGAGGCCATCCTCAAGAGGCGAGAGTCCGAGGCATTCCTGAAGGTCAATGCAGTTGCCCAGCTGCTGCTGCGCAGCGCAGGACATTGGGCGATTGAACGCGGGCTGACCAACGCCGTGCTGAAGTCTCCTGATGTCGTCAGCCCCGAGCGCCGTGCCGAAATCGCAAAGGCGCGCGCGACGGCCGACGAGGCCTTTCGCCAAGCCATCCTCGATATCAGCGCGATTCCCGAAATGGGGGCGGGGCAAAGACAGATTGCGGACGCAGCGACGAAATTCGAGGCGCTGCGTCTCCTGCGTGAGAAGGCCGACGTGGGAATGTCGCGCCCGCGCGTCGAACGCGAACCTGACCTCGTCGATGGCTTCGCGCCAACGATTACGGAGGTGATCGACGTCGCGAGCAACCGCTTGCGGCTGACGCTCGAAACGCTCACCAGCCCGCCCGTGGCAAGGCTGGCGCAGCTCATCGGCTTGCGACATCTGACAGCTCAGATGGCCGAGAATGCCGGAAGGGAGCGGGCCCTGCTGGCCGGTGTCGTCGGTGCGCGTGCGAAGCTCGGGATGGAGGGCCATGAGCGCCTTTCGGCGCTGCGGGCCAAGGTCGAACTCGCATGGGACACCGTATTGCCGGTGCGGCTGCGCTCGGACTTCGCCCTGCAGATCGGCGAGGCAATGACGGAGGTCGAGAAGTCCTATTTTGGACTCTACGGTGAAACGCGGGCGCTTGTGCTCGCCGGTGGCGAAGGCGGCAACTACAAGATCACCGGACCCGAGTACTTCACGCGGGCCACTGTCGGCATCAATGCGGTGCTGAAGCTCGGTGAAGCCATTGGCGCGGCCGCTGACCGCGAAGCCACGATGCAGGCAGAAGTCAGCACTCGTAATTTCGCTTTCACGGTCGTGTTGCTCTGCGCCTCGGTGATGCTCGCTGGCCTCAGTTTCTGGATCACCTTTGGCCGGATCCTCAAGCCGCTTTCAGCCATTTCGGTTGCGATGGGTGGGCTCGCCAATGGCGACTTCACGACGGTCGTACCAGGCACCCGCCGAGGTGACGAGGTCGGCGAGATGGCACGGACCGTTGAAGTCTTCAAGCAAAACGGCCTCGAAGTCGAACGCATGCGCGGCGATCACGCTGCGGCCGAGAAGCGGGCAGCCGAGCAGCGCAAGGTGGAAATGCGGAAGCTGGCCGACGGCTTTGAAGCCGCGATCGGGGAGATCGTCGACACCGTGTCCTCGGCAGCGACCGAACTGGAAGCCTCGGCGTCGACGCTCACGTCGACCGCGGAGCGTGGGCAGCAGCTCACGACCATGGTTGCTGCGGCCTCCGAGGAGGCGTCCACCAACGTACAGGCGGTGGCGTCGGCGACCGAGGAGCTGTCGTCCTCTATCACCGAGATCAGCAGGCAGGTGCAGGAATCGGCCCGCGTGGCCCACGAAGCTGTCGGCCAGGCGCGTGTCACCACCGAGCGTGTCAGCGAATTGTCCAAGGCGGCGACGCGGATCGGCGCCGTGGTCGAGCTGATCAGCACGATCGCAGGTCAGACCAATCTCCTGGCGCTCAACGCGACCATCGAGGCCGCGCGCGCCGGCGAAGCGGGTCGCGGCTTTGCGGTTGTCGCCTCCGAGGTCAAGGCACTCGCCGAACAGACCGCGAAGGCCACCGGTGAGATCGGGCAGCAGATCGCCAGCATCCAGACCGCGACCGAGCATTCGGTCGGCGCAATCAAGGACATCAGCGGCACTATCGAGAAGCTCTCGGAGATTTCCTCCACGATCGCGGCGGCCGTGGAAGAGCAGGGCGCGGCGACACAGGAAATCTCCCGCAACGTGCAGCAGGCGGCGGAAGGCACCCATCAGGTCTCGGCCAACATCACCGACGTGCAGCGCGGGGCGAGCGAGACCGGCTCGGCGTCGTCGCAGGTGCTGGCGGCGGCCCAGTCGCTCTCTGGCGACAGCAACCGCCTCAAGCTCGAGGTCGGCAACTTCCTCAATACCGTGCGCGCAGCGTGACGCGGCATCGCGCAGCGCAAGCGGAACGCGAGATCGGCTTCGTCTGCTGAGCGACGACGCGCCCGCGCACTGGGATCGACGTTAACGCACGTGACGCGGCAAATTCGCGAGGCGTGTTTCGATTGCGCGGGATGGTTGCGATAATCCGGCAATTGAGCGACATATTCAGTATTTCTACTCAAGCGGCATCGCCTCGCGCTTAACATTAATGGAAAGCTCGCAGACTAGCCTCCAAGGCTGTTCGCGCGCTTCGCCGCGACAATGCGTATCCCGGGGACGTTTTCGATGATGTTCATTCAGAATCTGCGAATTGCCACCAAACTCGCCATCACCTCGGCGCTGACCCTCGCGCTCGTTGCGCTGATGATCCTCCTCCAGATGAGCGGAAGTGCCGAGGTCCAGAAGCTCAACAATAGCGCATCGGGACAGCAGGCGATCGCGCAAAACGCCGCGGAAGCGAAGGCGTCGGTGCGGGGCATGCAGATCGGCATTCGCGACATCCTGACCTCGTCCTCGCCTGCCGAGTTGCAGAAGGCCGCCAGCTATTTCAACGACCGCCAGACGGCTGCCCTTAAGTTTTCCGGTGAAATGGCAGGGCTCTCGCAATCGCCGGAGAACCACAAACGTATCGACCGCCTGACCGTGTTGATTGGCAATTTCCAGAAAGGCGAGCAGCAGATCGAGGCGATCCGTAAGCAGGAGCTCGCGCTCGAGTCGAGGAAGGACGGCGAAGCGGCGACGCAATTGGCAAAGCTGACCGCTGAAATCATCCGCATCCGCAAGGAGATGCTGATGCCGACCAACGCGGAAATATCGGAACTGGCCGACGAGATCACGAACTTCGCCAAGCATAAGAGTGCAGAGGCGCGCACGGCGGCGGAAACAGAGGCTGCGTCCGTTGCGCGGACGTCATTCGTCGCAGGCGTGCTGGTCGCGCTGGTCCTGATCGGCGCGTGCGTCTTCTCGATCTTCAGCATTGCCCGTCCGATGCGCGCCCTGACTGTCGCGATGGAGAAGCTCGCGGGCGGCGACTTCGCTGTGGTGCTGCCGGGCCTCGGCCGCAAGGACGAGGTCGGCGGCGTTGCCGGTGCCGTCGAAAAATTCAAGACCGTATCCGAGCAGAAGGCGCGCGAGGAAGCGGAAGCCAAGATGCGGCAGGACCAGATGGCGGCCGAGCAGCGCAAGGCCGAGATGCGCAGGCTTGCCGACAGTTTCGAAGGCGCCGTCGGCGAGATTGTCGGCACGGTGTCGTCGGCCTCGACCGAACTCGAAGCGTCGGCCACGACGCTGACCTCGACCGCCGAGCGCACGCAACAGCTCACGACCGTGGTTGCAGCAGCCTCGGAGGAAGCCTCGACCAACGTGCAATCGGTGGCGTCTGCGACCGAAGAGCTGTCGTCCTCGATCACCGAGATCAGCCGCCAGGTGCAGGAATCCGCACGTGTGGCAAGCGAGGCGGTAACACAAGCCCGAACCACGACCGACCGTGTCGGCGAATTGTCCAAGGCGGCGGCTCGCATTGGCGACGTGGTCGAGCTGATCAACACGATCGCCGGCCAGACCAACCTGCTGGCGCTCAATGCCACCATCGAGGCGGCACGCGCCGGCGAAGCCGGTCGTGGCTTTGCCGTGGTGGCTTCCGAAGTGAAGGCGCTCGCGGAGCAGACCGCAAAGGCGACCGGCGAAATCGGCCAGCAGATTTCGGGCATCCAGGCCGCGACGCAGGACTCGGTCGCCGCCATCAGCGCCATCAGCAACACCATCGAAAAGCTGTCCGAGATATCGTCTACGATCGCTGCGGCCGTCGAGGAGCAGGGCGCGGCGACGCAGGAGATCTCGCGCAACGTGCAGCAGGCGGCGGAAGGTACCCATCAAGTGTCGTCCAACATCACCGACGTGCAGCGCGGCGCGGGCGAAACTGGATCGGCATCCTCGCAGGTGCTGGCAGCGGCACAGTCGCTGTCCGGCGACAGCAACCGCCTCAAGCTCGAGGTCGGCAAATTCCTCGACACCGTGCGCGCCGCCTGACGGGCGCATATCTCCGAGAGAACTGCAACCGCCGCGCGTAGAAGCGCGGCGTTTGCGCGCGTGCATATTGCGGCGCCGCGACGAAGACCGCGCAGGGTTAACTTTCCGGAAAACCGATGCAGTCATGATCCCCGCAATATTCCGGGCGCTGAGTCGCCCTCACGTATTGCGTATCGACGTATTGGAGCACACTCATGAGCGGCCCTTCCATTCGCCTCGCCCACAAGGTCATGGCGATCGGACTGTTCGGATTGTTGGGCCTCGTCGCCTTCGGCGCGATCTACGAGATCGGCAGTCTCTCCCAGGACGCCTCTCGCGAGATTGCCAACCGGGCTCGTGCGATCGCCGACCTCGACGAGCAGCTCTCGATCGAGATGCTGGAGGCTCGCCGGGACGAGAAGAACTTCCAGCAGCGCCGCAACGAAAGCTACGCCAAGTCCCATGCCGAATTGATCGGGCCGATCAACCGCGACTTCGAGGAGATCGAGCGGCTGGTTGCGGCCGGCGGCATGGGCGCGCTGTCCGACCGGATGAAGCAGGCGCATGACGGCTTCAAGCGATACGCGTCGGACTTCGGCGCATTGGTGGCCGCGGAGACCCGGCTCGGCCTGAACGAGACGCTGGGCCTCTCCGGCTCGCTCCGCGCCGCCGTGCACGACATTGAGGCCAAGCTCAAGGAGATCGACGATCCCAGGTCCACGAGCTGGATGCTGATGATGCGCCGGCATGAGAAGGATTTCATGCTGCGGCGCGACCCAAAATACATCGCCGAGATGAAGAAGGCCGCAGTTGAATTCTCCAAGGCGATAGAGGTTGTCGCGGTCCCTACGGCGGTGATGACCGACATCACGGCCAAGCTGCAGAAATACCAGTCCGAGTTCGCGGCGTGGGCCGACACTGCACGGCAGAGCGCAGCCCTTGACGCCAGCATGATGAAGACCTTCCGCGAGCTCGAGCCGGGTATGGTCGAGGTACGCAATACAGTCGAAGGCCTGTACAAGCAGGCCGAATTTGGGGAAGCTGCGACCCGCGATGCCGTGCGCGTATGGATGATGGTCGCCTTCGGCGTCACCGTCGTCGTGCTCGCCGCAGTCGGCTTCCTTCTGGGGCGTTCGATCTCGAAGTCGCTTGCCGGCATGGTCGGTGCGATGACGCGGCTTGCGCGCGGCGAGCTTTCGATTTCCGTTCCCGGCATCGGGCGCAGGGAGGAGATCGGCGAGATGGCCGGTGCCGTCGAGGTGTTCAGGACCAACATGGTGGAGGCCGAGCGGCTGCGCGTCGAGCAGATCGATGCCGAGGCGCGCGGGCGCCAGCAGCGTAAGGCCGACATGCACCGGCTCGCCGATAGTTTCGAAGGCGCGGTCGGCGAGATCATCGATACTGTTTCATCGGCTGCAACCGAGCTCGATGCGTCTTCGAACACGCTGATGCAGGCCGCCGAGCGCGGCAACGGGCTTGCCACCGTCGTGGCGGCCGCCTCCGAAGAGGCCTCCGCGAACGTGCAGTCGGTGTCTTCAGCGAGCGAGGAAATGACCTCCTCGATCTCCGAGATCAGCCGTCAGGTGCAGGAATCGGCGCGTGTCGCCGATGTCGCCGTCGAGCAGGCCCAGCGCACCAATGCGCGCGTCGCCGAGCTGACCAAGGCCGCTTCCCGCATTGGCGACGTGGTCGAGCTGATCAACACCATCGCCAGCCAGACCAATCTGCTGGCGCTCAACGCGACGATCGAAGCGGCGCGAGCGGGCGAGGCCGGCAAGGGTTTTGCCGTGGTCGCGACTGAAGTCAAGGCGCTCGCCGAGCAGACTGCGAAAGCGACCGGCGAGATCAGCCAGCACATCGGTGCGATCCAGACCGCAACGCAAGACTCAGCCGGGGCGATCAAGGAGATCGGCGACACCATCGCGCGGATGTCGGAGATCTCGTCGACCATCGCGGCCGCGGTCGAGGAGCAGGGCGCCGCCACGCAGGAGATCTCCCGCAACATCCAGCACGTCGCGAATGGCACCTCCGAAGTCTCAGCGAATATCGGCCACGTCCAGCGCGGCGCAGGCGAAACCGGGGCTGCCTCGGCGCAGGTGCATTCGGCTGCGCAATCCCTTTCGCAGGAGAGCAACCGGCTGAAGAGCGAGGTCGCGCGCTTCCTGGAATCGGTACGGGTGGCGTGACAGCCGCTGCCGCGTTGGTCGCATGTTGCGGCGCAAGCGGACACGCTGCGCGTGGCAGCATGAGGTGGCTGCGAGCTGCAACAAATGGTTGCATGAGAAATAGCGACTGTCGGAAGTGTCCCGTAATTTTACGTAGGTCCCTGTTAACGCCTGCTTGCGACTATGTGTGCAATCTCACGGGATAAGAACCAGCCAGCATTGTTGAACTGACATCCGTCTCGCCACCGTCGTGGCGATCACGGCGCAGGTGATTTGCGCGTTGTCAGGTAACATCGGGATTTGTCGTGATGTCGAAATTGTCGATCGTCTTCAAGCTTCTGGCCGTGCTGTCGGTCCTCGTTCTTTCGCTCGCCGGTGTCGGCGTGACGGCGATCGGCACCATGCAGAACATCAATTCCCATACGGTCGAGATTGCGGAGAGCTGGCTGCCCAGCGTGCGCGCGCTTGGCTCGCTTCGCGCCGACATCAACGAGCTGCGCGTGGCGCTCCGTCTGCATCTGATGCAGGACAGCGTCGAGGGCAAGGACGCCGCCGAGAAGCGCTTGGCCTCGCTGCGCGCGCGCATCGACCAGACCCGCAAGGTCTACGAGCCGCTGATCACCTCCGCCGAGGAGCGCTCGCTCTATGGGCAATGGAGCACGGCGTGGGCCGAGTATCTGAACGGCGTGCAGGACGTGATGGCGTTGTCGCGCAAGGGCGTGGGACGTTTCCCGGCCGACGCTAACGAGCTGTTGCAGACCAAGGTCGCGAAGATGGCCCAGGCCGCCGACCCGCTGCTTCAGAAGGGCATCGAGATGAACAATCGCGGCGCCGAGCTGGAGACCAAGCAGGCCGCCGACAGCTATGCCATGATCTTCCGCGTGCTGGTCGGCATCATCGTGCTCTCGGTCGTGATCGCGATTGGCGCCGCCTATTATCTCGTGCGCGACGTTTCCCGTGGCATTGCCTCGATTATCCGCCCGATGCAGTCGCTCGGCGAGGGTGACCTTTCGGCCGAGGTGCCGCATCGCGGCGAGCGGACCGAGATCGGCTCGATGGCGGATGCGCTGCAGATCTTCAAGGAGGCGCTGATCGCCAAGAAGGCCGCCGACGAGGCCGCCGCGCGCGACGCCGAAGTCAAGATCGAACGCGGCCGCCGCGTCGACGCCATCACCCGCAAGTTCGAAGCCATGATCGGCGAGGTCGTCGGCACCGTATCCTCGGCCTCCACCGAGCTCGAGGCCTCCGCCTCGACGCTGACCAACACCGCGCAGCGCGGACAGGAACTCGCGACCGTCGTCGCAGCCGCCTCCGAGGAAGCCTCGACCAACGTCCAGGCGGTAGCATCCGCTTCGGAGGAGCTGTCGTCCTCCATCACCGAGATCAGCCGCCGGGTGCAAGATTCGGCGCGGATGGCCGCGGAGGCCGTCGAGCAGGCGGCGCGGACCAACGACCGCGTCAACGCGCTGTCGCAGGCGGCGTCCCGCATCGGCGACGTCGTCGAGCTCATCAACACCATCGCGGGCCAGACCAATCTGCTGGCGCTGAACGCGACCATCGAAGCCGCGCGTGCCGGTGAAGCGGGCCGCGGATTCGCGGTCGTCGCCTCCGAGGTCAAGGCGCTGGCCGAGCAGACGGCAAAGGCGACCGGTGAGATCGGGGCGCAGGTCTCGGGCATCCAGGCAGCGACGCAGGAATCGGTCAGTGCCATCCAGGAGATTGGCGGCACCATCGAGCGGCTGTCCGAGGTGGCTGCGGCCATCGCCGCCGCCGTCGAGCAGCAGGGCGCGGCCACGCAGGAAATCTCGCGTAACGTCCAGCAGGCCTCGGTCGGCACGCAGGAGGTCTCGTCGAACATCACCGATGTGCAGCGGGGTGCGTTCGAGACCGGCGAAGCTTCGAACGAGGTGCTGTCGGCGGCGAAATCGCTCGCGACCGACAGCACCCGTCTCAAGGTCGAGGTCGCGCAATTCCTGGAATCGGTTCGCGCGGCGTGAGCCTCAAATGCTCGTCTGCGGAGCCGGCGGCGGTGCGACCTGCCGCCGGAACAGGATACGCTGGTAGAGCCAGCCGATCGCGACCAGCACGATGCCGAGGCACATGAAGGACAGCGCGCGGTAGACGCCCGTCAGCGTCGACATGTCGATGACGAAGGCCTTCAGGATCGTCAACGCGATCACGACGGCCGACGCCAGCCGCGCCCGCTCCGAATTGACGAGAATGCCGACGCCGAGCAGCACCACGCCGAAGCCGAGCCAGCCGATCGAATAGGTATATTGCTCGGCGCCCGTCGTCTCCCCGGAGGAGAGGATCGGGCCGTGATAGAAGCGGCGGATCTCCAGCGTGACATAGGTCAGCGCGAACAGCAGCGCGCCGCCCGCAATCGTGTTGGCGTAGGCCTTGCCGCGTTCGCCGGCCACGGCATATGACAGCAGCAGCATCAGCACCGCCGGCAGCGCGTAGCCGAGCAGCAGCAGGTTGAACACGGTCCCGCCGACATCGGTGCGCCACAGCAGCGGGTTCTCCAGGATCAAGAGGCCGAACACGCCGACGAGCCCCGCGATTGCCGTGAGCACGACCGCGCCGACATTGTGCACGATGCTGCGGCTGCGCTGCCGCAGACGCTCCAGCCCGATCGCCATGGCGAGCGCGACACAGGCCTGCAGCGCGCATTCGAGCAGCGACGGTGCCGACGTCACGTCGCCGCCGGTCGCAAAGTGCCGGATCTCCATGAAGGCGAGCAGTGCGGTGAACAGGATCGCGGCGCTCTCGATCATGCGCAACGGGGCGTCGTCGCCGCGGCGGCGCAGGAACAGGCTCGCCGCCCAGAACGATGCCGCCGGCACGCCGTAGCCCCACAACAGCCAGTTGAAGATCGGCGTGGTTCCGACGGCGTCGCCGACGATGCGTGGATCATAGCCGATCCGAGCGGTGACCAGGCCTGCGAAGATCGCGGCCAGCCAGCGCAGGAACGGGATCGGCCGCTGCATCGAGATCCAGGCGGTGCCGAGCGACATCAGCGCGAGTGCGATCGTGAGCCAGCCCTTCTCCAATGCAAATGTCAGCGCCAGCGCCAGCGCACCGAGCGTGCCGGTCGCGAACAAGGCCGTGGAGATCATGGCGCCCGGCCGGGTCTCGCGGCGCGCAAGCGCTTCGGTGGCAGCGCCGAAGGCGGCGGCGAGCAGTACCGCGAGGATGGCGAACGGGATCGAGCGGTCGAGATGCGCGATGCGTGCGTAGAGCGCGACCAGGATCGCGATCGGCGTCGCGACACCCGCGACCGACCACACCACCGGAATGATCGCCGAGTTCGAACGGCCCTGCGCGAGGAAGCCCGCGATGCCGAAGCCGGCGGCGAAGATCGCTGCCATCACCAGATGTAGCGTCACCGCGCTGTCGATCGCCGTCGGCGCGATGCCGGCGATGGGGCCGCCCGGCAGCACCAGCATGTCGGGATTGGCGCGCACCGCCCATTCGGCGAACACGATGAAGACGGTCGCGGCGGCCGCGCCGAGCGCGCCGGTGGCCGCCGGCGCGCGCCAGGCGACAAGCAGCGTCGCGCCGACGAGCAGCGTGAAGGCGATCAGCGCCAGGTCCGCATGCGCGCTCGACAGCACGATCAGCATCGCGCCGAACAGATAGGCACCGAGCGAGCCCGACGAGACCGGCTCGATCTCACCGTCCTCGATCGTCGGGCCGAACATGAAGCCGCAGACGACGAGAAGAGCGGCAAGAACGAAGCCTGCGATCACATGCAAAGCGTGCGGCGCGACCTGCAAGTCGCTGGTATCGAGCCCCGGAAAGATCCAGAGCACGGCGAAGGCGATCGTGGTGACCGCAAGCCAGCGCCACAACCGGATACGGGCGAGGCCGAAGCTCGCGGCGGTGACGATGGCGAGATAGATGTAGAGTGCCCAATAGTTCGGCTTGTCGCTCGAGACGAGGATCGGCGTCACGAACGCGCCGACTACGCCGAGGCCCGCGAGCGCGGGCCCGTGCAAGAGCGCTGCAGCCAGCGTGCCGAGCGCGACGAGGCCGAGCAGCACGAAGGCGGTCGCGGGGACGAGGAATCCATAGAGCGCGTAAGCCGCGTAGATGGTCGCAAATGCCACCGCCGTGCCGGCCGCGGTGAGGATCGCGGGAATGTTGGCGATCGGCAGCGCGGCGATGTTGGAGATGCTCTCCTTGCGGCGTGACCATTCGCCGGCGCCAAGCAGCGCCAGCGCGAACACGCCGCCAAGGAACACGCGCACACCGGGGCCGACGAGGCCGGCCTCGATCGAATAGCGCACCATGAAGAAGCCGCCGAGCGCGAGCGCAAGGCCGCCGATCCACACCACCCAGCGCGTGCCGAGCCGTTCCTCGAAGCCGGGCGCGGGCGCGGGTGCGGGCCGCGGCGGCGGCGCGTCGGCCTCGGTGCTCGCTTCGAGCGGAGGCGGTGAAACATCCTCCGTGACGGGCGGGGGCGGCGCCTCGGCTCCCGGTTCGGCTTGGGGCACAAGCGGCGGCGGCGCTGCAGAAGTCGTCGCGGACGCTTCAGCCCACACATCTGCCGGGATCCGCGGCGGCTGCACGGGCCGTTGCGCGTGGAACGTCGCTTCGAGCGAGCTCAGCCGTCGTCGCAGCTCAGCCGCCTGGCTGGAGGCCTTGATCGCGATGATGAAAGCGATGACCGCAATGATCAGCGCGAAGACGTCGAACGGGCCGTCAGACATAAAGCCTCCAGGCAATCGGCGGGCAGGGGCCGATCACGCATTTCTCGGGTTAGCGCCGGGAGCGTACGCGCAAGCCCGGCGCGGGCCGCTCCTGGAGCACGTCGCGACGGAAGCGGTAGAGCGCCGCCGGACGTCCGCCCGTCTGTGTCGACATCACCCCGGTCGGTTCGACCAGGGCTTCCATTTCGACCAGGCGGCGGAAATTTTGTTTGTGCAGGTGTCGGCCGGAGATCGCCTCCACCGTATACTGCAATTCGGTGAGTGTGAACTCGGCGGGCAAAAGTTCAAAGACCACAGGACGATACTTCAGTTTTGCACGCAGTCGCGCGATCGCTGTCGCAAGAATCCGGCGGTGGTCGAAGCGCATGGATGTGCCGAGCGCGGGCAGTGCCTTGCGCGCTAATGCCGCAGGGCGACCGTCGCGCCGTGCTTCCTCGACCAGCCCGGCCTCGTACAGGAGCTCGTAGCGGTCGAGCACGCGCTCCTCGTCCCAGGACGCGCCGTCGAGACCGAAATAGAACCGCACGCGATCCTTGCGCGGCAGTGCGCGCGTCGTCTCCGGCGTCTCCTCTTCGGCCCACTCGGTCAATGCCGGGATGATGTCGTCCGCGATGATCGCGGGCGGCCCCTCGCGCCAGTCCTCCCACGGCAGGAAGCGATACCACGGCGCGAAGCTCGCACTCGTGGCTGCGAGTTCGCCGCCGATGGCGCGCGTCAGTGCGAGATAGCCGATCGACACCATGTGCGCGCCGATGTCGCCGGCTTCGGCATGCCGGCCGCGATCGCCGAACGTGTAGAGCTGTTCGACATAGCCGAGCCGCAGGCCCGTCTGTTCCTCGACCCAGGCCCGCAGGCCGATCTCGAAAGTGCGATGGCTCGGCGCATCGAACGGGCCGAACGGCAGGCCGGCCAGGCCATCACTGTCGCGCGCGGTGAGGATCAGCGGTTCATGATTCTCGATCGCGACGATCGCGGCAGTCAGGCCGATCTCGATCGGCGTCAGCAGCTTTTCGCTCATGCGACGGCGATCGCGTGAGTGATGAGATAGGTATGCCAATTGTTTGAGCCGGTCTCGCCGCGGGCTCGCTGTAACCTCTCCCGCTTGCGGGAGAGGTCGGCGCGCAGCGCCGGGTGAGGGCTTTCTCCTCTAGGGGACTGTCCCGATGCGGAGATACCCTCTCCCCACCCCTCTCCCGCAAGCGGGAGAGGGAGCGCACCTGTGCTGTGGTGCGCAACGATCATTCGAGCTCGATCACAAAGGGGCGGCCCTCGACCATCATCGCGCCCGGTCCCATCTCGTCGAGTGCGCGCAGCATGCGGCCGTTGCGTCCCAGCGCACGGTCGGCAAGGCTGACGATGCGGCGGTTCGGCGAGGCGATCGGGGAAGCCGCTCTAATCTTCTTTGCGATCTCGGTCTCGTCGCGATCCGGATTGAGTGCGCACACGGCGGCGAAGGCGCTCGCGGTGGAGCGGCTGATGCCGGCATAGCAATGCACCACCAGCGGCGCGTCGCGGTCCCAGCTGCGCACGAAGTTCAGCACCTGCTCGATATGCGTTTCCGATGGCGCGACGAAGCCGTCCATCTCCTCGGTGATGTCGTCCATCGATACCTTGAGATGGTTGGCCGGCAGCACCGACACCGGCCGCGCCACCTGCTCGACATTGGCCATCACGGTCAGCACGTGGCTGGCCTTGGTGAGGCGGACGGTTTCGGGAAGGGCGGCGAGGGAACAGACGTGGATCATGGCGGACCTTTTTGGCGGCGAGTATAGCGAGCGCCCGTAGGGTGGGCAAAGGCGCATCGCGCCGTGCCCACCATTTCGCAACTGCGCATCTCCACCAGTTTGGTGGGCACGCTTCGCTTTGCCCACCCTACAAAGGGATAGGGTTCACGCAAACACTGCGCCAAACCGCTCCAGAAACTGCTTCTCGGCCCGGGCAGCCGTCCAGGGGGTGAGATAGTCGCGCCGGACGCTGTCGGGCAGGCCCGGATCGCGGCCGAACAGGCGCCTGGACTCGCTTTCGCTGAAGCCGGCGAGCGTCGTCGCCTCCAGATAGGCCGCGCCGCGATCGGCGGCCTTGATCGCCAACGTGATCTCCTCCGGCAGCACCGGCGGCAGGCCAAAGCGGATGTGGATGGCGCCGAGTAGGCGTTTTTCGACTGCCTTGTAATGACCGTCGAGCACGGCCTTGAACGGCGATATCATATCGCCGATCACGTATTCGGGCGCATCGTGCAGCAGCGCGGCAAGCCGCACGCGCAGATCCACGCGCGGGTTCTCGTGCCGAATCACGGTTTCGACCAGCAGCGTATGCTGCGCGACCGAGAAGATGTGTGCGCCGATGGTCTGGCCGTTCCAGCGGGCGACACGCGCCAGCCCATGCGCGACGTCGGCGATCTCGATATCGAGCGGGGAGGGATCGAGCAAATCGAGCCGCCGGCCCGACAGCATGCGCTGCCAGGCACGAGACGCCACATCGGGTGACGACTTCCTGGCCGTCATTTGGACTTGAGGCGCGGCTTGCGCTGCGTCTTGCCGCAGCTCGCGTGACAATGGCAGTCGACGAGATGATCGTTGACCATGCCGGTCGCCTCCATGAAGGCATAGACGATGGTCGGGCCGACGAATTTGAAGCCGCGCGAGGACAGCTCCTTGGAGATTTGCGTGGAGAGCGGCGTCGAGGCCGGTACGCTCGCGGTGGTCTTGAAATGATTGACCTTGGGCCTTCCGTCCATGAAGTCCCACAGGAATTTCGAGAAGCCGGGGCCCTTCTCCATGATGTCGAGATAGGATTTCGCGCTTGATATCGTGCCGTCGATCTTGGCCTTGTTACGCACGATGCCGGCATCGTTCATCAGCGCGTGAACTTTCTTCTCGTTGTAGCGTGCGATCTTTTCCGGCTGGAAATCGTCGAAGGCTTTGCGGAAATTGTCGCGCTTGCGCAGGATCGTGATCCAGGACAGGCCGGCCTGGAAACCGTCGAGGATCAGCTTCTCATAGAGCGCGCGGTCGTCATATTCCGGCACGCCCCATTCGGTGTCGTGATAGGCGACGTAGAGCGGATCCTCGCCGGGCCAGGGGCAACGCGTCTTTCCGTCGGGATGCAAGCGTGGAGCACGGCTCATGCGATGGGTTGCTTCGTCGGAATGCGGACGATTTCAGGTTCCGCTAGCCTCACAGCGAGGCCACCGGCAGTCAGCGCCTGTCCTGCGTCGAGCGCATCGGCGACGCGGTCGATGCGCACCAGCGCGATACCCTTGCCCTGCGCCGACGAGCCCATCGTGCCGACCGGCTTGTCGCCGGCGAGAATGCTGACGCCGGGCTCAGGCGAGGAGTCCTCGAGCAGTACCTTGACGCTGCGGGTGCGGGCGGTGCCGCGATGCTGCATGCGCGAGACGACCTCCTGGCCGACATAGCAGCCCTTGTCGAAATCGACGCCGGAAAGGCGGTCCATGTTGGTCTCGTGCGGGAACGCATCGCTGTACGTGAAATCGAGCCCGCCGCGCGGCACGCCGAGCGCGATGCGGTGGGTCTCGTATGCGGCGGCGTCGACGAGCTCGGCGCCGATCAGATCGGACAGCTTCTGTTTGAGATCTTCGGGGATCAGGATGCGGGTGCCGAGGTCTTCATTGCGCGGATCGGCGAAGGCGAGGTCGGGCTGGGCCGCGGGCTTGCCGTCCCAGGCCGCGAGCACGCCGAGATCGTCGGACAGGTTTTCCACAGTGACCTTGGCGCGCAGCTTGTAGAATTTCAGCTTGGTGGCGAGGCCATCGGCAAGCGGCTTCGGGCAATCGATCAGGAACCCGCCGCCATGGCCGGCAGGCGCCTCCGTGATCAGGAAATCCACGATGATCTTGCCCTGCGGCGTCAGCAGCGCGCCGAATCGGCCGAGGCCCGGCTTCAGCTTGTCGGCATCGGTCGTGACGAGGCCATTGAGGAAGTTGCGCGCATCCTCGCCCGCGACCTTGATCACGCCCCGGTCCGGAAGAAACGCTGATTTCATACGAAAATCTCTTGCGACATGTTGCTCCGGAACGTAAGCCCGCAAGGCAAAAACGACAAGACCTCAAGCCCTGCGCTTGGGGACGAGAGAGGCCTTCAGCCATGACCCAGCGTTTCGACGTGATCCTCAAGGGCGGCACTGTCGTCAACCAGGACGGCGAGGGAGCCCGCGATATCGGCGTCGTCAACGGCCGCATTGCCGAGATCGGCACCCTGTCGCAGGCTTCCGCCGCGGAGGTGATCGACTGCAAGGGCCTGCACATCCTGCCCGGCGTGATGGACACGCAGGTGCATTTCCGCGAGCCCGGGCTGGAGCAGAAGGAAGACCTCGAGACCGGCTCGCGCAGCGCCGTGATGGGCGGCGTCACCGCCGTGTTCGAGATGCCGAACACCGCGCCATTGACCGTGACGGAGGCCACCTTCACCGACAAGGTGAAGCGCGCTCATCACCGCATGCATTGCGACTTCGCCTTCTTCATCGGCGGTACCCGCGAGAACGTGCAGGATCTGCCGGTGCTGGAGCGTGCGCCGGGTTGCGCAGGCGTCAAGGTGTTCATCGGCTCCTCGACCGGCGCGCTCTTGGTGGAAGACGACGAAAGCCTGCGCCGCATCTTCCAGGTGATCCGCCGCCGCGCGGCGTTCCACGCCGAGGACGAGTACCGCCTCAACGACCGCAAATCGCTGCGTATCGAGGGCGACACGCGCTCGCACCCGGTGTGGCGCGACGAGACCGCGGCGCTGATGGCGACGCAGCGCCTGGTGAAGCTCGCGCACGAGACGGGCAAGCGCATCCACGTGCTGCATATCTCGACCAAGGAAGAGATCGAATTTTTGCGCGACCACAAGGACGTCGCCTCCTGCGAGGCGACGCCGCATCATCTCACGCTGGTGGCGCCCGAATGCTACGAGCGGCTCGGCACGCTGGCGCAGATGAATCCGCCGGTGCGCGGCGCCGATCATCGCGCCGGGATCTGGCGCGGCATCGAGCAGGGCATCATCGACGTGCTCGGCTCCGATCATGCCCCGCATACGCTCGAAGAGAAGCAGAAGATCTATCCGGCCTCGCCCTCCGGCATGACCGGCGTGCAGACGCTGGTGCCGCTCATGCTCGATCACGTCAATGCGGGTCGGTTGTCGCTGGCGCGTTTCGTCGATCTCACCAGCGCCGGCCCCGCGCGCCTCTACAATATGGCCTGCAAGGGCCGCATCGCCGCCGGCTACGACGCCGACTTCACCGTCGTCGATCTCAAGCGCAGCGAGACCATCACCAACAAATGGGTGGCCTCCAAGGCCGGCTGGACCCCCTATGACGGGTTGCGCGTCACCGGCTGGCCCGTCGGCACCTTCATCCGCGGCCGCCGCGTGATGTGGCAGGGCGAGCTCGTGACGGCCTCGCAAGGTGAGCCGGTGCGGTTTCTGGAGACGTTGAAACAGTAGGGAGCGGCACAAGCGTTCCGCACTCCCGGCGTCGTCCTGGCGAAAGCCAGGACCCATTACCCCGACTGCATCTTGTGCGAAGACTGGTGGCCAACACTTGCGCGCCACAACTTGATCCTGTGGTAATGGGTCCTGGCTTTCGCCAGGACGACGCCGAGGGAGGAATGAATGTCCCAACCGACACCCCTCATCACCACCGAGCAACTCGCCGCCATACTCGGCGATCCCAATCTCCGCCTCTACGACTGCACGACCTACAACGAGCCGGTGCCGCCGGGCAGCGACGTGCCCTATCGCGCCGTGCCCGGCGACAAGACGTTCGAGGCCGGCCACATTCCAGGCGCCGATTTTCTCGACCTGCAAGGCGAGTTCTCCGACGCCTCTGCGCAGCAATTCTTCATGATGCCTGACGTGGCCCAGCTGGAGACCGCCTTCGGCCGCCACGGCCTCGATGCGTCCAAGTCCGTCGTGCTCTACAGCATCGGCACCATGATGTGGTCGACGCGGTTCTGGTGGATGCTGCGCTCGCTCGGCGTTGACGCGCGGGTGCTCGACGGTGGCCTCGACAAATGGAAGGAAGAGGGGCGGCCGGTCGAGACAGGTGCGCCGAAGGGCTATCCGGCCACCACCTTTAAGGCCATACCGCGCGCAGGCTTCTTCGTCGATAAGAATGCAGTGAAGGCACGGCTCGGCGATCCCGCGACTGTTATCGTCAACGCGCTCGGTTCCCAGTTTCATCGCGGCCTCGAGCCGAGCCGCTATGGGCGGCCCGGCCGGGTTCCCGGCAGCGTCAACGTTCCCGCGGCGGTTCTCACCAATGCCGACAAGACGCTGACGACGCTCGCCGATGCCGAAGCCAAATTCGCCGCGGCAGGCGTCACCTGCGACAAGAATGTCATCCTATATTGCGGTGGCGGCATCTCGGCGACGATCGATCTGCTGCTGCTGACGCAGCTCGGTTATGACAAGCTGACGCTGTACGATGCTTCGATGGGGGAGTGGGCGAAGGATCCGGCGCTGCCGATCGAGACGGATTAGGACATTCCCTGGTCTCTCCCCCAGGGGAAGGACAGAAACTTGGGAACCTTTCCCTTGGGGCGGCATCCAATGTCCGGAACGAAGCCAAACGAGCAGGTGACCGCCATGCCACGGACCGCAGCCGGCCTGTCCGCCGGCGCTAAGACTTCAGAAACCCGGACATTGGAAGCCGAACTGGTCGAGCGGGCGCGGGGCCGTGACGAGGCCGCGTTACGCGAGATCATGCAGGCCAACAATCGCAGGCTCTATCGTCTGGCGCGCGGAATTCTGCGCAGCGACAGCGAAGCCGAGGATGTCGTTCAGGAAACCTATATCCGCGCCTTCACCCATCTCGACGGTTTTCGCGGCGAGTCCGGTCTGTCGACATGGCTGTCGCGCATCGCCATCAACGAGGCGCTTGGCCGGACGCGAGGCGCCAGGCCGCATGTCGAGCTGGGCTCGGTGCCCGAAGCGACGCTCGAGGCGCAGATCATCAAATTTCCCGCTTCTCCCGCAGGCGATCCGGAAAGGACCATGGCCCAACGTGAAATCCAGCGCGTCGTCGAGCGCGCCATCGATGAGTTGCCGGATGTCTTCCGCATGGTCTTCGTCGCACGCGTGATGGAAGGCATGAACATCGAGGAGACCGCCGAGCTGCTCGGCGTCAAGCCCGAGACCGTGAAGACGCGACTGCACCGTGCGCGCACCATGTTGCGCGAGAACGTCGAGAAGGAGATCGGTCCGGTGGTGATGGATGCGTTCCCGTTCGCCGGGTGGCGCTGCGAGCGGCTGACCGTGTCAGTGCTGAAGCGGCTCGGCATCGGCGGCTGAATTTTTCGGGAACGTTCGCGCGAAAATTCCATCCAACGCCTGTGAAGCAACGCGCCGGCAAAACATCCGGCACCACAGGAGTGTCAAACCATGTTCGTTCGTTGGACCACGGCGATCGCCGCTGCAATTTTGTTGTCGAGCCCCGCGCTGCTGCAAGGCGCCAGAGCAGCCGACAAGCTGACCAATCCGCAGATCGCCCATATCGCCTACACCGCGGGTGTGATCGACATCAACGCAGCCAAGCAGGCGCAGAAGAAAGCCAAGAACAAGGACGTGAAGGTGTTTGCCGACGACATGCTGCGCGACCACGAGGCCGTCAACAAGCAGGCGCTCGCGCTGGTCAAGAAGCTGAACGTCACGCCTGAAGACAACGACACCAGCAAGGCGCTGTCGAAGCAGGCGAGCGAGAAGCTCGCCGAATTGGACAAGCTGAGCGGTGCGGCCTTCGACAAGGCCTACGTCGCAAACGAGGTCGCCTACCACAAAACCGTCAATGGCGCGCTGGAAACCCAGCTCATTCCGTCCGCCAGCAATGCCGAACTGAAGAGCCTGCTGCAGACCGGCCTGAAAATTTTCCAGGGCCATCAGCAGCACGCCGAGCACATCGCGGCGGAGCTGAAATAGGGAGGCGATGATGCCGGGACGATTGTCTGCGATCGCGTCAGCGGTCCTGCTCGTGGCGTTGGCCGTCCCGGCGCACGCTGCGACCATAGAGATCACGATGGAGAATCTCGAAGTGTCGCCGAAAGACGCTTCGGCCAAGGTCGGCGACACCATTGAATGGATCAACAAGGACGTCTTCGCCCACACCGCGACGGCCAGGAACGGCGATTTCGACGTGAACTTGCCAGCGAAAAAATCGGGGACGTTGGTTCTGAAGAAGGCAGGCACGGTGGATTATTACTGCCGCTATCATCCCAACATGAAAGCGACGCTCAAGATCGAGCCGTAATGGGCTGGGGAGCGCATTCCCGACGGCAGCGGAAACTGGCCCGCCCGCGTGGCGGGGGCGTTTTCGGCAAGGCTTACTGCCTGAAGAAAGACTTACTGTCGGGAGATGTCGACCGAGAATTCGCCGTTGCGGATGCGGCCGGGAAAGCCTTCGACGAACTTCGCCACCGCGTCCTCGCCATAGGTGCCGACGAGCTCGGCAAGGGCCGCGAACAGGCTCGCCTGCGCCAGGCAGTCGCCGTCGACGCCGTCATGGCGCGCTTCGGCCCAGGCCTCGTTGAGATAGCTCAGTGCGGCCTGTTTCTGCTCGTGATCGGGCAGCGGCGCGCGTGCGGGGGCGTAGGACACTGGATGGCTCATGAAACTCGTCAGGGCTGGGGCGCAATCCACGGCGATGCGCTGTGCGAGAGGTGTAGCACGCGGGTTAACGCCCGCTAGGCCACTTCTTTAGGAACGGTTAACGGCTGTGTACAAAGTCGATGACAGGGTTCCCCGATGCCCAACCCTCATGGTGAGGAGCGTGCAAAGCACCCGTCTCGAACCATAGAGGCCCCGCTGCTGCAGCCGGGCCTTTCATCCTTCGAGACGCGCGTTCCGCGCTCCTCAGGATGAGGAATTTACAGGTCTGGATGTGATTGGCGGTAATTCAGTTCGCGTAACGCGCCGTGAGATCGCGCGAGATCTTCGCGCCTTCCTCGATGTAGCGGCGGATCGCTACCGTCGCGGCCGGCGTGCAGCTCCGGTAGGTCTGCTGAAAACCGTTATAGCCGCGGTTGAAGCCGGCGATCATGCGGGTGCGGCGTTCGCCCGCGGGGGTTTCGGCATCGATCAGCGCCTGCATCTCGCTGCGCCATTTGTTGCCCTCGTTGGACCCGCAGATGCCGCGCAGATAGTGCAGCCCGCCGAGGATCTCCGCCAGCCGCTGCAAATCGCCGTCAAACGGCGCTGCCCCGTCCTGAGCCCTCGTGGGCACCGAGGCGCAGGCGAGAATCAGGGCAAAAATGGCCAGAAATCGCATCGACATCGGCCGGGTGTATGCCTCCTCGGGGCGACAGACGCAAGGCGCCGGGCCGCGCGAGCGGTGCGCTCCCTCCCCCGCTTGCGGGGGAGGGTCGGGGAGAGGGTATCTCCGCAGGCGAGCACCCCCAAGAGGAAAAAGCCCTCACCCGCCGCGCTCTCGCGCGTCGACCTCTCCCGCAAGCGGGAGAGGTGCGGCGGAGTTCGCTGTGCTGCCTATGCCTCGATCAGGCGCGCGGCGGACTGGATGACCTCTTCCAGCCCGCCGGTCAGCTTGAGGTCGCCAAGGCTCGCCAGGGCCTGCGGGGCGATCCAGCGGAAGTCGTCGAGCTCGTCGTTGAGAACCGGCTCCCGGGCCACCCAGCGGGCGGCAAAGGACATGATCAGGTAGTGGCCGGCGCCGGCCGCGGCCGGCAGCACTTCGCGCCAGCCCGCGAGGCCAATGATGTCGATATCGAGCCCGGTCTCCTCGTCGATCTCGCGCGCCAGCGCCTGGTGCAGACATTCGCCGAACTCGACCCGGCCGCCGGGCAGCGAATAGAACCCCTTTGCCGGCGATCGCGCGCGACGGGTCAGAAGCACCTTGCCGTCACGAAAAATCGCGGCACTGACCGCGATCTGGGGACGGGTCGGCTGAACGATCGCAGCCATGACTTCACCTGCTCGAGCTCAGTTCGCCATGATATTGTCGACGTCGGCTTCAGCGCCGCCATTGATGATGCCGCCGCAGGCCGCGATCAGCGGCCTGACCCACTGGGCGGCCTGCTCGGCGAGGCGCACCCGGGTCGTGTCCTTCTCGACCTCGCGCATGGCCGAACCGACCGCCGACAGGATCGAGGTCATGGTGTCCGTGAGGTGGTCAAACTGGGCGCGCACGTTCGGATCAGCCTTCTCATAGGCCTCGATCGCCAGATCCCGGGCCTTGAAATTCGATGCGGTGAAATGCTCGGCATAGGACAGCGGCGACCAGGTCAGAAAATCTTCCGCGCATTCCGGCATGTCCGGCACCATTTCCAGCAGCATCACGGCTTCATTGAAATGGTTGAGATAGTCGGTGGCAAGCCCGGTCCGCGGGTTGATGTTGGCCACGCGCAGCCGCTCGGCCCAGGCCACGGCCTCGGGCGCCGTCTGTCCATGCATTCGCGCCGGCTGGGAGACCGTTGAGCTCATCTGCCGCAGTGTTAACGTTCGGGGTTAAAAGGACCTGAACGGACCCTATATAGGCCCTCAAGGATGTGTGGACGCTTCGTCATAACTTCGGCCCCCGCGGCTTTGCGGCAACTATTCGGCTACATTGAGCAGCCGAACTTCCCGCCCCGGTTCAACGTGGCCCCGACGCAACCGATTCCGGTCGTGCTGGCCGAGAACGGCGCGCGCCATTTTCGCCTGATGCGCTGGGGCCTGTTGCCGGGCTGGGTCAAGGATCCCCGCGGATTTACGCTCCTGATCAATGCCCGTTCCGAGACGGTGCTGGAGAAGCCCGCCTTCAAACGCGCGATCCGCCGGCGCCGCGGCCTGATTCCGGCCGACGGCTATTACGAATGGAAGGCGGAGGGTGGCCGCAAGCAGCCCTTCTTCATCCATCGCGTCGACGGCGCGCCGCTCGGCTTTGCCGCATTGTTCGAGACCTGGGTCGGGCCGAACGGCGAGGAGCTCGACACGGTCGCGATCGTCACGGCGGCGGCGGGCGAGGATCTCGCCACGCTGCATGACCGCGTGCCCGTCACCATCAGCCCGCGCGATTTCGAGCGCTGGCTCGACAGCCGCAGCGATGACGTCGATGCCGTGTTGCCGCTGATGACCGCGCCGCAAATCGGCGAATTCGCCTGGCATCCGGTCTCCACCCGCGTCAACCGCGTCGCCAATGACGACGACCAGTTGCTCCTTCCGATCAGCGCGGAGGAGATGGAGGCGGAGGTAGAGGCCGCGAAACCGAAGCGGACGGTGCGGAAGGCCGCGGTCGGCTCGGCGGATGACGGGCAGGGGTCGTTGTTCTGAACACTGGCGCCGTAGGGTGGGCAAAGCGAAGCGTGCCCACCATTGCGCACCGAAGAAGCGGATAGGTGGTGGGCACGGCGCGTTGCGCCTTTGCCCACCCTACGGCAGCGGAGTTTGCGGCAGCCCTACACAATGTCTTTCGCCCGTAGTCCCGCGATCTCCGCCGCGTCAAATCCCAGCTCGCCCAGCACCGCGTCCGTATCCGCACCGAGCTCCGGCGCCATGCGGTCGAGCCTGCCGCCGCCATGCGCGAGCTTGAAGCCGCTGCCGGCGAAGCGCAGGCGACCGTAGGGCGTATCGAGCTCCTGGATTGCGCCGCGCGCCTTGATCTGCGGATGGTCGATGACTTCCTCGACCTTCCAGATGCTGGCGCAGGGCGCGCCGGCATCCTCCAGGATTGTCTCCCATTCGCGCGCCGGCCTGGCCGCGAGCGCCGCTTCGATGATGGCACGTAGTGCCGGCTCGTTCTCGTTGCGCGCGAACCAGTCGGCGAAGCGCGGATCGGACAGCGTATCCTCGCGGCCGAGCGCAGACATCAGCGCGCGATATTGCTTCTCGTTGTTGACGGCGAGCAGGATGTGACCGTCGCCGCATCTAAACAAATTCGCAGTGGTCCTGCGGCTGACGGCCTGATTGCCCGACAGCTGCTGGCGATGGCCGGCGACCGACCAGTCCGCGATCTGTCCCGACAGGAACGCCATCGTCGCCTCCAGCATGGAGACGTCAATGAGTTGGCCCTTGCCGGTGCGATCGCGCTGGTACAGCGCGCTCGACACGCCAAAGGCAGCCGTGGCGCCCGACAGCACGTCGCACACCGCAAAGCCCGCACGAGTTGGCCCAGTCTCCGGATGACCCGTGATCGCCATGATGCCGGACAGCGCCTGCATCTTGCCGTCATAGCCGGGGCGCAGCCGATCCGGACCGGTCTGGCCGAAGCCTGACACCGCGCAGTAGATCAGTTTTGGATTGATTGCGGACAGCGCCTCATAGCCGATGCCGAGCTTGTCCATGACACCGGGGCGGAAATTCTCCATGACCACGTCGACCTGCGCGGCGAGCTTCTTCACGATCGCGATCGCATCGGGCTTTTGCAGATCGAGCGTCAGGCTGCGCTTGTTGCCGTTGATGGCCTGGAACGCCGGCGCCAGCCCGCGCTCGGCCCATTCGCGGCTGAGCGGCGTGCGGCGCATGTCCTCGCCCTCGCGCCGCTCGACCTTGATGACGTCGGCGCCCAGGAGCGCGAGCTGGTAGCTCGCATAGGGGCCTGCCAGCACTTGCGTGAAGTCCAGGATCTTCACGCCCTCGAACGGTCGCGTCACGTCGCTCTCCCTTTTGTTGTGGTTGTCGGAGGACGTCAGGCGGCGCGATTGCCGCGCGCGATCTCCTTCTGCTTGTCGAATTCGGCGCGGCGGCGCGCCAGCTCTTCGGCTGAGAGCTGCGCGACGTTGTTGTAGTCGAGCTTCCAGGAGGCGTCCTCGCTCCAGCGCAGCGGCGACTGCATGGTGGTCTGCGGGCCGCTCGCGGTCTCCAGCAGTTTCAGCGCCAGCTCGAGCGTCTGCGCCTGCGAGACGATGTCGTGCGGCTTGCCGGCGGAATTGCCGAGCGGGAAATCCGAGAACAGGAAACGCGGCACGGCGGCGTGCTCGATGATGTCCTTGGCGCAGCCCATGATCACGGTCGGAATGCCGTTGGCCTCGAGATGCCGCGCCACCAGCGCCGTGGTCTGATGGCAGACGGGACAGTTCGGAACCAGCACCGCGACATCGACCTTGTCGGCAAGGCAGCGCGCCAGAATTTCCGGCGCGTCGGTGTCGAGGGTGACGCGATGGCTGCGGTTGGTCGGCGCCCCGAAGAAGCGCGGGGCCACCTCGCCGATGCGCTCCGCAGCGCTCGCCTTCAAAAGCTGCGGCAGCGGAAACCAGGTGCCGTTGTCGGTGGCCGTGGTGTGCTTGCGGTCGTAGCCGATATGCGAGATGCGAAGGTCGTGCTGCTTCGCCGTGTCGCCGTCATAGACCTGGTAGAATTTCGCGCCGCCATTATACGCCGCGCCCGGGCCCTGGTCGCCCTTGGTGGGGTCGTACGGCGCGGCCGTCGTGATGATAGTGACGCGTGATTGCGACAGCGGCTTCTTCAGCGGCTGGAACGGCGCCTCGGTGTAATGGGCCCAGCGATACGCCGTGGTGTAGCCAATCGCGGCGTAATAGTCCCGCGTGCGCTGCATATAGGGGACGGGGGCGTCATAGTCGGGCGCAAAGCCAAATTCGTCGTCGCGCGAAGCGGACATGGGCGCGTCTCCTGGTTCTTGTTGGCGACAGACTAGAGATAGTCGGGGGAGAGCTCAACGGGGGGCAGTGCGATGCAGGTCAGAATTGCAGCGCTGATACAGCGAGTCCCGCTTTTTCCCCTCTCCCCTTGCGGGAGAGGGTGGCTCGCCGCGAAGCGGCGAGACGGGTGAGGGGTCTCCGTCCGCGTGCTCAACTGCATGAGATGCGCGCGCGGAGAGAAACCCCTCATCCGGCGCTTCGCGCCACCTTCTCCCGCAAGGGGAGAAGGAAGGAAGACAACCTACCGAAACACATGCAGCGCCACATGCTGCAGCAGCATGATCGCCTTGGCGTCGATGATGCGCCCGTCCGCGATCATCGCCAGCGCCTCGTCGATGCCAAGCTCCAGCACCTCGATGTCCTCGCCTTCGTGTTCAAGGCCGCCACCATCGCTGACCCGCATCTCCGGCTCGTACTCGGCGACAAAGAAATGCAGCTTCTCGGTGATGGCGCCGGGACTCATGAACGCTTCGAACACCTTGTGGACGTGGTGCAGGCGATAGCCGGTTTCTTCCTCCGCTTCGGCGCGGATGCGTACCTCGGGCGAGGCATCGTCCAGCACGCCGGCGGCGGCTTCGATCAGGAGATCGTCGTAACCGCGGATGAAGGCCGGCAGGCGGAATTGCTTCACCAGGATCACCGTACGGCGTGCCAGATTATACGGCAGCACGGCGGCGGCGTTGTCGCGCTCATAGGTCTCGCGGTGCTGGGTCTGCCATTCGCCATTGGCGCGCCGGTACTCGAACGTGGTGTTCTTCAGCGTGGTCCAGCCGTCCGAGAGCACGCGGACGTCCTTGATGCGGACGCGGTCGGAAATCGTCATGGCTCGATCTCAATTGCTTGGCGTTGTGGTGCGGCCGTCGAGCCACTTCTGAAACATCACCGAGGTCGATTCCTCGAAACCCAGCGACTGGTAGAACGCATTGGCCTGCTCATTGCCGCGCCGGACCAGGAGCTGGAGCTTTGCGATGCCGGCCGCGCGCAGCCAGTCCTCGGCCGCCGCCATGATGACGCGGCCGTAACCACGTTTCTGGCTATCCGGATCGACCGCGACGTAATAGACCCAGCCGCGATGGCCGTCATGGCCGACCATCACGGTGGCGACGATGGCGCCGCCGTCGCGGCCGAGCAGGACGGTGGAATTGTCGCGCCGCCGCGCCAGCGCGATGTCCGCATGCGGATCGTTCCACGGCCGCGTCAGGCCGCAGCGCTGCCACAGCGTGACCACGGGCTCGACATCGGCCTCGGTGATCGCATCGATCGTGAGCGCACTCACAGCACTTTTCCCGGGTTCATGATTCCAAGCGGATCGAGCATCGCCTTGATGGACCGCATCAGCTCGATTGCAGTCTTGTCCTTCACATCGGGAAGCTCGTCGCGCTTGAGCACGCCGATACCGTGCTCCGCCGAGATCGAGCCGCCCATGCGCAGCACGATGGCGAACACGACCGCGTTCATCTGGTGCCAGCGCGCCAAATAGTTCGCGGTGTTGGCGCCGATGGGCTGGCTGACATTGTAGTGCAGATTGCCGTCGCCGAGATGGCCGAACGGCACCGGCCGCGCGCCGGGGATCAGCTTCACCACGGCTTCATTGGCTTCGGCGATGAAGGCGGGCACGGTGGCCACCGGCACGGAAATGTCGTGCTTGATCGAGCCGCCCTCCGGCTTCTGCGCCGACGACATCTCGTCGCGCAGCTTCCAGAAGCCGGCGCGCTGGGTGAGATTGGCCGCGATCACCGCGTCGTCGACAATCTCGTCCTCCATGGCGCGGCCGAGGATCGTTTCCAGCGGCGTGCGGGCGTCATCGCCGGGGGACGACAATTCCATCAGAACGTACCAGGCATGCTTTTGCGCCAGCGGATCGCGCACGTCGATGCCGTGGCGGATCGAGAAATCGACTGCCATCTCCGACAGCAGCTCGAAACTCGTCAGCGCATTGGCGGCCTCGCTTTGCGCGATCGCCAGCAGTTTCAGCGCGGCGTCCGGCGACTTCAGCCCGACGAAGGCGGTCTCGATCGACCGAGGCTTCGGAAACAGCTTCAGCGTCGCCGCGGTGATGATGCCGAGCGTGCCTTCGGCGCCAATGAAGAGGTTGTGCAGATTGTAGCCGGTGTTGTCCTTCTTCAGCTTCGAGAGCACGCCGAGCACGCGCCCGTCCGCCAGCACCACCTCGAGCCCCAGCGCCATCTCGCGCGCGACGCCATAGGCGAGCGCGGCCGTGCCGCCGGCATTGGTCGAGAGATTGCCGCCGATGGTGCAGCTCCCTTCCGCGCCCAGCGAAAGCGGAAACAGCCGGTCCACGTCCGCGGCCTTCTGCTGCGCGATCTGCAGCACCACGCCGGCCTCGCAGGTCATGGTGTTGGAGGCGGTGTCGATCTCGCGGATCTTGTCGAGCCGCCGCAGCGACACCACCACCTCGCCATTGTGCGGGGTCTGGCCGCCGACGAGCCCGGTGTTGCCGCCCTGCGGCACCAGCGCGATCTTGTGCTCCGAAGCGAGCTTGCAGATCGCGGCGACCTCCGCGGTCGAGCCTGGGCGCAGCACCAGCGGCGAGCGGCCGTGGAACAGATTGCGCTCCTCGGTGACATAGGCCTCGATGTCGGCCGCATCGGTGATGGCGTGCCTCTCGCCGACGATCTTGCGGAATTGTTCGATCAGCTCGGGCGCAAGCGGAGGGGTGGCGGAATGATTAATGTTCATTGTCTTGTCTCTTGCTTCGCTCTTATCTCGCCACGGCCGCCCGGCGCAGCCGGTCGTTGATCGCTTCGCCTAGATCCTCCTCGGGGATCGTCATCACCGCGATCGCCCGCGGGCGCCTCTCATCGAGGGCGCGAAGATAGCCGAACAGATTGGCGGCGGCTTCATCGAGATCACCGCTGGGCGACAAATTCATGACCGCGGCAGCGGCCTCCAGGCCAGGCAGGCGCGCGGGGCCGAACGCCAGCAGCGCTTCGCCCGGCGCGACGTCCTGCGCATTGAGCCGCACATGGGCGCGCGGCGCGTAATGCGAGGCCAGCATGCCCGGCGCCAGCGGCTGGCTGTCGTCGCTGTCGGCCTCCGCCGGCAGTCGCGCCAGCGGTGCGCCGAGCACGGCCTCGATCCGCTCGCGTGACAGGCCGCCGGGCCGCAGCAGCATCGGCGCCGCAAAGCAGCCGACGATGGTCGATTCGACGCCGACCGTAACAGGCCCGCCGTCGACGATCAGGTCGATCCGGCCCGCAAGGTCGCCCTCGACATGAGCTGCCAGCGTCGGCGAGACGTGGCCGGAGAGATTGGCAGACGGCGCCACCACAGCCCCGCCAAAGGCGCGCAGGATCGCCTGCGCCACCGGATGGGCCGGAATGCGGATCGCGACCGTGTCGAGGCCCGCAGTGGCAAGCTCGGCCACCGGGCAGTTTTCCGTCTTCGGCACCACCAGCGTCAGCGGCCCCGGCCAGAACGCCTCCGCAAGGCGCGAGGCGCAGGCGTCGAATCGCCCGATCCTGCGCGCGGCCGCGAGGTCGGCGACATGCGCGATCAGCGGATTGAAGGCCGGCCGCCCCTTGGCGGCGTAAAGATGGGCGATCGCGCCGGCATTTCCGGCATCCGCCCCGAGCCCGTAGACCGTTTCGGTCGGGAACGCGACCAGCCCGCCGGCGGCCAATGTCCGGGCGGCAGCCTCCGCGCCAGCCTCGCCGGCCGGTAAAATCAGCGTTTCAAGACCCGTTTTCACAGGGATAAGATTCCTCAGCTCGGCCGCTTGCGGTGCGCCAAACCCGACGCTATAAGCCGGCCTCTTGTCGGAGTGTGGCTCAGCCCGGTAGAGCACTGCGTTCGGGACGCAGGGGTCGCAGGTTCGAATCCTGCCACTCCGACCAATCTTCCAAAAGTCGACGTTTTCCTAAAGGCTCGTTCCCAAAGGCTTGGCGGACCGGCCGCCGGCGCCCGGGAGCGCCTTCTTGCAACGATTTTCGGGGCGGGTCCACGGCCGATTTGGCCGGGCAGGGCGGCTTGTGTGAGCGGCATGGCTCGGCATTTGCCGATATCAATGACTCGGCGTTGTAAGCTAGGTCAGAGGACTACCGCCGCGCCACCAGCACGCCGATCATGAACGCCACCATCAGCGCCGGCAGCGGCGCCTCGCGCACCATGCCGCGAACGACGTGTGTCCAATGTTGCTCCGGGACGAGGTTCGGCGACCTGATCTCCGGCGTTGGCGTGATGCCCCATTCCGACGCTAGCTCTGCGACCTCGCTCGATGCGAGCCGCACGCCATCGCGGACGCGGAAGATCGCTGCGTCGGATCGTTCGCCTGGTGCGAGCGCCATCAGCGTCGCGACGGCTGTGCGCAACGTCATCTCGCCGTAGCCTTGCAGCCTGACCGATTCCTCGGGGTCGGACGTCATCGCAAATACCTCACAGCCCAAATGCTCTACAGCGCGAAGTGGCGCGCGATGGTGAAGGCCATCGTCGCGCACAGGACCAGCGTGGATACCGCGCCGGCCACGCCGCGCACGAGATCGGCCCGCGTCAGGTGCCTGGTCATGATCTTGCTCCATGCTCGGCATGGCAATGGCGGGGAGGCGGCGTTGGTTCCTTGCGCGACGGGCGAATCGCGAACCGCGGCTATTTCCGCAGCAGCTCGCTCAGTGCGGCCGTCGCCTCGGCGCAGCGGATATCGTCGATTTCGCGCGACAGGCTGAGGGCGCTCGATCTGAGCTCTTCGACTTTCCAGCTCTCGGGGTGCTGGGTCTCGAGTTGACCGAGCCGCTTGTTCAGATCGTCCAATCTGGTCTGCAACTGCTCGACGCTGGCAGCCCCGTTCACCACCCAGACTCGTTGCGCACGCATCGTCGTTCCCCTGCTCGTCTCACGGCGTTGTGAGAGGGGTTCGTGGCCGCAATGGGAGTTTCTTTTGTCCGGCTTCAGACGGACGGGAACCGTTGCAGATCGGCAACGGGAGTTCCTTCGTGTTAGCGTGCGTCTGGAGCTCGGCCCGTCGCCGCATCAGGCCGCGCGCGGCCACTCGGTCGATTGCTTTTCAAGCCGGCGTTCGAGAATGGCGACGCTCACCCGGATATTCTCGCGTCGAGCCCGCAGGTTGTGCGCGAGCATGGGATAGGCGACGTTCTGGGGATCGCAGATTCCAGCCTTCCGCTCTTCCTCCAGAATGTCGGCGTCGATCATTCGCAGGCGCCAGCGCAGGTCGGAGATCAATGCATGGAGCTGTGTCGGCATGGTCGCTTCGAAACGGGACGTCGGGTGCATGATCGCCTCACGATGAGACAGACCCACTGCGGGTCTGAGGGATTTGACTGCCGTGCAGCAAGCGGAATGCCAGTGGGCGGCTGAGCGTCTCGCGCGATTGCTCGACGGCGCACCGGAACGATTGCCACTTTTTCCCGTTGCTGCAGGGGCCTCGACAACGAGGCGATCGAGGGACCCATGCCGCTCATCCGCTATTTCGTCTTCACCGGCGGCGCTCTGCTCGCCCTCCTGTACCTCGCTGACTACTACCTCGCCGGCCCCGTAAGCGCCGCCGCCGAAACCGGACCGGACCTCTCGATCGCCCGAATTCATTCTGCACAGACCTGGCCGGAGAAGATCGTCTTCGACACCAACGTGCGACAGATTCCGTTGACCAAAACTGTGGCGTCAACGTCAGACGCGGCGGCGCCAGTCGCGCCGGACGGTACGCGCCAGGCATTTGCCATGGCGGCGCAGCCCGCCGCGGAGCCCAGGCAGGCCAAGGCGGCCTCTCCGAACAAGCGCGTCGCGGAGCGGCATCGGCGCCGCCAGCCGTCGCGCATGGTGGCGCGCAGTCAGTTCTTCAACGAGCCCGTCGCCGCAGAATGGTGAGTGGCGCCCTGTGAGGGTGTTTGCGCGCGACGTGGATGCGATCAATCCCAATTCATCCTCGGCGCTTCCCGCGGAACGGTCGGGCTGCCTCTCGGTTGGGCACCGTGCCGGACAGCGGGGCTGTGCGCGCGGCGCATCGCGCGATAGGCTCTGCCGCGACCTGACCCGGGAAGCGGACGAGGGAAAGATTCGTGGCGAGATTTGTAACTGTTGCGGCCGGCCAGCTTGGCCCTGTGGCGCGGACCGAGACCAGAACCGCGGTCGTGGCGCGCCTGATGGCCTTGATGCGCCAGGCGCACGCAAACGGTTGCGACCTGATCGTCTATCCCGAACTCGCGCTGACCACGTTCTTTCCGCGTTGGTATTTCGAGGATCAGGCCGAGATCGACAGCTTCTTCGAGCGGGAGATGCCGGGGCCGGAGACGAGAGGCCTGTTCGATCTCGCGCGCGAGATCGGCATCGGATTTTATCTTGGCTATGCCGAGCTGACGGTCGAGGCCGGAATGGTCAGGCGCTACAACACCTCGATCCTGGTCGAGAAGAGCGGCGCCATCGTCGCGAGGTATCGCAAGGTTCATCTGCCCGGGCATGCCGAGCACGAGCCCTGGCGCGAATTCCAGCATCTGGAAAAACGCTATTTCGAGCCCGGCGATGGTTTTGGCGTGACCGAGGCCTTTGGCGGCGTGATGGGGATGGCGATCTGCAATGACCGCCGCTGGAGCGAGACCTATCGGGTGATGGGCCTGCAGGGCGTCGAGATGGTGATGATCGGCTACAACACGCCGGTGCACAATCCGCCCGCGCCCGAGCATGACGATCTCTCGCTGTTTCACAATCATCTGGTGATGCAGGCCGGCGCGTACCAGAACGGCACCTTCGTGGTCGGCGTCGCCAAAGCGGGTGTCGAGGAGGGCGTCGACCACATCGGCGGAAGCTGCGTCATCGCGCCCTCCGGCGAGATCATCGCGCGATGCACGACCAAGAGCGACGAGATCGCGCTCGCCCGCTGCGATCTCGATCTCTGCAACTCCTACAAGCGCACCACCTTCAATTTCGACGTTCACCGTCAGCCGCAGGCCTACGGGATGATTGTCGAACGGAAGGGCGTGACCATGATGGCGGATGGAACGCCGGTGCGAACGACGGGGTGATCTCCTGTAGCCCGGGTGAGCGTAGCGATACCCGGGGCCGCTCGCGCGGCGTTCGCACCTTCCCGGATTACGCTTGCGCTCCATCCGGGCTACGGGACTTCCTGTGTCGCCCCCTGTCAGTCCGCCGCCGCTTAGAGGCGATGCTATCCCGTGCTTCGCTCGGAATTGGCCATGTCGCGGCAGTCAGGCGCAACAATCTCAAATGTCGTCCTGGCGAAGGCCAGGACCCATACCGCGAGGTCAAGCGATTTGACGCGGTATCAATCCCACCGAACGAATGTCCGCCAAACCCCTCCCTGGATAATGGGTCCTGGCCTTCGCCAGGACGACGCCTGAGCCATCAGTTTGATCCGTGATCTCATCACAACCAAGTGTCTTTATTCGGAAACAATCATTCCCTATTATTCCGCAATGCAAAAGACCGCCCGCAAATCCCAGCCGATTGCCCGTCCGCCCGGCCGTCCCCGGGAGTTCGACATGGACACCGCGCTCGACAGGGCCGTCCGCGTGTTTTCCGAGCGCGGCTACCATGCCACCTCGATCGGCGATCTCACCACGGCGATGCGGCTGGCGACCGGCAGCGTTTACAAGGCATTTCGCGACAAGCATGCGGTGTTTCTCGCCGCCTTCGAGCGCTACGTGGCTCTGCGCCAGGAGCAGACGCGTAGCGCGGCGGCGAAAGGCGCCAATGGCCGCGAGCGGCTGCGCAACATGCTGCTGTCGTATGTAGAGCATTCCCAGGGCAGCGAGGGGCGGCGCGGCTGCCTCGTGGTCGGCAGCGCCGTCGAATTGTCCGCGGTCGATCCGGTGGTCGCCGCCCTCGTCAGCGCGCGGCTGGAAACCAACGAAGGCTTCATCGCCGGCCTCATTCGCGAGGGGCAGGCCGACGGCTCTATACCCCGCCATGTCGCCGCGGACGACACCGCGCGGCTGATGATCTGCATCACGCAGGGTCTGCGCGTGGTCGGCAAGGCGCGCCTTTCGCTCGACGGCAAGCGCCTGGTCGCTGTCGCGATGAAGCTGCTCGCCTGAATTTTTTGTCATATTAGGGAACAAGCGTTTCCTATAGTTCGGAGACTGTGTGAATGACGATGAATGCCACGATCGAGACCGCGCCGGATCCGGATGCGGTGTCGCAGCTCCTGACCTTCGTGCTTGCCGCGGCCTGTGGCATGGTCGCCGCCAACATCTATTACGCCCAGCCGCTGATCGCCCCGATCAGCGCCGCGCTCGGCCTGTCGCATGAAGCGGCGGGGCTGATCGTCACCATGACGCAGATCGGCTACGGCGTGGGGCTTCTCTTCATCGTGCCGCTCGGCGACCTCGTCGAGAACCGTACCCTGATCTGCTCCGTCATCACGCTCGGCGCGGCAGCCCTGCTCGCCGCGGGGTTCGCGTCCCACGCGCTGCCTTTCCTGATCGCCGCGCTGTTCATCGGGCTCGGCTCGGTCGCGGTGCAGATCATCATTCCCTATGCGGCGCATCTGGCGCCGGCAGCCATTCGCGGCCGCGTCGTCGGCAACGTCTCGACCGGCCTGATGCTCGGCATCATGCTGGCGCGGCCGGTGTCGAGTTTCGTCACGGCGATGCTGTCGTGGCACGCGGTGTTCTTCTCTTCGGCCGCGCTGATGATTGTGCTCGCAGCCGTGCTCTGGATGACGCTGCCGAAGCGTAAGCCGGTCGCGCGGATGCATTACGGCGAGTTGCTGCTGTCGATGCCGCATCTGGCGCGGACCACGCCGCTGCTGCGCCGCCGCGCGCTGTACCAGGCCAGCCTGTTCGGCGCCTTCAGCCTGTTCTGGACCGTGACGCCGCTGCTGCTCGCGAGCGAGTTCGGCTTCACCCAGAGCGGCATCGCGCTGTTCGCGCTCGCCGGTGTCGCCGGCGTGTTCGCGGCGCCGATCGCGGGGCGGCTTGCCGATCGCGGCCACAGCCGCATGGCAACACTGGTCGCGCTGCTGCTCGCGGCCGTGGGCTTCCTGATCACGCATGTCGGCGCGGCCGGATCGGTGCTGAACCTCGCCTGCCTGGTCGTGGCCGCGATCGCGATCGACATCGGCGTGCAGGGCAACGTCGTGCTCGGCTTCCGCGCGATCTTCGCGCTGGGGCATGAGCACCGCAGCCGCCTCAACGGCCTCTACATGGCGACGTTCTTCACGGCGGGCGCGGCGGGCTCGGCGGTCGGCGCCTGGGCGTTTGCGCAAGGCGGCTGGACGCTCGCATCGGCCATTGGCCTCGCGTTGCCCGTCGCAGGGCTGATCTATGCGGCCACCGAGTAGCGGCCGCGGTGGTCCAGATTGCGCGATTCGGCCCGTTTACCAAGGCCGTCCGGCCGGCAATTTCCACCTCGCAGTTTCCCTGCCGCTGTAGTACTTTGGTCGCAAGCGAGCCTGGTTAACGGGCGGCAGGGGGAGGCTGATGAGGCGTGCGGGGCTGGTTGGCGTACCGCGGGTACGACCATGGTCGTGGCAGGCGTTTCTGCTTGGATTCGTCGTTGTCGCGATGTCGGCTGCGCTCCAGGGCGTCTGTGTTGCGCTCGGCGCAAAACTTTATTTCGCGGCGTTCCTACCCAGCCTGTTCGTGCTCGGCATTGTCGCGGGCGCGCCGGCGGCGGCGTTCGCCGCGGTGCTTACAATTCCGCTGGTGTGGTGGGCGTTCATGCCGCCCTTCTTCGAGTTCAATTCGCTGACCAGCGCGCATGCCGATTCCATCAAGCTGTTCTGCCTGCTCGCCGTGCTGGTGATCGGCCTTGCCGATCTCTGCCGTGCGACGATGGCGATCATCAGCCGCGGCGGGTTGAAGCCGCGGAGCGAGAGCGCGGCAACGAATTCGCAATAGATCGGCCTTGCGCGGTCGCGCACGTTGCGCGCAGGCAACAGTCCGGAAACCATTCGCACGCTTGCTGTGCGGCGCTAACTTTTCGAAAAAGATTTGGCCGCAATTTCTCCCCCGGGAATGACGAGGGAGTTTTCGGACATGAACGGCCAAATCACCGGTCACGCCATCTTGGAGAACGTGCGCCGCTACCGCGGTATCGCGTCGCTCTATCGCCAGACCGCTGCATTCCGTCCGGGCCAGAGCTGGTCGCTGCTCGAGCAGGCGAAGGATTGGGAAGCGCGGGCGCTGCTGGAGCTGGAAGCCTATTTTGCCGCGCGGATGGACTACGCCGCGACGCGTGCGGCCTGATCGTTAACCATCGGCGCGGGCTTGGGCAGGCCCGCCGAGGGGCCGGTCGTCGGGTCGCGTACGGAGACCACGGGGCGATTACGGAGTTCTCTCGACGCCCGCCTGTGCTAGCAACGTCCCGACCGAGACATCCCAATTCGGCCGGGGCAAGCGATGACCACCTTTAACCGCATCTTCACGACCGAGCGCCTGCTCCAGATCATCGTCATTCTCGCGGCCACGGTCGCGATGAAGCTGATGGGCTGAAATTCGACGGGCTATCGCGCGCCGAGTTCGGGCAATTCGGGAAGATAGTTCGACCCCTCCGATCCCAAGAAATCGAACATCGCCTGCGCCGGTGGCAACAGCACCTTGTCGCTGCGGCGGATCACGTACCATTGCCGCACGATCGGCAGGCCCGCGACGTCGAGCACGATCAGCCGGCCCTCGGTGAGCTCGTGCGCCACGGTGTGGGCCGAGATGAAGGCGATGCCGAGCCCGGCGATGACAGCCTGCTTGATGGTCTCGTTGCTGCTCATCTCCATGCCGATGATCGGCTCGAGATCCGACCTCTGGAACATGCCTTCCATCAGTGTCCGCGTGCCCGAGCCGGGCTCGCGGGTGAGGAAGGTCTCGTGCACGAGGTCGGTCAGGTTGAGGCCGGAATCCTTCTCCAGCCAGTGCCCCTTGCGCGCGACGATGATGTGCGGATTGCGCCCGAGCTGACGGACGTCGACGCTGACATCGGCCGGTGGCCGACCCATCACCGCGAAATCGAGATCGTAGCCGTGCATGGCCTCGCGGATCTCCTCGCGATTGCCGACCGTGAGCTTGAGCTCGATCTTCGGATACCGCTTCGAGAATGCCGCGATCGCGTGCGGCACGAAATACTTTGCAGTCGAGACAGCGCCGAGATGCACCGTGCCGCCGGTCCGCCCCGCAAGCAGGTCGAGCGCGCCCTGGCAGTCGGCGATTGCGGCTTCGACCCGCTCGGCGAGGGTAAGCACCTCCTTGCCCGCCTCCGTCAGCAGCATGCCGTCGCCGGTCCGCTGCAGCAGCGGCAGTCCGGCGAGATCCTGAAGCTGGCGCAGTTGCTGGGTCACGGCCGGCTGCGTCAGGCCGAGTTGGGTCGATGCGGCCGTGACGCTGCCCTTGGCCGCGAGCGCCGCGAGCGAGCGAAGCTGCCGGATCGTCAGATGCCGGAGCTGTGCTGAGGCATTATAAGATAATTCTTTGGCACTCATTATGAATAGAAATTTTCCTTATTAAGCCGCCCCTGTCAATCTCATCGTTGTTGGCACTGACCGCACCGGACCTCCAGCGGGGAGGGAACTGGATACGGCACCAGCAAGGGGATGGACGCAGATGACCGGGCAACTCAGGCTGGACGACCACCTTCAGCGGTATTCCGAGACGGCGCCGCATGCGCTGGCCGTGGCGGCCGCGGTCGACGCCATCGCGGCAGCCGCGATCGAGATCGCCGATCTCATCGCGACGGGAGACCTTGCGGACGCATCGGGCCTGACCACCGGCCGTAACAGCGACGGTGACGTCCAGCGCGATCTCGACGTGCAGGCCGACGCGATCCTGCGCCGCTGCCTCGGCAAGCTGCCGATCGCGGCACTGGCATCAGAGGAGATGCGCGAACCTCAGATCGGCGACCGCGCGGCGAAGATCTGCGTCGCGATCGATCCGCTCGACGGCTCCTCCAACATCGACATCAACATGACCGTGGGCACGATCTTCTCGATCCTGCCCGCGCCCGATGATCTCACGCTCGCCTTCCATCAGCGCGGCTCGGCGCAGCTCGCGGCGGGGTTCGTCACCTATGGTCCGCAGACCTCGCTGGTGCTGACGCTTGGCGAGGGTGTCGACATCTTCACGCTTGACCGCAAGTCCGGTTGCTTCCGTCTCGCCCGCAGCGCCGTGCAGATCTCCGAGACCTGCGAGGAGTTCGCGATCAACGCCTCGAACCGCCGGCATTGGGAACAGCCGGTGCGCGCCTTCGTCGACGAATGCCTCGCCGGTGTGGAAGGGCAGGCCAATCACAATTTCAACATGCGCTGGGTCGGCTCGCTGGTTGCCGAGGCCTATCGCATCCTCACCCGCGGTGGCGTGTTCCTCTATCCCTCCGATGCACGGCCCGGTTATGGCGACGGCCGCCTGCGCCTCGTCTACGAGGCGCACCCGATGGCTTACATCATCGAGCAGGCCGGCGGCTCGGCTTCGACCGGGCGCGAGCGCATCCTCGAACTCTCGGCGCAGAGCCTGCACCAGCGCGTGCCGCTGATCATGGGCTCGAGCAACGAGGTGCAGCGTGTCGAGGAGCTGCATTGCGATCCCTTGCTGGTCGCCAGCGTCTCCGCACCGCTGTTCGCGCGGCGCGGCTTCTTCCGGCTGTGAGCGAGGCATCCTATGTCCAGGAAGTATCCGATCATCTCCATCACCGGCTCTTCCGGCGCCGGCACCACGTCGGTCAAGAAGACCTTTGAGCAGATCTTCTTCCGCGAGAAGGTCAACGCCGCCTACATCGAAGGCGACGCCTTCCATCGCTACGATCGCGCGGAAATGCGCACGCAGATGGCGAAGGAGGCCGATCGCGGCAACAGGCATTTCAGCCATTTCAGCCCCGAGACCAACCTGTTCGAGGAGCTGGAGCGGGCGTTCCGCGATTATGGCGAGAGCGGCACAGCGATGACGCGGCACTACGTCCACGATGCCGAGGAATCCGCGCTGCATGGTGCCGCACCCGGCACCTTTACCGAATGGAAACGACTGCCGGAGAGCTCCGATCTGCTGTTCTACGAAGGCCTGCACGGCGCGGTCGTCACCGACAAGGTCAACGTCGCGCGCTATGCCGACCTCAAGATCGGCGTCGTGCCCGTCATCAATCTCGAATGGATCCAGAAGCTGCATCGCGACCGCAGTGCGCGAGGCTATTCGACCGAGGCCGTCACCGACACCGTTCTGCGGCGGATGCCCGACTACATCCACTACATCTGCCCGCAATTTTCCGAAACCGACATCAACTTCCAGCGCGTGCCCACGGTGGACACCTCCAATCCATTCATCGCGCGCTGGATCCCGACGCCGGATGAATCGATGGTCGTGATTCGCTTCAAGAATCCGCGCGGCATCGACTTCCCCTATCTGCTCTCGATGCTGCCGCAAAGCTGGATGTCCCGCGCCAATTCGATCGTCTGCCCCGGCGCGAAGCTCGATCTCGCCATGCAGCTCATCCTGACGCCGCTGATCATGCAGCTGATCGAGCGCAAGCGAAACCTGAAGTGAACGAGGGGAGGATCCGATGAACATCTCCGTCCACGCCGACGCCGACCTCACGGCGGTCACGCACAACGATCTCGCCAATTCCGTCCGCTTTCTCGCGGTCGATGCCATCGAGACCTCGCAGTCCGGCCATCCCGGCCTGCCCATGGGCATGGCCGATGTCGCGACCGTGCTGTTCTCGCGCTTCCTGAAATTCGACTCGGCTCACCCCAATTGGCCGGACCGCGACCGCTTCGTGCTGTCGGCGGGCCATGGCTCGATGCTGCTCTATGCATTGCTCCATCTCACCGGCGGCGACCTCAGCCTCGATGACATCAAGGCGTTCCGGCAATGGGGCTCGAAGACGCCGGGGCATCCGGAATATGGCCACACGCCGGGCGTCGAGACGACGACCGGTCCGCTGGGGCAGGGGATTGCGACCGCGGTGGGCATGGCCCTCGCCGAGCGCATGGCCAATGCGCGGCATGGCGATGGCCTCGTCGACCACTTTACGTATGTGATCGCCGGCGACGGCTGCCTGATGGAAGGCATCAGCCAGGAAGCGATCTCGCTCGCCGGCCATCTCGGGCTGGGCCGCCTGATCGTGCTGTTCGACGACAATGGCATCTCGATCGACGGCCCGACCTCGCTCGCGACCTCCGACGACCAGCTCGCGCGCTTCGCTGCCTCCGGCTGGTCGGTTCGCCGTGTCGACGGGCACGATCCCGAAGCAGTTGCGCAGGCGATCGCCGAGGAGCGTGAGAGCACAAGACCGTCATTGATCGCCTGCCGCACCATCATCGGCTATGGCGCGCCGGATCGTCAGGGCACCGAGAAGGCGCATGGCGCGCCGCTCGGCACCGAGCAGGCGGCAGCGGCGCGGCGAGCGCTCGGCTGGGACTATCAGCCCTTCGTGGTGCCAATCCCGATCCTGAAAGCATGGCGGATGATCGGGCAGCGCGGGCAGGTCGCGCGTCTCGCCTGGCTC
The DNA here is from genome assembly GCF_040547695.1 of Bradyrhizobium sp. JR4.3. Lineage (NCBI taxonomy): Bacteria > Pseudomonadati > Pseudomonadota > Alphaproteobacteria > Hyphomicrobiales > Nitrobacteraceae > Bradyrhizobium > Bradyrhizobium sp. JR4.3. The sequence goes on along the minus strand of NZ_JBEPQF010000007.1, from coordinate 212,784 downwards.
GATCGCTATGAATGCGCGACGCCCGAGCAGCGCGATCTGTTTGTCGAGGGCAAGACGGTTGCCCTGCCGAACGCCTATGCCCAAGCCTCGGCGAAATTGCGCGAACGCTTTGCCACCGAGCGTCCGAAGCTTGCGACGCGGCAGGCGTCGCAACAGGTGCTCGACGGCATCGCAGGGACGATTCCCGGATTTGTCGGCGGCTCGGCGGACCTCACGCATTCGAACCTGACGCATGCCAAGGCGCAGACCCCGGTCAAGCGCGACGCGTTCGCCGGCGATTACATCCATTATGGTATCCGCGAGCACGGCATGGCGGCCGCGATGAACGGCCTCGCGCTGCACGGCGGCTTCATTCCCTATGGCGGCACCTTCCTCGCCTTCTCTGATTACAGCCGGCCGGCGATCCGCCTTGCGGCGTTGATGCGGATCCGCGTCATTCATGTGATGACCCATGACTCCATTGGTCTCGGTGAGGACGGCCCCACGCATCAACCAGTCGAGCATCTCGCAGCGCTTCGCGTCATTCCGAACCTGCTTGTGTTCCGGCCGGCCGACGCGGTTGAGACGCTGGAAGCCTGGGACTGCGCGCTCCAAGCTGAAAATCGTCCCTCCGTGCTGTGCCTGTCCCGTCAGGCCCTGCCGACCTTCCGCAGCGATGTCCGTGGAAGAAACCGCGTCGCACGCGGCGCCTATCTGATTGTTTCGCCGGACGGCGGCCGAGACGTGACGCTCATTGCAACAGGTTCGGAAGTCTCGACTGCGCTGGAAGCGGCTCGCCTGCTTGCCACCGAGCATATCCGCGCGGCCGTGGTCTCCGCACCCTGCTTCGCGTTGTTCGAGGAGCAGCCGGAGGACTACCGCGCTGCCGTGCTCGGCACTGTGCCCCGGGTGGGCATCGAGGCGGCAGTCGCCGGCGATTGGCATCGCTGGATCGGCACCGAGGGCGAATTCGTCGGCATGCGCGGCTTCGGTGCTTCAGCGCCGGCCCCGGTGCTCTACCGCGAATTCGGCATCACGCCACAAAGCGTTGCGGAAGCCGCCCGGCGGGCGATGGCCCGCACAGGCAAGCAATAACAGGAGGAATTGTCGTGGCCCGTATCACCCTTCGCCAACTGCTCGACCACGCCGCCAGTCACGGTTACGCGGTGCCGGCGTTCAACATCAATAACATGGAGCAGGGTATCGCGATCATGCAGGCGGCGGCCGAGGTCGATGCGCCCGTCATCATCCAGGCTTCGCGCGGCGCGCGCAGCTATGCCGGCGACCTCATGCTCTCGCACATGATCGACGCGCTGGAGCGGACCTATCCGGACATCCCGCTCTGCATGCACCAGGACCACGGTAATGACGAGGCGACCTGCGCCTCCGCCATCGCGCATGGCTTCACCTCCGTGATGATGGACGGCTCGCTCAAGGCCGACGCCAAGACCGCGGCCGATTACGAGTACAATGTCGCGATCACCAGCCGCGTCGTCGATCTCGCGCATTGGGTCGGCGCCTCCGTCGAAGGCGAACTCGGCGTGCTCGGCTCGCTCGAACATGGCGGCGGCGAGCAGGAGGATGGCCACGGCGTCGAAGGCACGGTCAGCCATGATCAGTTGCTGACGGATCCCGACCAGGCGGTCGACTTCGTCCGCGCCACCAAGGTCGATGCGCTCGCGATCGCGATGGGCACCTCGCACGGCGCCTACAAGTTCAGCCGCAAGCCGGACGGCGACATTCTGGCCATGCGGGTGGTCGAGGAGATTCATCGCCGGCTGCCGAACACGCATCTCGTGATGCACGGCTCTTCCTCGGTGCCGCAGCCGCTTCAGGACATGTTCAACCAGTTCGGCGGCGAGATGCCGCAGACCTGGGGCGTGCCGGTCGAGGAGATCGTCCGCGGCATCAAGAGCGGCGTGCGCAAGGTCAATATCGATACCGACTGCCGACTGGCGATGACCGCGGTGTTCCGCAAAGTTGCGGCGCAAACGCGCTCGGAGTTCGATCCACGCAAATTCCTCAAGCCCGCGATGGATGCGATGCGCGAGCTCTGCCGCGAGCGCTTCGAGCAGTTCGGGACCGCAGGACACGCCAGCCGGATCAAGGTCGTTCCCTTGAGCGAGATGGCGCGGCGCTACCGCGCCGGAGAACTCGATCCGAGCGTCGACGCCCGCGACCCTGTCGCAGCCTAATCATTCAGAGAGAGAAGAGCAGGAGAGAGCTATGAACGCACACGCAGGAACCGTCCGCGGCAAGGAAAGATATCGATCGGGCGTGATGGAATACAAGCGCATGGGCTATTGGGAGCCTGACTATGTGCCAAAGGACACCGATGTCATCGCGCTGTTCCGCGTCACGCCGCAAGAGGGCGTCGATCCGATCGAGGCGTCGGCCGCTGTCGCCGGCGAATCCTCGACGGCGACCTGGACGGTGGTGTGGACCGATCGCCTGACCGCCGCGGAGAAGTATCGCGCAAAATGCTATCGCGTCGATCCGGTGCCGGGCACGCCGGGCTCGTATTTCGCCTACATCGCCTATGACCTCGACCTGTTCGAGCCGGGCTCGATCGCCAACCTCTCGGCCTCGATCATCGGCAACGTGTTCGGCTTCAAGCCGTTGAAAGCGCTGCGTCTGGAAGACATGCGCTTCCCCGTCGCTTATGTGAAGACGTTCCAGGGACCGGCAACCGGCATCGTGGTCGAGCGCGAGCGGCTCGACAAGTTCGGCAGGCCGCTGCTCGGCGCCACCGTCAAGCCCAAGCTCGGGCTTTCGGGCCGCAATTACGGCCGCGTGGTCTACGAGGCGCTGAAGGGCGGGCTCGACTTCACCAAGGATGACGAGAACATCAACTCGCAGCCGTTCATGCACTGGCGCGACCGCTTCCTCTATTGCATGGAGGCGGTGAACCGCGCGCAGGCGGCCTCCGGCGAGGCGAAGGGCACCTACCTGAACATCACCGCGGGAACGATGGAGGACATGTACGAGCGCGCCGAGTTCGCGAAGGAGCTCGGGTCGTGCATCGTCATGATCGACCTCGTGATCGGCTACACCGCGATCCAGTCGATGGCGAAATGGGCGCGTCGCAACGACATGATCCTGCATCTGCATCGCGCCGGTCACTCGACCTACACGCGGCAGAAGAGCCACGGCGTGTCGTTCCGTGTCATCGCCAAGTGGATGCGGCTTGCCGGCGTCGACCACATCCATGCCGGCACGGTGGTCGGCAAGCTCGAAGGTGATCCGAACACTACGCGCGGCTATTATGATGTTTGCCGCGAGGACTTCAACCCGACCAAACTCGAACACGGTCTGTTCTTCGACCAGTCCTGGGCGAGCCTGAACAAGATGATGCCGGTCGCCTCCGGCGGCATCCATGCCGGCCAGATGCACCAGCTGCTCGACCTGCTCGGCGAGGACGTCGTGCTGCAGTTCGGCGGCGGTACCATCGGCCATCCCATGGGCATCGCGGCCGGCGCGATCGCCAACCGCGTGGCGCTGGAAGCGATGATCCTCGCCCGCAACGAGGGCCGCGACTATGTCCACGAAGGTCCGGAGATCCTGGCCAGGGCGGCCGAGACCTGCACGCCCCTGAAAGCCGCACTCGAGGTCTGGAAGGACGTCTCCTTCAATTATGAATCCACCGACACGCCGGACTTCGTGCCGACCGCGCTCGAAACCGTTTGAGGAGATTTGACATGAAGCTGACCCAAGGCTGCTTCTCGTTCCTTCCAGATCTGACCGACGACCAGATCACCAAGCAGGTGCAGTATTGCCTGACCAACGGTTGGGCGGTGAACATCGAGTTCACCGACGATCCGCATCCCCGCAACACCTATTGGGAGATGTGGGGCCTGCCAATGTTCGATCTCCAGGACGCCGCCGGCGTGATGATGGAGCTCGCCGAATGCCGCAGAGTGTATGGCGACCGTTACATCCGTCTCAGCGGCTTCGACTCCAGCCACGGCTGGGAGTCGGTGCGGATCTCGTTCATCGTCAACCGCCCGCCGCAGGAGGCCGAGTTCGAGCTGGTGCGGCAGGAGGTGGGCGGACGCGCGATCCGCTACACCACCGTGCGTCGGCAGCCCGCGCACGCGCCAACCTAACTCATTCTCCTCCGCGCGGAGCACTCCCTGCTCCGTTTCCTTGGCGGACCACTGCTTCGCCGCTCCCCCGCGGCGAAGCCCTTTTCTTCGAGGTGCCGATGCTGGATGTTCCCCACGCCATGACCACTGAGCCCGGCGAGACCAGTTTCGATCTCCGCAAGGAGGCCGAAGCGGCTGGAATCACCGGCACGCTGCAACAGCTCGAGCAGGAGCTGATCGGATTGAAGCCGGTGAAGAACCGCGTGCGCCAGATCGCGTCGCTCTTGCTGATCGAACGTATCCGGCAGCGTGCGGGACTGGCTTCGTCGCCGCCGACGCTGCACATGTCGTTCACCGGAAATCCCGGCACCGGCAAGACGACCGTTGCGCTCCGCATGGCAAAGATCCTGCACGGCCTCGGCTTCGTGCGGCGCGGGCAGGTGATCTCGGTGACGCGCGACGATCTCGTCGGCCAGTATATCGGCCACACCGCGCCGAAGACCAAGGAGATCCTGAAGAAGGCGATGGGCGGCGTGCTGTTCATCGACGAGGCCTATTATCTGCACCGTCCCGACAACGAGCGCGACTACGGCCAGGAGGCGATCGAGATACTGCTCCAGGTGATGGAGAACCAGCGCGAGGACCTCGTCGTCATCCTTGCCGGCTATGGCGAGCGAATGACCAGCTTCTTCGCCTCCAATCCCGGCTTCCGCTCGCGCATCGCCCATCACATCGACTTTCCGGACTATGCGGAAGCCGAGCTGCTTGTCATCGCCGAATTGATGCTGAAGGAACGGGGTTATCGCCTCTCGGCGGCGGCGCGCGAAGCTTTCGAGAAATACATTGCGCTACGCCGGACCCAGCCGTTCTTTTCGAATGCACGCTCGATCCGCAATGCCGTCGACCGCATCCGCCTGCGGCAGGCCGATCGCCTGGTATCCGATCTCGATCGCATGCTCGAGATCGCCGACCTCGAAACGATCGATGCCATGGACGTCCTGGCGAGCCGCGTGTTTAGCGGCGTTGCGGACGCGCAGGGGAGTGCGAAGCCATGACCAGAGAAATCCTCATCGCGCCGTCGATCCTGGCTGCGGATTTCGCCCGCCTCGGCGAGGAGATCGCGGCGATCGACGCTGCGGGTGCCGACTGGATTCATTGCGACGTCATGGATGGGCATTTCGTTCCGAACATCAGTTATGGCGCGGACGTCATCAAGGCGATCCGGCCGCTGACGAAGAAAATATTCGACGTGCATCTCATGATCGCGCCGGCCGATCCCTATCTCGAGGCGTTCGCGAAGGCCGGCGCGGATGTCATCACGGTGCATGCCGAAGCCGGTCCGCATCTCGATCGCTCGCTCCAGGCCATCCGCGCGCTCGGTAAGAAAGCCGGTGTCAGCCTGTGTCCCGCCACTCCCGAAAGCGCGATCGAATATGTGCTCGATCGTCTCGATCTCGTCCTGGTGATGACGGTCAATCCGGGCTTTGGCGGCCAGTCCTTCCTGGAGTCCCAGCTCGAGAAGATCGGGCGTATTCGAAGCATGATCGGCGACCGGCCCATCCGGCTCGAGGTTGACGGCGGCATCACGCGCGACAATGCCGCTGCCGTGGCCGCTGCGGGTGCCGATACGCTTGTGGCGGGCTCCGCCGTGTTTCGCGGCAAGAGCAGCGCAGACTATGCCGGCAACATCGCCGCCATCCGCGCTGCTGCGGAAGCCGGCAGGGTTCCGGAGCTGCAACATAGTGCGGCGCAGACGATCCGGACCGGTGAGCCCGCGCTCATCCGGTAGGCTATGGGATACAGGCGGAGCGAGCCGGTACCCGAATGGGCTGTGCCAGGGCCTGCCACTTTCCACCAGACATATTGAGTCCGCGCTGATTGGAACTTTCGGCGCAACACGCGTTTGCCTAGAAGCGGGTCAAGCGCGCGGCGGGCGCAGCAAATCTTTTGCACAACCGCCATCGCCCTGACGCAAATAAGGGCAATAAGCTCTGTGAATGCGAGGGAGGGTCTCATGGACAACGTACGTCGCTATCGCGCGCTAGCGTCCCTCTGTCGTCAGCAGGCCGCCTACCGGCCGCTCCAGAGTTGGGAACTGCTCGGCCAGGCCGAACATTTCGAATATCTCGCCGAAGTCGAACTCAAGGCGCATTTCGACGCGTGCAATGCGCAACACGACGAGGACGGCGTCGAGGCCTCGGCGTGGGAGAGGCCCGCCGCGGCGTGACGGGCCAACCTGTTCGAATATGACCCGAACTTGCCGACGCCGGCACCGCTCAAGGACGCGGTTGTCGGCCCGAACGACAGGTCTTGTGACCGGCCCGACCTGGTCGTCCCTCGATTAATGCGACATCAGCGTCGGAACGGTCATGGCTTCCAGCATGGCGCGGGTGACACCGCCGAGGAACCGCTCCTGCAATCGCGAATGGCCGTAGCCGCCCATGACCAGAAGATCGAGGTTCTCATCGGCTGCCAGCGACAGCATGGTCGGCTGAATGTCGGAGCGCGCCGCCGACAGGTTGACGGTGCGGGTCGACAGTCCGCGCCGGCCGAGATGCCTTGCCAGATTGCGCGTCGAGACTTCGTCGGGAACCATATCTGTTTCGTTGATCGCAATGATCACGATCTCCTCGGCGCGAGCCAGGAATGGTGCGGCGTCGCGCATGGCGCGCGCGGCGAGGCGGCTGCCATCCCAACAGATGCCGATTCGTTTCGCCTTGAACGCTCCATGGAAGGTGTAGGGCAGGAAAAGCACCGGCCCGCCCGCCTGGAACAGGATCTCGCGGGGCACATCGTTGTCGAGTGAGCCTTGCGCCGGATCCGGCTGGAGCACGATGCTGAGATCGTGCAGCCGCGCCATCTCGCCAAGCAACCCGACCGCATCCCCCGGCATCGCTCCGAGTGGGTGGCATGTGTAGGAAATGCCGGCGTTCATCGCTTCGCTCTTGAACACCGCGAGCGCCGCCTCGGCCCGCTCCACTGCGCTTTCGCGCTCCATCTCGAACACCGCCGCCACCGCGGCGCCGCCCTCCATCACGTAGGCCGCGCTGGTTGCCACATAGCCAACCGCGACTGCATCGAGATGGGCGTTGAGGCCCGCTGCGAGTGAGATCGAGCCATCGATCACCGGGCGCATCGGCCGCTCGGTAGGGATGTGGACGAGAATGTCTTTGTACATGACCGCCTCCGATGGACATCATCCGGTAGCTGCAGTCTTTCACGGTGCGCAGCGCCCGCGTTGAGCTGCATCAAACGTGCAGTCTCGACTTTTGGCCGTGTCGCCGGCCCCGGCTACTTTGCCAAGATTTAATCGCGTGGACGGGACGCTGTAAGGTGGCGACCACCATGTTGGGTCCAAGGCGACTTACCCAACATGGACATATCGACATGAACGATCACGTCAATTCCGACACCACCGCGTCCCGCAAGATCCTGAGACCGCGCCGGCTCGCGCTGCTCGGCACCGTGGCCGCGCTTGGCCTGGCCGTGCTGGCGACTGCCCCCGGCTCTTCGCCGTTCGGCGCGAACTCCTTCATTGCGCCCGCCCAGGCCGCGGAGAGCGCCGCGACACCGCCGGGCTTCGGCGACCTCGTCAGCAAGGTCAAACCCGCCGTCATCTCGGTCCGGGTCAGGATCGACCAGGACAACGACAAGAGCGCGATGCTGCAACAGAACCGGATGGATTCGGACGAAGCATCGCCGTTCGACCAGTTCTCACGGCAATTCGGCTTCCGCGGCCCGGGTGGCATGGAAGGCATGCCGCGCCAGCACCGCCAGATGATCACGGGTGAGGGCTCCGGCTTCTTCATCTCAGCGGACGGCTACGCCGTGACCAACAACCACGTCGTCGATCACGCCGAGTCGGTGCAAGTGACGATGGACGACGGCGCGATCTACAGCGCGAAAGTGGTCGGCACCGATCCGAAGACGGACCTCGCGCTGATCAAGGTCGAGGGAAAGAAGGATTTTCCGTTCGTCAAATTCTCCGACCAGAAGCCGCGTATCGGCGACTGGGTGGTCGCGGTCGGCAATCCCTTCGGCCTCGGTGGCACCGTGACCGCCGGGATCGTCTCGGCCAGCGGTCGCGACATCGGCAACGGTCCCTATGACGACTTCATCCAGATCGACGCGCCGATCAACAAGGGTAACTCCGGCGGCCCGGCCTTCGACATGAATGGCAACGTGATCGGCGTGAACACTGCGATCTTCTCGCCCTCCGGCGGCTCGGTCGGCATCGGCTTCGACATTCCGGCCTCGACCGCAAAGCTCGTCGTCGCACAGTTGAAGGACAAGGGCGCGGTCACACGCGGCTGGCTCGGCGTGCAGGTGCAGCCGGTGACGTCGGATATCGCCGACAGCCTCGGCCTCAAGGAGGCGCGCGGCGCGATCGTCGACAATCCGCAGGACGGCAGCCCGGCAGCGAAGGCGGGCATCGAGGCGGGCGACGTCATCACCGCCGTCAATGGCACCGCGATCAAGGATTCCCGCGATCTCGCCCGCACCATCGCCACCCTGGCGCCAGGCACGTCCGTGAAGCTCGATGTCGTCCACAAGGGCGACAACAAGACGGTGACACTGGCGCTCGGCGAGTTGCCGAACGAGCGGCAGGCTAGAGCCGACGAGGGCAAGTCGCAGCCAGATGCCGGCATGCCGCCGCGTCTCGGCCTCAGCCTGGCTCCGGCCGGGGACGTCCAGGGCGCCGGCCAAAAGGGCGTCGTCGTCACCGAAGTCGATCCGCAAGGGCCGGCCGCGCAGCGCGGCATCCAGACCGGCGACGTCATCCTCAATGTGGGGGGCAAGGCCGTCGCCAATATCGGCGATGTCCGTTCGGAGCTGGCGCAGGCGAAATCGTCCGGCAAGCGCAGCGTGCTGCTGCAGGTCAGAAGCGCGCAGGCGACCCGGTTCGTGGCGGTGCCGCTCGCATAAGTCGAACGTCGATCGGCGCAACTCCAAAAAGGCGGCCTACGGGCCGCCTTTCCTGTTCGCCTTCAGGATTTCGGATGCCCGCCGATAACATTCTCGTTAACGGCAGGGAGGATGACCCGGTTCGTCCGAAAAAGCCGTGTTCGTTCATCACAATTACGGATCTCGTATGGACTCGGCGGCAATGAAGCCGCCGACGATTGCAAGCGTGGAACTTCGAACTTGCCGCCGCTGAGCCGGCCGGCAATTCGTATTTGATCGGTGCCGACATGGATCGATTGAAGCTCTCGCTGACGGCTGCGCTGCTCGTGGCGCCGTTCGTGCTGTGGGGCGGAAACGCTCTCGGGCGTGACGACGGCCGCTACGCGGACTCACCTCTTAAGCCGTGGTTCGACGGCCTGCGCAGCCATCTCGGTCCGTGCTGCTCGGATGCGGACGGGTTTGCCGTCGCCGATCCCGATTGGGACTCGCACAATGGACATTATCGCGTGCGGCTCGACGGCGAATGGGTCGAGGTACCGGACGAAGCCGTGATCACCGAGCCGAACCGGGCCGGCCGCACCATGGTGTGGCCGGTGAAGACCGCGTTCGGCGTGTCGATCCGCTGCTTCATGCCGGGCAGCATGATCTGACGGAGGTCAGCGCGACCGTTTGGAAGATTTGCGCTTCGACGTTTTCTTCGAACTCTTCTTCGAAGTCTTCTTGGATGTTTTCCGAGATGTCTTCTTTGACGTCTTCTTGGACGACTTCCGTTTCGCTGCTTTCTTCGGGACCTTCTTGCCCTTCTTGCGCGCTTTCGACAGGCCGATCGCGATCGCCTGCTTGCGGCTCTTCACGCGTCCGCCTCGACCGCCAAGTCCGCTTTTCGCGGTCCCCTTCTTGTAGCGCTTCATCTCGCCTTCGACATCGCTGCCGGAGCTGCGCGAGTAGCGGCGCTTCTTTGCCTTGCGTGCCATGCATGTTCTCCCTTGGCCTGGGAAAACAATCCGAGACAGGCATAGTTCCGAAAGCGCAAGCAACGTCCCGGATACGCGGCCTAGCCTAGAACGAATCCGCCAGCTCGATCTCCGCTTCCAGCACCTGAATGCGCCGCGCTGCCTCGCTGGAGGACAGATCCCGCGCATATTGCGCGGGTTGATACGCCTCTTCGCTCAGCCGTTTCAGCCGGAGGCCCTGCGCCCGCGTCATCTGCTCGGTGAGGAAAGCTTTGGCGTCGTATCTACCCTGAACCTGCATATCGCTTCTCCCTTCTGAAATCGTGACTTGACTATATGTTCTTATTTTGTTCTAACAAGTCATGGACAATAGAATTAATGAAATTCGACGTAAAATCAGCGCCTTGAGGTTGGAAATGGCCGATATCGAGGTGTCCGTCCGCGAACTCGTCGAGCGCGATCGCGACTGCACGGAGAAGGCCCTGGCGCAGATGGATCTGCGCCGGAAAATCAATCTGCTGATCGGCGAATGGAAGGCTGCAGGTGGCGGCGATGTCCTGCCGAATGTCCGCGATAGGATGCGCCTTCGTTCCGCGAAGGCAGCAGGTAGTCCTCTGCGCGTGGTCGCGCGCCGCTGAGAGCTTTGGGAGCGCACGGTGGGGGAAGACCCGGATGTGTACCGGATTCTAAAGCTGCGCGCCGAGATTCTCGAACTGGGCTCTGCCATCCGGCAGCTGCAACGCGAGGGGCTCGACGACGCCGCGGCCCAGCTCTTGATCGCCCGCAAGCGGGCACGGCTCGATCATCTGGTGAAATCAGATCCTGCGGGCGTCCACCCTGACATCCTGGGCAGCCATCGTAGCTGAGCCTTGGCGTAACGCGCGTGCGGGGCTCGTCGATACCGCATGTCGACGAAGCGGCCCGAGAAAAAGTTCGTTTGAACACCAAAGCAAAAGGCCCCGCGATCGCGGGGCCTTCATGATTTCGGGGAACACCTACTTGGTGTTGCTCATGCCGCCCTTGTTGTTCGTCATGGTGCCGCCCTGGTCGGAGCCGGGGCCGGAGCCGCCCTGACCGGAGGGATCAGCACCCTTGGAAGACTTGGTGTTGGCGCCCGTGGTGGTCTGCGACGATGACATCGAGGATCCGTGTTTTGCCTTGTGCGACTTGGCCTGCACGGCGAACGGTGCGGCGGCGAGGCCGGTTGCCAACATCACGGCAAGAGCGAGCTTGGTGGTCTTCATATGCGGGAACTCCCTGAGTTGAATTGACGCAGGCAGCCAACTGCCATTGGTCGCAGGAGTTCCGAACAAGGAAGTTCCGGTAAAGCACGCATCCTTCAAGATTGCTTGTCCTCTTCGAGGATGAATACGACCCCGGTCAGTGTTGCGCCGATCGCGAACGTCGTCACCAATGTGAGGGCGAAAACGACAACGGCCTGCCTTCCGCCGTGACTCAGCAAATTGGCGACGCCGGGATTGGACAGCACGAGCAAGAGGCTGAAAGCGAGCCCGAGGGCTGCGCCCATCATCGCGTGCGTCATCAGCTTGACGAGCCCGCTGGGAGAGATCAGGTCCGACGACTTCTTCGCGCGCATGGAACTCTATCCCAATCCCGCATGAAACGCCTGCGACACGCGCCGGTTCCACCCGCATGAAGGAATCGTTATCGCCCGCTTCATCCGACGTTCATGCCGGGTGGGCGAGAATGACCCTGCAACACGGGAACATTCGATATGGGTAAGGTGGTCTTTCTCTATCGCTCTCTGGCTTATCGCAACGCCGCTGCGGACATCCTCCGCAAAGCGCGCAAACTGCCCCGCGGCGCGGAGCGAAGCGCGGCGCGCCGCTATGCCAAGGCGCTGCGCGATCTCGCCCAAACGGAAGCCTGGCTCGAAGGGCGGGTCGCGCGCGAACCGCAAACGACGCAGCGCAGGAAGAGTGCGGCCTCCGGTTAACCGGACGCGCGCTGCAATTCGGCGGAGCTCGCGGCTTCGAAGTTTCCGGGCGCAGTCGTCGCGGCAGTCTTGCGGACCAACGGCACCTCGAGCCGGCACAACAGACCCTCGGCGCGCCAATCGAATCGCGCCTGCCCGCCGAGCTGGGACTCGACGCTCGCAAGCAGGCTCCGCGTACCAAAGCCGCGGGATTTCGGCGTCATGACAAGCGGGCCGCCGGATTCCTCCCACGTCAGCGTGAGCAGCTCGTCCTCGACCTGCCAGTCGATCGCGAGCCGTCCCGTCCGCGTCGAGAGCGCGCCATACTTCGCCGAGTTGGTGAAAAGCTCGTGCAGCGCCAGCGCCAGCGTCTGGGCGGTCGCCGGCAGCAACTGAACTTCGGACCCCGCCAATTTGATCTGGCCGCCGAGGGAATAGGGCGCAAGCTCCTCGTCGATCAGCTTCGAGAGTTCTGCGCCCTGCCAGCTCGACAGCGACAGGATCGTATGCACGCGCGCCAGTGCATTGATGCGTCCCTCGACGGCGCTGACATAGGCTTTGACCTCGTCGGCGCGGGTGAGGCGCACAATCGATTGCGCCAGCGCCAGCGCATTCTTGGCGCGATGATCGACTTCCCGCGCCAGGAGAGTCTGCCGTTCCTCGGCGCGCTTGCGTTCGGTGATGTCCACCGTCACGCCGCTGACGCGCATGACCCGACCGCTATCGTCAACCGTGGCGGCGGCCGTGCCGACACACCAGCGCACATCGCCGTCGGGCCGCACGATGCGGAACTCCGTTTCATAGGAGCGTGTGCCCTTGTTGAATTCGGCGATCGCCTTGCGCAACTGATCGACGTCATCCGGATGCAACAGCGCCTGAACGTTGGCCGGATTCACCGCGAAGCTCTCCGGGCCAACACCAAAGATGCGGTACTGTCCCTCGTCCCACATCCAGTCGCCGGTGATCCAGTCCCAGTCCCAGGAACCCATCTTGCCGGCGGCGATCGCCATACTGCGCCGCTCTTCGCTCTCGCGCAGCTTTGCAGTGGAATTCTCCAGCTCGGCGGTGCGTGCGCGCACGCGGTCCTCGAGATCCTGGTTCAGTCGTTCGAGTTCGCGCGTCTTGCGATAGAGCTCCGCAAACACCTTGACCTTGGCGCGCAGCACCTCCGGCACGACGGGGACCGGGACGTAGTCGACGGCGCCCATCTCGTAGCCGCGCAGGCGGTCGATGTCGCTGACTTGAATGGCCGAGATGAAGATCATCGCGGTCTTCTGGAAGCGCGGGTGCTCACGGATCATCGCGGCGAGCTCGAAGCCGTCGAGCTCGGGCATGCAGACGTCGACCAGGATCACCGCGATCTCGGTCTTGAGCAGCACCTCGAGAGCCTCGCGACCGGACGAGGCGATCACGAGGTTCTGGCCGAGATCCTTCAGGATCACCTCATAGGCGAGCAGCTTGGCCGGCTGGTCGTCGACGAGGAGGATGTTGACCTTTTCGTGGTCCATACGGGCATCCAACTCAGCGGTGCAGCCACATGCGGATTGCAAGCAGCAATTGATCGGTGTTGACGGGTTTGGCGAGGTAGTCGGACGCGCCGGCCTCGAGGCACTTCTCGCGGTCGCCCTTCATGGCCTTGGCCGTCAACGCGATGATCGGAAGACGGGCGAAGGTCGGATTTTCACGAATGACGCCGATGGTCTGATAGCCATCCATCTGCGGCATCATGATGTCCATCAGCACGATGGCGATCTCCGGGTTGGATTCGACCAAGGTCACCGCCTCGTTGCCGGTCGTGGCCGTCAGCACCTTCATGCCGCGCCGCTCCAGCACGCTCGACAGCGCGAAGATGTTGCGGGCGTCGTCGTCGACGAGCAGGGCTGTCTTGCCGATCAGGTCTTCGTCGGAACTGTTCAGCTTCTCGAGCATGCGCTGCTTCTCGACCGGCAACTCCGTGATCACGCGATGCAGGAACAGCGCGGTCTCGTCAAGCAGGCGCTCCGGCGATTCCACGCCCTTGACCACGATGCTTCGCGCCATGGTGTGGAGCTCCGCATCTTCCTCGGCCGACAGCTCGCGGCCGGTGAAGACGACGACCGGAACGTTCGAGAGCGCCTCGTCGTTGCGGATCTGGTCCAGCACCTCGAAGCCGGTCATGTCGGGCAGGCGCAGGTCGAGCACGACGCAATCACAGGGGGTCTCACGCAGCATCGAGAGCGCGTCGGCACCGGTGCCGGTCGTCACGATCTCGATGTCGTCGTGATGCAGGAGCTCGCGGATCGAGAGCTGCTCGGCCTCGTTGTCCTCGACGATCAGCAGCCGCTTGCGCCGCGGCCGCGCATATTCCTTGATCTGGGTCAGCGCGGCCGAGACGCCCTCGGTCGTCGTCGGTTTGTTGACGAAGGAGAAGGCGCCGCGCGCCAGCGCATGCTGGCGGTCCTCGTCGAGCGTGATGATCTGCACGGGGATGTGGCGGGTCAGCGGATTGTGCTTGAGCTGGCTCAACACGGTCCAGCCGAGCATATCCGGCAGGAATACGTCGAGCGACACGGCCCTCGGCTGGTACTGCTTTGCTAGCTCCAGCGCCTCCGCGCCGCGTGCGGCGACCAGCACCTTGAATCCCTTGTCGCGCGCGAGGTCGACCAGCACGCGTGCGTAGTGCGGGTCGTCCTCGACGATCAGGAGGATACTGTCGCCGGGTTCGAGGTTGAGCCGGTCGTCGGGAAGCTGCTCGATGACGCGCTGCGGTTCGGCTGTAGCGGGCTGCAGCGCCGGCGGCTGGCTTTGTTGGGGCGTCGCGCGGGGCGCGAGCGTCGGGCCGGAATATTTCAGCGGCAGGTAAAGCGTGAAGCACGAGCCTTTGCCCGGCAAGCTGCGCAGGTGGATCTCGCCGCCGAGCAGGCTTGCGAGCTCGCGGCTGATCGCAAGGCCGAGGCCGGTGCCGCCATATTTGCGGCTGGTGCCGGCATCCGCTTGCTGGAACGCCTCGAAGATCAGCTTCTGCTTCTCCAGGGGAATGCCGATGCCGGTATCGGACACTTCGAATGCGATCACGGCCGGCGCCGAGTTCAGTACGGGATGATCCGTGCCCCAGCCGCCGACCGCGGCGGCGACCTTCAGGCGCACTTCGCCCTCGGCGGTGAACTTGAAGGCGTTGGAGAGCAGGTTCTTCAAAACCTGCTGCAGGCGCTTGGAATCGGTGACGAGGCTGCGTGCGAGATTCGGATCGACGTCGATCTTGAACGACAAATTGCGGTTCTCCGCCTCGTGACGGAACGGCCGCCCGACCGTCTCGAGCAGGTTCGCGGTCAGGATTTCCTCGGCGTCGACCGTCACCGTACCGGACTCGATCTTGGAGAGATCGAGAATGTCGCTGATGAGATTGAGTAGGTCGGTGCCGGCGCCGTGGATGGTGCGGGCGAATTCGACCTGCTTGCCGGTAAGATTGCCGTCCGGATTGTCGGTGAGCTGCTGGCCGAGGATCAGGATCGAGTTCAGCGGCGTGCGCAGCTCGTGGCTCATATTGGCCAGGAATTCGGACTTATACTTCGAGGTCAGCGCGAGCTCGGTCGCCTTTTCCTCCAGTGCGCGGCGGGCCTGCTCGATCTCCTGGTTCTTGCGCTCGACTTCGACGTTGCGCTCGGCGAGCTGCTGCGCCTTCTGTTCGAGCTGGTCATTGGTCTGCTGCAATTCGCGCTGCTGGGTCTGGAGTTCGCCGGCGAGCTGCTGCGACTGCTTGAGCAGGCCTTCGGTCTGCATTGTCGCTTCGATCGAGTTGAGCACGATGCCGATCGAGTCCGTGAGCTGCTCCAGGAAGGTCATCTGCGAGGTCGTGAAGGAGGTGAGCGAGGCGAGCTCGATGACCGCCTTGACCTGGCCTTCGAACAGCACCGGCAGCACCACGAGGTTCTTCGGCGCGACGCGAAGCAGCGCCGAATTGATCGGCACCACGTCGGGCGGAATGTCCGCAATTACGCGCGGGCGCCGGTCGAGCGCGCATTGGCCGATCAGGCCGTCGCCGAATGGCAGCACGCGCGGATACGGATAGACGCCGTCGCCGGCATAGGAGGCAAGCAGCAGGAGCCGCGGATTGTCTTCGTTCTCGACCTGATAGATCACGCCGGTATGCGCGTTCACCAGCGGCGACAATTCGGTCAGCAGCAGGCGACCGACAGTGGTGAGGTCGCGCTGGCCCTGAAGCATGTTGGTGAATTTCGCCAGATTGGTCTTCAGCCAATCCTGCTCGGTGTTCACGTCCGTCGTGAGACGGAGGTTGGTGATCATCGTGTTGATGTTGTCTTTCAGCTCCGCGACCTCGCCGCGGGCGTCGACCTGGATCGACCGCGTCAGGTCGCCCTTGGTCACGGCGGTCGCCACTTCCGCGATCGCGCGCACCTGCGAGGTGAGGTTGGCCGCCAGCAAATTGACGTTGCCGGTGAGGTCCTTCCAGGTGCCGGCGGCGCCGGGCACGTCGGCCTGACCGCCCAGCCGGCCCTCGACACCGACCTCGCGCGCCACCGACGTCACCTGGTCGGCGAAGGTCGCGAGCGTCTCGGTCATGTTGTTGATGGTGTCGGCGAGTGCGGCGACCTCGCCCTTCGATTTCACGGTGAGGTTCTGCTTGAGGTCGCCGTTGGCGACCGCGGTCACCACCTTGACGATGCCGCGGACCTGCTCGGTCAGGTTCGCCGCCATGAAGTTGACGGTGTCGGTGAGATCCTTCCAGGTGCCGGCGACGCCGGGCACCTGGGCCTGGCCGCCGAGTTCGCCTTCGGTGCCGACCTCGCGTGCAACGCGCGTGACTTCGCCGGCGAACGCATTGAGCTGGTCCACCATGGTGTTGATGGTGTTTTTGAGCTCGAGGATTTCGCCCTTCACGTCGACGGTGATCTTGCGCGACAGGTCGCCGCGCGCCACCGCGGTGGTGACTTCGGCGATGTTGCGGACCTGGGTGGTGAGGTTCGCGGCCAGCAGGTTGACGTTGTCGGTGAGGTCCTTCCAGGTGCCGCCGACGCCGGGCACGACGGCCTGGCCGCCGAGCCGCCCCTCGGTGCCGACCTCACGTGCGACGCGCGTCACTTCCGCGGCGAAGGAGCGAAGCTGCTCGACCATGGTGTTCAAGGTGTCCTTGAGCAGCAGAATTTCGCCGCGCACGTCCACCGTGATCTTCTTCGACAGGTCGCCGCCGGCGATCGCGGTCGCGACCTCGGCGATGTTGCGGACCTGCGCCGTCAGGTTCGAGGCCATGAAGTTGACGTTGTCGGTGAGATCCTTCCAGGTGCCGGCAACGCCGGGGACTTCGGCCTGGCCGCCGAGCTTGCCTTCGGTGCCGACCTCGCGCGCGACGCGCGTCACTTCACCGGCGAAGCCGTTGAGCTGGTCCACCATGGTGTTGATGGTGTTCTTCAGCTCCAAAATCTCACCACGGACGTCGACGGTGATCTTGCGCGAGAGGTCGCCGCGCGCCACGGCAGTGGTGACTTCGGCGATGTTGCGGACCTGGGCAGTGAGGTTGCCCGCCATCGAGTTGACGCTGTCGGTGAGGTCTTTCCAGGTGCCGGCGACGCCGGGCACGTTGGCCTGACCGCCGAGCCGGCCTTCGGTGCCGACCTCGCGCGCGACGCGCGTCACTTCACCGGCGAAGCGGTTGAGCTGGTCGACCATCGTGTTCAGCGTGTCCTTGAGCTGAAGGATCTCGCCGCGCACGTCCACGGTGATCTTGCGCGACAAGTCGCCGCCGGCGATCGCAGTCGCGACTTCGGCGATGTTGCGGACCTGGGCGGTGAGGTTGCCCGCCATCGAGTTGACGCTGTCGGTGAGGTCCTTCCAGGTGCCGGCGACGCCGGGCACTTCGGCCTGACCGCCGAGCTTGCCTTCGGTGCCGACCTCGCGCGCGACGCGCGTGACTTCGCCGGCGAAGGCGTTGAGCTGGTCCACCATGGTGTTGAGCGTTTCCTTCAGCTGAAGGATTTCGCCTGACACGTTGACGGTGATCTTCTTCGACAAATCACCCTTGGCCACCGCAGTCGCGACCTCGGCGATGTTGCGGACCTGGCCGGTCAGGTTCGAGGCCATCGAGTTGACGCTGTCGGTGAGATCCTTCCAGGTGCCGGCGACGCCGCGCACCTGGGCCTGGCCGCCGAGTTTGCCTTCAGTGCCGACCTCGCGGGCGACGCGCGTGACTTCGCCGGCAAAGGCGTTGAGCTGGTCCACCATGGTGTTGATGGTGTCTTTCAGCTCCAGGATTTCGCCGCGGACATCGACCGTGATCTTTTTCGACAGATCGCCGCCCGCGACCGCGGTCGTCACCTCGGCGATGTTACGGACCTGCGCGGTGAGGTTCGAGGCCATCGAGTTGACGCTCTCGGTCAAGTCCTTCCACGTGCCCGCGACGCCTAGCACGTTGGCCTGGCCGCCGAGCCGCCCCTCGGTGCCGACCTCGCGCGCGACGCGCGTGACTTCGCCGGCGAAGGCGTTGAGCTGGTCGACCATGGTGTTGAGCGTTTCCTTCAATTGAAGGATTTCGCCCGAGACGTTCACCGTGATCTTCTTCGACAGGTCGCCGCTCGCGATGGCGGTGGCAACATCGGCGATGTTGCGGACCTGCGCGGTGAGGTTCGACGCCATGAAATTGACGTTGTCGGTGAGGTCCTTCCAGGTACCGGCGACGCCCGGCACCTGGGCCTGGCCGCCGAGCTTGCCTTCGGTGCCGACCTCGCGCGCCACGCGCGTCACTTCCGAGGCGAACGAGTTGAGCTGGTCCACCATGGTGTTGATGGTGTCCTTCAGCTCCAGGATCTCGCCGCGCACGTCGACCGTGATCTTGCGCGACAGGTCGCCGCGCGCCACGGCGGTGGTGACGTTGGCGATGTTGCGCACCTGTGCGGTGAGGTTGCCGCACATCGCGTTGACGCTATCGGTGAGATCCTTCCAGGTGCCGGCGACGCCTGGCACGATGGCCTGGCCGCCAAGCTTGCCGTCGGTGCCGACCTCGCGCGCCACGCGCGTCACTTCCGAGGCAAAGGAACGGAGCTGGTCCACCATCGTGTTGATGGCTTCCTTGAGCTGAAGGATCTCGCCGCGGACGTCGACCGTGATCTTTTTCGAGAGGTCGCCGTTCGCAACCGCGATCGTCACCTCGGCGATGTTGCGAACCTGGTTCGTCAGGTTGTTCGCCATCGAGTTGACGCTCTCGGTCAGATCCTTCCAGACGCCGGTCACCTCAGGTACCTGGGCCTGGCCGCCGAGCTTGCCCTCGGTGCCGACCTCGCGCGCCACGCGCGTCACCTCGGAGGTGAACACGCCGAGCTGCTTGATCATGGTGTTGACGATGGTCGCCGACTGCAGGAATTCGCCGCGCAGGGGACGCCCATCGACGTCGAGCTTGACGGTCTGGAGCAGGTCGCCCTGCGCCACGGCCGCGACCGCGCGCGTCACCTCGCGCGTCGGCCACAGCAAATCGTCGATCAGCGTGTTGACGGAGCCTTCCATGTCGGCCCAGGAGCCGGAGGCCAGCCCAAACTTTACGCGCTGCCGCGTCTTGCCCTCGCGGCCCACGACCTGGCCGACCAGCTCGAGCTGCTGCGCCATGCGCTGATTGGCGGCGATGATGTCGTTGAAAGTGTCCGCGAGCTTGCCGTCGATGCCGAGATAGTCGCCGCTCATGCGCACGGAGAAATCGCCGTTGCGCATGGCCTGCAGGGCGAGCAGCAATTCTGCCCGGGAATCGGGCTCCGACATGCCATTGGTTTTTGGCTTTGGAACGCGACGACCGGAACGTGATGCAGATCCGGGATCGAGGTCGCTCATACTGATTCCCCCGCAGGCGTCGGCCGATTCCCTGGCGAGACGCGGTTCATCAAAATAGAGCGTCAGCCAAATTCGAAATCAAGCGCCAACGTGACGGCGCCAGGAAGTGGAACCTGCTTTGCTCAGCCCGATTAACCTAAGTGCGATCCCTCGGAATGGTTCCGGCAGATAACCAAGTCGCTGAAAACAAACGGCCGGCCCGGAAATACTGGAACCGGCTTTCCGGAACGGAGCGCCGGGCGTGCCGTTAGCCCGCAGATGGAGGGAGAGCGCACATGAAAGCAGGATTTGCCGTCATCGGGACCGTGATGTTGTTGGCCGGATCGGCGTTCGCGCAGGGCGGGGCCCCCAGCGGCCGTGGGGCCGTCACCGGCGATCCCGCCGCAAGCTCCGCCACGCCACGCGCGGACACACCAACTACGGGTACGTCGACCCGGCCTAACCCCAGCGGTAGCGGCACGTCGAGTTCGGGCGGCAAGGATGACAATGGGGATGCCGGCCGCGACAGGATGCCGGAGAGCAACCGCACCGTGCGGCCGGAGAGCCAGCAAAGTCATCCCAGCGACAAGTGAACGGTCTACTTGTCTGCCATGGTGCGCTCGGCGTCCTTGACCTGCGAGCGCAACATCGGGAGCTGCTCGCGCGCGAACGCTGCAAGCGCGGCATTGTCGGGTGCCTTGAGATAGCGTTCGAGCAAGTCGATGACAGATTCATACTCGGGAATCTGCGCGGCATAGAAGCTTCTGACGAAAGTGGGTCCGTCCGAGGTTTCGGGCTCGACCAGGCTCGCGCTCGCCGGGGTCGTCTTGGTGACGCGCGGTTCGGTGCCGATCGCCTCCTGAATTGGCTTCAGGGTCTTATCGCGCCGGGCCGCTTCTTCGGCACGCAGGGCGGCGAGGTTCTTGACCTCGGCATTGCCCTTGAGGTCGGTGCTCTCCAGCAGACCCTGCTGGAAGCGGCTGAAGCTGTAGAGATCGCTGATGGTCTCGGTTGCGGTCGGCGTGCGGCCGCCCGGCCTTCGCTCCCCAGTGCTGTCGGCAAGCGCTGCCGTGCTGACGAATGCCAAAACGATCGCGAGAAGAATCCGCATGGATATCCAAGGCGGACGGCGGTCGAAAGTTCCGCAGATGTTACGATCCGGTAAGGGCGGTTGCGACGCGACGGTTCCGTCCCCAATTCATACTGATGAAACAGTCCGAGATCTTCAGGAATAACGCCGACAACTGCCTCCAGCTCGCCGAGAGGGCCGAAGGGCAGCCGGCACACAATCGTTTTCTGCGCATGGCGAATGCGTGGACGGCACTTGCCGACGAGCAGGATTGGCTCGACGGCGAGGTGCCGCCCGTTCCAGCCCGCATCCGTCAAAAGCAGGATGCGTAACGCTCTCGTTTCGTGGATCTGCGTGTGAGACTGCTCACGGACAGCAAGCAGGATCATTCGTAACAGTCGATCGCGTTGATTTCCTATTCCAGGAGGTTTTTGCAATGGCTCCACGTCTGGCTCTTCTTTCGCTCATCCTCGCCTTTGGCGTGTCGGTCGCGTTCGCCACCGTGACGACAGTGCGGCAGGTGCATCACGAAAATGCATCGGCCCCGGTGCACTCAGCGCACAGTTAGCAGTCCGATCTCGCGGGCCGGAACCTTCGACGCTCCGGCGCGTAAGCGCTTCGAGACAGCAAAGAGGCGAGAGCTATCATGGCCCATTCCGACCAAGGCATCATCAGAGATCAGCGCGGTGAACAGCAGCCGCGGGACAAGCAGCGCGCGCAGACCGTGCACAAGTCGGAGCCAAAGGGCTCGCCCTCTCGTGAGGCTACGCGCGATCCCAAACTGAACGACAACAGCAAGACGCCCGGCTCCGGCATGGCGCCGGATGATTCCGGCGACGCCCCGAGCGGCTAATTCCATCAGGAACGAATTCGCACGCAAAGAGTCGAGGGATTGCTTCCGGCTGTCATGCCCCCGGTGATCCGGAAGCAATCTCCAAGGACGGCCCTGGCACCCCGTGCCGGGGCCGTTTGCTTGAGCATCAGGCTGGACTAATCCTCGGCGTCGCGCTGCGGATGCGGTTGCGTATGGCCGTCCGGGCCGCGCCCGAAAACCCCGAACCTGCTCGATTTGACATTAGGCCCTGCATCGACAGCGGCGGTGGCCAGGCCGAGCTTGAGGAGCTCGCGCACAGCCGCGGCTCGCGTCGGCATGCGATGTTTGAACCGGAAGTCGTCGACCGCGGCCAGTTCTTCCGGTGACAGCATGACCTGGAGCCGCTCGGCGCGAAGGTCGTTCATGATCAATCATCCAAAATGAGCAAGTTGAGTAGTTTACTCAACGAACTCATTCCACCGCGGTTCCATAAGATGCGGCTATGGCGCCAAGTGAGTAAAATAATATAGCAAAATCAACAAGTTGGATGGTGCAAAGGTCGTTGGGCGGGTGTATGCTTCCGGCAAATGGGAGAGACCTCATGACGAGCGAAGTCACATTGCCCCGCAAACATGTCGACGAGAGCGCGGCACCCAAGCCGGTGCGCCCCAGCCACCAGAAGGTCATCGAGCAGGTCGAGCGCTGGGCCAACAGTCCGGGCCTTCAACCGCCGAGATTGCAGCCGTCAACGCATGCCAAAGCGGGCTAGCGCTTCGCAAGGGGAGAGCCCTTTGACGATAGCGAATGGGCTGATCGGTGCGATTTGCGGGAGACGATGCGAAGCTTGCGCCTGAGCCACCAGGCCAAGACCGAAACGATGGTCCAGACTGTCAACGCGGCAGCGAAAGCGCCCGGAACGCTCGCGGCCACGGTGAAATGAAAGACGGCAGCGAATGCCAGGAGACCGATGCTTCCCCAGGCGGCACCAGCCGCGTCGAGCGCGGCGGCCTCTTGCCCGCGGCGCGTGCCGCTGAGGCCAGCCTTCTCCTTAGTGCGGCGTTCATGGCTTTCGACCAGCGTGGCGCTCGCGCAAAAGATGGCGGGAAGCGCAAGGAAAAGTCCGCCGACGGACACACCGAAGCGCGCTCCCAGAACCCCCGTGAGCACGGTCGCCAGGCCACCGAGCAGGAAACGAATGCCGTATTCGTACCAGCGTGTCTGCTTCAGCGCGGAGAGCGACAGCTTGACCGGCATCAGGCCGCACCTCCGAACCCGGCGAGCAGGCCGAAGGCGACTGCAAGCCACACGATGACAGCGAGGACGGTCGCGGGCAGCGCGGACACACGGTATCTGATCAGCAGATGGCAGACGACGACGCTGTAGCAGCCGAGCGCGACCGCGCCATAGATCATCGTCCAGCTTTCGGCCGCAGCATATTGCGGGCCGTGCTGGACGACGGCGATGCCGAGCGTCGCCAGTGCGACCGACGGTGCCGCGCCGAGCAACCCCGCAAAGCTTTTGGGTTTGAGCATATCGCCCAAGATCGCAAAAGCGGAGACGATGATGCCACCGGCGATGAAGCGCACGATATATTCGGTCACGGCTTTTCCCGCCGATTGACTTGCTTGCGGAACGATTGCGTCAGTGTCCATGGCCGCAAGAGTCTCTCTACGGCCGCGCCAAGCGCAAAGCCTGCGACCACGTCGCTTGCCCAGTGCGCGAGCACCGCGATCCGTGTCAGTGACAGCGCGATCGCAACCGTGCGCAGCAATCGGCGCGGCGTCTTCGGTAGCAAGCCCGCCGCCGAGGCAAGAGCGCCCATATGGACCGCGTGACCGGACGGGAAGGCGTCGCGCGCTCGTCCTGAGACGGGTACTCCATGCCCGTGCCCGCGTATGGTCAGCCGGTCTGGCCTGGTCTGATCGAACACGGATTTCAGGACATGCGGCAGGGCGGCCGTCGCGAGCGACACGGCCAGGACGTGGTTTGCCACGGGCCGCTGTTGCGGCTGCCGAATATGAGTATAGAGCCACCCTATTGCGGCCAGCGCGAGCAGCACGTGCTCGTCAGCGGCCCAGGTCAATGTCTGCGCCGTGTGCTCGACGCCTGAATTGGTGTGATCAGCGATCGTATCCGCGATCGCGGTGTCGATCCGGCTGGGTTTGACCTCTACCAATGCCATCGGTCTGCAAGCGTGATGTCCTTTGTGACAGTTTTGTAAAGCCCGAAGACAAAGAAGGTTCCTGGGCCCTACCTTGCGGCATCAGCCTGGGGCCGGACCAAAGCGCCGTTTACGGCTGTCCCGATCCACCAGCGGACCCATACACCTGGCCGGTCGCATAGCTCGCGTCGGCTGCGGCAAGCTGCACGTAAATGGAGGCCAGTTCGGCGGGCTGGCCGGGACGGCCGAGCGGCGTCATGCCGCCGAATTTTTCGAGCTTCTCCATCGTGGCGCCGCCGGAGACCTGGAGTGGCGTCCAGATCGGTCCCGGGGCGACGCCATTGACGCGAATGCCCTTCGGACCCAACTGCTTTGCCAGCGACTTGACGTAGTTCATCGTCGCCGCCTTGGTCTGCGCGTAGTCATAGAGATCGGGCGAGGGATCGTAAGCCTGCTCCGATGCCGTGCCAATGATGCACGAGCCGGGCTTCAAATGCGGCAGCGCCGCCTTGATGATCCAGAACGGCGCGTAGATGTTGGTCTTCATGGTCGCGTCGAAGTCTTCCGAGGAGACGTCGAGAATGGACGCACGTGTCTGCTGCCGCGCCGCGTTGCAGACGACGATGTCGAGTCCGCCGAGACCTTGGACGGCCTGCTCGACCAGCTTCTTGCAGAAAGCCTCATCCTTGAGGTCGCCGGGAATCGCGAGCCCGATACGCCCTTCCTTCTTGATCAGCGCGATGACGTCCTGCGCATCCGGCTCTTCGGCCGGTAGATAGTTGATGGCGACGTCGGCGCCTTCGCGTGCGTAGGCTATCGCAGCGGCGCGGCCCATACCGGAATCGCCGCCGGTGATCAGCGCTTTGCGGCCGGCGAGCCGGCCGGAGCCCTTGTAGCTGGTCTCGCCGTGATCCGGGGGCGGCTCCATCTTGCCGGCGAGGCCAGGCCAGGGCTGCGATTGCTTCTTGAACGGCGGCTTTGGAAAGCGGGTGACGGGATCGACCAGGTTCTGCTCGGCCATTTTCTGCTCGGCCATGGACGTGTCTCCTTTCGCTGTGATTGTGTTGCAAAAGTCGAAAGTTGCAGGGCTCAAGATTTTTCGCGAAACCACTACGCAGCGAGCGACCGCTGATTCGTATGACCTCAATCGCGTTACCGAAGTCGCCTGTGAATTTTGCGTGAGGCCGTGAGGTCCCCCGCATCTTGTACGCGAAAGTCGCGCCCACGGCCCGCGGAATTTTGGTCATCGGCGAAAAACGACTTTTGCAACAATATCGCTGTGGAAGAGGCCAGCGAAGCGGCAGCAAGCGTTGCGCTCGCCGCTTGGACGACGTGCCGGCGGGATACTGAAGCCTTGTCGTGATGTGTCATGACGATCTCCGCGATCTCGCGATCTCAACGCGCGGAGAGAGGCATCGTTGCAAAACGAGAGGACGCCGACCCGCAAGCCGGCGTCCTCGGAAGATGTTTACTTGGTCTGGCCGACGCTTGGCGCCTTGCCGAGCTCCTTGGCCATGTCGAGATGGTGCTTGAGCGCCGGCAGCGTCTTGCCGGCCCAATCCTTCAGGTCGGAATTGTCGCCGCCCTTGGCGTAACGCTCGAACAGCGAGACCGCGTCCTCGTGGGCGCTGACCTGGTACGAATTGTAATCCGAGCTGAAGTCCCTGCCATTCGCGCTCTTGAGCTTGTCGAGCTTGCTCTGATGCGAGCTGTCGAGCGCTGTCGGAAGGGTCGCCTGCACCTTGCCGCCGGTGACGAGGCCCTTCAGTTCGCTGCTGGTCTTGGTGTGGTCGGTCACCATCTGTTGCGCAAATGTCTTTTCCTGCGCGTTGCCTTTCTGCTCGGCAAGTTTGCTCGATTCGATCTCGAACATGTCGCTGATGGCGACTTCCTTGACGAAGTCGGTGGTGGCGGGCGCGACGCCGAGCGCCGAGTTGACGCCGGTTTTCTCGCCGAGCGACTGGGCGAGCGCGGGGCCTGCGAGCAGCACGCAAGCAGCTGCGATAATCATTCGTTTCATGGTCCGATCCCTCCGAATGGGCGCGCAGCCTCTCGCCGCGCGGCGTTGCGCCCACCAACACGCTGCAGCGGCCGGAGTTCCTAACGGCTAATCCGTCGGTCTCCGCCCGCTCCGTGGGTTGATGGGATCCGTCGGCTTGCGCCGAAGCCGTTCGGGCAGGAACGGCTCGCTCGGCGTGGCAGTGGCCTCGGCACGCACGTCTGCATGGCGTTGTGCCCGTTCATGCGGCGTCCGGTTGTCGTTGATCTGCCGCTTCACGTCGAGGCCATCCACGGGATCGTTGACGCCGTGCTGGATATCGCGGAAATCGCTCATGCTTCACCTCATTCACTTCCAGGCAGGATCTTTTCCAACACCTGCCGCGCCGCGCCCTTGATCACTCCGCTCTCGTTGGGATCGCCCTTCATCAGCGCAAGAGAGAAGTTCTTGGCCTGCTGCAAGGTGATGTGCGGCGGCAGCGGCGGCACTTCGGGATCGGTCTTCACCTCCAGCACCACCGGCATCTGGCTCGCGAGCGCCTGGTCCCAAGCCGAGCCCAGTAGCTGCGGGCTGTCTACGTAGATGCCGGAGAGGCCGATCAGCTCGGCAAAGCGCGAATAGGACACGTTCGGGATGCGCTGCGATGCCTCGAATTTCGGATCGCCGTTGATGACGCGCTGCTCCCAGGTCACCTGGTTGAGGTCTTCGTTGTTGAAGACGCAGACGATGAAGCGCGGATCCTTCCACTCGCGCCAATACTTCGCGGCGGTGATCAGTTCGGCCATGTTGTTCATTTGCATCGCGCCGTCGCCGACAAGGGCAATCACCGGGCGGTCGGAATGCGCGTATTTCGCGGCGAGCGCATAGGGCACCGCGGCACCCATCGAGGCGAGGCCGCCTGAGAGCGAGGTCGTCATGCCGCGGCGCATCTTCAGGTCGCGCGCGAACCAGTTGGCGCAGGAGCCGGAATCGCTGGTGACGATGGCGCGGTCGGGCAGGCGCGGAGACAGCTCCCAGGCGACGAGTTGCGGATTGACCGGTGCCGCGGGCTGATGTGCCCGATCATCGAGCGTCTTCCACCATTTCGCGACGTCGTCCTGGATGCCTTGGCGCCAGGCGCCGTCGGTCTTGGGTGCGAGCCGCGGCAGCAGGGCGCGCAGCGTCTCGGCGGCATCGCCGACCAGGCCAACCTCCATGGGAAAACGGATCGCCATCATGCTGGCGTCGATGTCGATCTGCACGCCGCGCGCCGCGCCTTCCTTCGGCAGGAACTCGGAATACGGAAACCCCGAGCCGACCATCAGCAGCGTGTCGCATTCCATCATCATGTTGTAGCTGGGTTCGGTGCCGAGCAGGCCGATCGAGCCGGTGACCCAGGGGAGATCGTCGGGGAGCGCCGCCTTGCCGAGCAGCGCTTTGGCGCAGCCGGCGGACAAGCGGTCGGCGACGGCGATCACCTCCTCGGTGGCGTTGAGTGCGCCGGCACCGATGAGCATCGCGACCTTCTTGCCGGCGTTAAGCACCTCGGCGGCGCGGTCGAGGTCAGCGTCACGAGGCTTGATGCCTGGCGCGCTGTAGCCGACGCCAGAGTGCAGGGTGCCGTGAGCGCGCGGCGGATCCTCGTACGGCTCCTCCTGGATATCGTTGGGCAGGATGATCACCGTGGGCGTCCGCCGGGCCAGCGCGGTGCGGATCGACCGGTCGATCAGATGCCGGATTTGCGCCGGCGAGGAGGCCTGCATGACGTAGGCGCCAGCCACATCCTTGAACATCGAGACCAGATCAAGTTCCTGCTGATAGTGTCCGCCCAGTGCATTGCGTGCCTGCTGACCGACGATCGCGAGCACGGGCTGGTGATCCAGCAGGGCATCGTAGAGCCCGGTGATCAGATGCGAGGCGCCGGGGCCCGAAGTGGCGATACACACCCCCAGTTGGCCAGAGAACTTCGCATAGGCGCTCGCCATGAAAGCGGCCATCTCCTCATGCCGCGCCTGGACAAAGCCGATCTTGCCCTCAGCACGCTGAAGCGCACCGAATACGCCGTTGATGCCATCGCCGGGATAGCCAAAGAGGTGGCGCACGCCCCATTGATGCAGACGTTGAACGATGAAGTCGGAGACGGTCTGGGACATCGAGGGCGCCCCTCGTTTTCCGGTATTTGGTTTCCGGGATTTGAAGCTGAGAGAACCGCCCGTTTCCGGCGATGTTCCTCAAGTCTGACGGAACATGCCGGAACGATCGCGCACCTCTTTGGGTTGTCTCCAGACTGGCTGAGTGGAGAATTGAGATGTTGAATCAGGGTGAACTGGACCAAAACGAGATGGGTCGGTTGATCGGCAGCGACAAGGTCGAGGGAACATCGGTCTACGGCGCCGATCGCAACAAAATCGGCTCGATCGAACGCGTGATGATCGACAAGATCAGCGGCAAGGTGTCCTACGCCGTGCTCGGCTTCGGCGGATTTCTGGGCCTCGGCAACGACCATTATCCGCTGCCCTGGCAGTCGCTGAAATACGACACGGAGCTCGGCGGTTACGTCACGGGCATCACCACCAAGGAACTGGAAGGCGCGCCGAAATATGGCGAGCGGAGTGATTGGAACTGGGGGGATGACGCCGCGGTTCGCGGGATCAACTCCTATTATGGCGTCCCCTTCGCGTAAGCGTTTCCACCGAAAGGAAGCTCGATGAGCAAGGAACGGCCTAACGACGATCCCCGGCAGCAGAGCGACTGGGGTTCGCACAAGCAGACGGACAAGCCCTGGAAGGGCACTCCGGAAAAGGAGCAGGGATCGGACGAGGTGAAGCCCGATCTCGAGAAATGGCACGCGACGAAGACGCACTGAGACACGGTGCCGTTCCCATGAGTCATCGAGGCGAGCGCGGCATCCAGTGTGCCGCGCTCGCTTTTGGGCAGGGCGTTCACGAACGCGATGGTGCTCGCAACAAGGGGAACCATGATCAGGAGTTGCAGTTGGGCTCGCGTCGCGTGAGCCGGCTTTGGCGGCTCTGCCGCCAGTTTAATCCCGAGAAAGGTGTTCACCGTGGATGCTCAGACACGGGAGCGTGGACCGTCCGCGGAGCAGCCGCAGAGGGCGAAGGAAGCTCCGAAGACATCTCCTGATCAGGCCCACGACGCCAAGGATTCGAAGCCGGCGAAGGCGCCGTCGCTGCAAGATCGGCTTCGCGAGCATTGGCTGGTGGCAAGCGTTGGCGCCATCGTCTTGCTCGCAGCTCTGATCGGCGGATTGCTCTATTGGCTCCAGATAAGCCACTATGAATCCACCGACGATGCCTTCGTCGCCGCGCGCAGCTTTTCCGTGGCCTCCAAGGTCGGCGGCTACGTGACCGACATCCCGGTGACGGACAACCAGCATGTCAACGCCGGGGACCTTCTCGCCAAGATCGACGAGCGCGACTATCGGATCGCCATCGATCAGGCTAATGCGCAAGTCGCGGTCGCCAAGGCGAACATCGCCAATGTCCAGGCGCAGATCGTTTCGCAGCAGGAGCAGATCAAGCAGGCGGAGGCGCAGCTCGAACAGGCCCAGGCCCAGCTTCAGTTCTCGCAGGAAGAATTCGCGCGCGCCCAGGATCTGGTCGAGAAGGGCGCCGGCACCGTGCAGCGCCAGCAGCAGACCCGCTCCGATCTTCAGGCGCAGCAGGCCAACACCGAGCGCGCGAAGACCGCGGTGACGGCCGCGCAAGTCGGCATCAAGACGCTGCAAGCGCAGCTTGAGGGCGCCCGGGCGCAGCTCGAGCAGTCGCAGGCGCAGGTCGATCAGGCCAAGCTGAACCTGCAATATACCAGCGTCGTTGCGGCGCAGTCCGGCCGCGTCGTCAAGCTCAGCGGCGCCAAGGGCACTTTCGTCACAGCGGGACAGAGCCTGATGATGTTCGTGCCTGACGAGGTCTGGATCGTCGCCAACTACAAGGAGACGCAGCTCAACGACATGCGGCCGGGCCAGCCGGTCGAGATCCGCATCGACGCCTATCCCGGGCGCAAGCTGACCGGCCATGTCGAGTCGGTGCAGCCGGGCTCCGGCACTGCGTTCAGCCTGTTGCCCGCGGAGAACGCCACCGGAAATTACGTCAAGGTGGTGCAGCGCGTGCCTGTGAAGATCGTTGTCGACAGCTGGCCGGCCGATTTGCCCGTCGGTCCCGGCATGTCGGTCGTGCCCTGGACCAGGGTGCGATGACCGACACGGCGCAAGGCGGCGCGTCCGCGGGCGGCTGGTCGCCGGAGCGCTCGGCGGCCGGCGGTCATAATCCTTATCTCATTGCGTTCGTCGTCTCGATCGCGACCTTCATGGAGGTGCTCGACACCACCATTGCCAATGTCGCCTTGCGCCACATCGCCGGTGGGCTTGCCGTCGGCATCGACGAGAGCACCTACGTCATCACCAGCTATCTCGTCGCCAACGCCATCGTGCTGTCGATCTCGGGCTGGCTGTCGACCGTGATCGGCCGCAAGCGCTTCTACATGATCTGCGTTGCGGTTTTCACAATCTCCTCGCTCTTGTGCGGCTTTGCCTGGAATTTGCAGGCGCTGGTGCTGTTTCGAATCCTTCAGGGCCTTGGCGGCGGCGGCATGGCGACCAGCGAGCAGGCGATCCTCGCCGACTCCTTCCCGCCGCACAAGCGCGGCCAGGCGTTCGCAATCTATGGCGTCGCAGTCGTGGTCGCGCCCGTGGTCGGTCCGACGCTCGGCGGCTGGATCACCGACACCTACACCTGGCACTGGGTGTTCCTGATCAACGTCCCCATGGGATTGCTGTCGCTGTTCCTGGTCGGCACGCTGGTCAAGGAGCCCTCGGGGGCGGAGGAGGAGAGGGAGAAGCTGCTGAGCAAGGGCCTGCGCGTCGACTATGTCGGCTTCGTGCTGGTCGCGATCGGGCTCGGCTCGCTCGAATACGTGCTCGACGAAGGCCAGCGCAACGACTGGTTCGGCTCGAACATGATCGTCTTCTTCGCGGTGCTTTCGGCCATGTCACTGCTTGCGCTGATCCCGTGGGAGCTGACGCGCGAGGATCCCATCGTCGATCTCCGCCTGCTCGGCCGCCGCCAGTTCGCCGCCTGCTTCCTGGTCATGCTTGCGACCGGCGCGGTGCTGATCTCGACGACGCAGCTTTTGCCGCAACTCCTCCAGAGCGATTTGAACTACACCGCCATGCTGGCGGGTCTTGCGTTGTCACCGGGCGGAATCGCGACCCTGGTGCTGATGCCGGTGGTGGGCCGTCTCGTCAGCAGCGTGCAGCCGAAATACCTCATCATGCTCGGCGCCACCATCGTCGCGTTCTCGATGTGGCATCTCACGGGCCTCACCGGCGACATCACCTACGGCTATGCCGCGATGTCGCGCATCTTCCTGGCGCTCGGTCTGCCTTTCCTGTTCCTGCCGGTCACGACCGCGTCCTATGACGGCGTGCCGCCGGACAAGACCAACCAGGCCTCGGCGCTGATCAACGTCGCCCGCAATATCGGCGGCTCCATGGGCGTTGCGCTGGCGCAGACAATCCTGGCGCAGCGCCAGCAATTCCATCAGAGCCGTCTGATCGAGCACGCCGCGCCGTCGGACCTCGGCTACCAGCAAGCTATCGAGACGATGACCCGCTTCTTCCAGGCTCAGGGCTCGAATGCGAGCGATGCGGCTGCGCAGGCGGTCGCCTGGGTCGGCCGCACCTTGCAGCAGCAGGTCGATTTGCTCGCTTATATCGACGTGTTCTGGACGCTCGCGGTCATCGCGGTGCTGATGATCCCGACCGCCGCGGTGCTGCGCCCGATCAAGCTGGGCGCCCCCGCGCGGGGGCATTGAGGCAACAGCCGCTCGGCTCGAAATGGAGAGAGAAAGGGTGACCGCGGCGCAAATGTCCGGCTAGACTGGTCCGAACGTCAAGCAAATGCCCGGGAGGTAATTTAAGTGAAGACCGCGATCACCGAACTGTTCGGCATCGAGCACCCCATCATCCAGGGCGGCATGCATTTCGTCGGCTTTGCCGAGCTGGCGGCTGCCGTCTCCAATGCCGGCGGGCTCGGCATCATCACCGGTCTCACGCAGAAGACGCCGGAGCTGCTTGCAAAGGAGATCGCACGCTGCCGCGATATGACCGACAAGCCGTTCGGCGTGAACCTCACTTTCCTGCCGACCTTCGCCGCGCCGCCTTATCCGGAATACATCGCGGCCATCGTCGAAGGCGGCATCAAGTCCGTGGAGACCGCCGGCCGCAGCCCGGAAGCCTACATGCCCGCGCTGAAGGCCGCCGGGATCAAGGTCATCCACAAATGCACGTCGGTGCGCCACTCGCTGAAGGCCGAGCGCATCGGATGCGACGCCGTCAGCGTCGACGGCTTTGAGTGCGGCGGCCATCCCGGCGAGGACGACATTCCCAACATGATCCTGTTGCCGCGCGCGGCGGAGGAATTGAAGATTCCGTTCGTCGCGTCCGGCGGCATGGCCGACGGCCGCAGCCTCGTCGCGGCGCTGTCGCTGGGGGCGGCCGGCATGAACATGGGCACGCGCTTCATCGCCACCAAGGAAGCGCCGGTGCATCAGAACGTCAAGAACGCGCTGGTCGCCGCGACCGAACTCGACACCCGCCTGATCATGCGGAGCCTGCGCAACACCGAGCGCGTGCTGAAGAACGCCAATGTCGACCGCCTGCTCGAGATCGAACGCGAGAAGGGCGACAAGCTGAAGATCGACGACATCCACGACCAGGTCGCGGGCGTTTATCCCAGGATCATGCTGGACGGGCAGATGGACGCGGGCGCGTGGAGCTGCGGCATGGTCGCAGGCCTCATCCACGACATCCCCACTTGCAAGGAACTCGTCGACAGGATCATGGCTGAGGCGGAAACCATCATCCGTACCCGTCTAATGGGGTTTCTTGAAGAGACGGGTGCACCGCGAAAGGTCGCCTGACACCGCCAAACTTCTTAACCACGGCGGCAGTTGACCGCTGGAATTGCGCGCGATGCCTCCTAAATAGAGGTAAATTACCTCTTAACAATCGATTTCAGGAGGCGTCCGTGATTATGAAGAGCGCTCCTTTTGCAATGGCCGTTGTCCTCGTGCTCGCATGGGCCGGCGTCGCGCGCGCTGACGACTACAAGCCCGACGAATATCTCGGCCTCGATCTTTCGAAGGCGGTGTTGTCGCCGAAGCGGCTGGGGCCCGAAACCCAGTTCGCGCCGGTCGCGCTGGAGGCGCGCGGCGGCAACGAGGCGCAGGCGCGCGCCGAGCCGGTCGACGTGCCGAAGAGGGTCGCCGCCGAACGCGTGCGCGTGTCGGAGCCGAAGGTTGCGCACGCCAAGCCCGCGCACCCGCGCGGCGCGGCGCGCACCAAGCTCGCGCATCGTCACGGCAATCCGCTCGACGCGCAGGCGATGGACACCCGCATCCAGACCTGGCCGTGCCGCAGCGGCGGCATCTGCAACTGGAAGCATTAGGTCAGTTCCGAGCGTCATCCGCACGTCGTAAAACCGTAGGCCCGCGGTCAAGAAACCGTAAGCCGGGGGTCAAACGACGCAGGCACCTTCCGTCGCTAGTCGACGAAGGTTTCCTGAATGGTAGCGCTCCGCGCCTCGCGCGCCTGGACCCGGCGGCAATTCCTGGTCCGTTCCACCTCGAGCCTCACCGTTGCCGCGCTCGCAACGCCACATCTCAGCCGCGCCGCGGATCGTCCGCAGCTCGCAGGCGGCATCCAGTCCGGCGACGTCTCGGATGGCTCCGCGGTGATCTGGGCGCGCGCCGACCGGCCGGCGCGGATGCGGGTGGACTATTCGACCGTGGAGAGCTTCAAGACGATCATTGCGTCGGCTTCGCGCGATGCGTCGCCCGATGCCGACTTCACCTCGAAAGTGCTGCTGAACGATCTGCCGCCCGGGCAGGACATCTTCTATCGTGTGCGCTTCGACGACATCGCGACCGGCATCGCCGGCGAAAGCCGCGTCGGCCACTTCCGCACTGCGCCGGCTGCCGGCCGGTCGATCTCGTTCCTGTGGTCCGGCGACACCGCGGGGCAGGGCTGGGGCATCGACACATCGCGCGGCGGCTATCGCAGCTATCGCACCATGCTCGACAATCGCCCGGACTTCTTCATCCACTCCGGCGATCACATCTACGCCGACTGCACGATCCCCTCCGAGCAGAAGCTGCCGAACGGCGAGATATGGCGCAACGTCGTGACCGAGGAGAAATCCGAGGTCGCGCACACGCTGGCGCAGTTCCGCGGCAATTACAAATACAACCATCTCGACGAGCACTTCCGCGCCTTCCATGCCGAAGTGCCGATGTTTGCACAATGGGATGACCACGAGGTCACCAACGATTGGTCGCCGACCGGTAGCTATGACGCCGCCGGCCATGAGGATGACGGCACCCCGCGCCTGGTCGCGCGCGCCCGCCGCGCCTTCTTCGACTTCATGCCGATCCGCGACATCGGCGCGCGAAAGGGGCGGGTCTATCGCAAGATCGCCTATGGTCCGCTGCTCGACGTCTTCATGATCGACATGCGCAGCTATCGCGACGAGAGCTGGAACAAGGGTGATGATCACCGCGGCTGGATCCTGGGCGCCGAACAGCTCGCCTGGCTGAAGCGTGAGCTCGCGGCCTCGCGCGCGACCTGGAAGGTGATCGCGGCCGACCTGCCGATCGGGCTCGTCAGTCTCGATGCGGTCGCGCTGGGTAATGGGACGCCCGACCGGCGCGAGCACGAGATCGCCGATCTTCTCGCGTCCATCAAGCGCGCCGGAATTCGCAACATCGTCTGGCTCACCGCCGACATGCATTACACCGCCGCGCATTACTACGATCCGAACAGGGCGCAATTCCAGGAGTTCGAACCGTTCTGGGAGTTCGTCTCGGGGCCCTTGCATGCCGGCAGCTGGGGACCGGGCGAGCTCGACGACACCTTTGGTCCGGTCGCGATGTACCAGAACGGGTGCAGCGATGCGCAGGGTGAAAACCTCGCGCCCTGCTTCGGACTGCAGTTCTTCGGCAAGGTCGACATCGAAGGCCGGACCGGCGTCATGACCGTGACGCTGAAGGACGTCGACAACCGGGACCTCTGGTCGGTCGATATCGTGCCGCAGCCGCAGGCGCGTCCAGCCCTGGTGGCGCAACATTCGTAGGTCGCTAACCCGATCTTGATTGGCCGCCTTGCGCCTGCCGCGCTATGCTGTCCGTCCCGCCACCTCTTTTCCTCCCCGAAGAGTCTGCTCACGCAGCATCGCTGCTGGCCTCCGGCGGGCTGAACGATGTCAGGAGCCTTTTCATGGATAATCTCAAGACCCAGGGCATCAGCATGCCCAAGCTCGGCCTCGGGACTTTCCGCATGCAGGGCGATGCCTGCCGTGCGGCGGTCGAGAGCGCGCTGTCGATCGGCTATCGCCATATCGATACCGCCGAGATGTACGGCAACGAAGAATCGATCGGCGCGGCGCTCGCCGCGGCCCGGCTGCCGCGGGGCGAGCTGCACGTCACGACAAAGGTCTGGCACGAGAACCTCAGCCCCGACGCCATCCGCCGCGCCTTCGACACCAGCCTGAACAAGCTGCGGCTCGACCATGTCGATCTCTATCTCGTGCACTGGCCGTCCAAGGCGGCGAACTGGGGCGCGGTGTTCGAGACCTTGATGACGCTGAAGCAGGAGGGGCGGACGCGGGCGATCGGCGTCGCCAACTTCACGACGGCGCTGCTCAAGATCGCGGTCGAGGACATCAAGGCACCGATCGCCTGCAATCAGATCGAATATCACGCCATGCTCGATCAATCGAAGGTGCTGGCCTATCTCAACGCCAAGTCGATCCCGCTGGTCGCCTATTGCCCGCTGGCGCAGGGACGCGTCGCGTCAGATGAGGTGCTGGCCGAGATCGGCGCCAGGCACAATGCAACCGCTGCGCAGGTCGCGCTGAAATGGCTGCTCGACCAAAACGGTGTCGCCGCGATACCGAAGGCGTCGCGGCGAGAGAGCCAGCAGGCCAATCTCGACGCGCTGAAGATCACGCTCGACGATGCCGACCGCAACAAGATCGCCGCGCTGCCGAAGGACAGACGCTGCGTCAATCCCGGTTTCGCACCGGCGTGGAACTGAGAGTCGTCGCTGAGCGCACCCTCTCTCTCCGCGTGCACATTTGTCAGTTTGAATTCGCCGAGGAATACCCCTCATCCGGCGCTTCGCGCCACCCTCGCCCACAAGGGGAGAAGGAAGAAAGAACGCAAAGAAATGGCCCCGTGAGGGGCCATTTCCATATTGCGTTGCGCATTAGTCCCAATGGTGACGGTGGCCACGCTTGATCACAACGACGCGGTCGCGATTGTGCCAGCCGCGATGCCAACCGTGATCGCGATGCATGCCGTATTCGGCGCGGGCGCCATACATGCCGTGATGATGACCTCCGCGCTTGATCACCACCGTCTCCGCGCTGGCGAGCGTCGGCAATGCAACAGCGAGCGCGCCGACAGCGGCAAGCACATAACCAAACTTCTTCATGATGTCCTCCTCCAATGGAATGCAAATCTAAACGGCGCATTCGCGGGAACGTTCCGGAGGAATCGCAGGAGAATTCTGAACGCCTGTTCAGGTGGGTTAATCGCAGCGCTGTTGTGGAGGCGTTGGCGCGCCGGTCGCGACGTATTTGCCGTCCCTGATCGTGTACTCGCCGCGTTGGCTGCGATTGTAGATCGCGCGCAAGCTGCCTTGCTTCGAAAGGAGCAGGCCAAACTCGCGCGTCTGCTGCAGCAAGGGGAAGTACACCATCACATCGAGCAGGCCGTCGGCGTTGACCATCGCCGATACCACCTCGTTTTCGTCTTTGGCCTCGCCGAAATTGCGCCGGTACATCACCCTTCCGTCCTTCCGGATCTCGTAAATCAAGAGCGCGCCCTTGTCGCGGTCGGGCCGGGCCGCGCAGTCGACCGCCCATGAGCCGAGCAGGCCCCATTGCTCGACGGTCGTCGCAAGCGATTCGGCACCGGCCGCGGGCGTGAACGCAACCCACAGCACTGCTGCCGCAATCCAGCGGCTCAAGCAACTCGTCATGTCCTGATAAGCCCCACCTCCGAATAATTCCGAAGTGTAGCATCCCGCGCGCGATCGTCCACGCTGACCGCCATTCGCGCGCGAATTTGATCCGCGTCAATGAGGCCGGCCGCTTCCGGAGTAGGATGGCGTTCCCGAAGGCGAAATTGGATAGACCGATGCTGAATCAAGTCAGGGATTTCGCAGGCGAGGTGCTGCCGGGGAGCTGTGCCGTGCCGCCTTATTCCGAGACCGCGTTTCTGGCCGAGCTGGGCGACCGCTTGAAGTCCTCACGCATGCGCTGCGTCCTGTCGCGCCGGGAGCTGGCCCGCCGCTCCGGGATTTCCGAGCGCTACATCGCCCAGATCGAGGCCGGCAA
Source organism: Bradyrhizobium sp. JR4.3 (assembly GCF_040547695.1). Lineage (NCBI taxonomy): Bacteria > Pseudomonadati > Pseudomonadota > Alphaproteobacteria > Hyphomicrobiales > Nitrobacteraceae > Bradyrhizobium > Bradyrhizobium sp. JR4.3. The sequence goes on along the minus strand of NZ_JBEPQF010000007.1, from coordinate 175,696 downwards.
GGGCAACGTCTCGATCGTGCTGCTGCTGCGGCTGGCCTCCGCGATCCACGGCAGCCAGCCCCAGATCGTCTGAAGGCTCAGGCCCGCTTCTCCACATTGGCGCTGCGGGCCGGCACGCCGAACTCCTTGCGGCAGATCTCGGCCAGCACGGCGACGCCCTCGCGGATCTGCTGATGCGAGGGGCTCGCAAAGCACAGCCGCAGTCGCGATCTGGAGTGGTTTTTGTCAGTCGACCATTCCGGCCCCGGATTGATCGATACGCCGGCGGCAAGCGCGGCCTGATACAGCTTCAGCGTATCGACCTGATCGGGCAGCTTCACCCAAAGGAAGATGCCGCCCTTCGGCTCCTCGAATTCGGCGGCCGTCCCGAACTGCTCGTTGACGGCCTCCATCAGCGTGTCGAGCTTGGTGCGCAGTGCCTTCGTCAGCGCCGGCACGTGGGTCGAGAAATGCGGCTTGCAATAGGCGGCGAGCACCATCTGCTCCAGTGCGCCGGAGCCGGCATCCGTCTTCAGCGCCAGCATCCGCGACATCACATCCCAGGGCGCGACGATGAAGCCGACGCGCAGCGCGGGCGCGATCGACTTCGAGAACGAGCCGATATGGATCACGCCGCCGTTCGGGCTCATCGCATGGATCGCCGGCGGCCGCTGTCCTGACCAGACCAGATCGGCATAGCAATCGTCTTCGAAGATGGGCACGCCGTAGTCTGCCGACAGCCGCAACAGCTCCGTGCGGCGGCCCTCCGGCATGATGCTGCCGGTCGGGTTCTGCACGGTCGGAATGGTGTAGATGTACTTCGGCCGGATGCCGCGGCCCTTGAGGTCGGCAAGCATCGTGGCCAGCACGTCCATGCGCATGCCGTCCTTGTCGAGGGGGATGCCAACCACATTGACCCCGAGCCGCGCCAAACGGGTCAGCGAGCCCTGATAGCTATCCTGCTCGAAGATCACGGTATCGCCGCGCGTCAGCAGCGTGGTGTTGACGAGGTCGAGCGCCTGCAGCGAGCCGGAGACGATCAGGAGATCGTCGACCGTGCAGTTGATGCCGGCATCGCGCTTGAGTTTCGTCACCAGGAATTCGCGCAAGGGCAGATAGCCCTGGGGACCATGTGCCAGCCCGTAAGTGGCGAGCGAGCGGCCTTCGCGTTGCAGAGCCATGTTGGCCGCCTCGATCAGATGATCGAGCGGCAGCTGCTCGGCGTCGTTGTTGCCGCCGACAAAACTGTATTTGGCGAGACCCGTCCAGCGCGCAGAGGGGGCCGGCAGCCCTGCGGGAAACAGGGGCGCAAAATCGAAGCTGGACGTCATGGGAGCGTTCCTCATTCTATTCTTGTCAGGCTGCCGGCTTTGCGCAGGTCAGTCGTGCTTCTTACTTATTTCTTGCCGACCGTCCGGGTCGGACGGCCCTGGCTGATGAAAGCGTAACGCGCATTGGCGACGCCGCCAACCATCAAGGCCTCGACGGCAGGCTCGGCGATCTCGCTTGTTGCGGCCCAATCGACGAGGAAATTGGCTCCCGTCCCGCCGCGTACGTCGTCGGTCGGAATGAAGATCGAGACGGTGGCGAGGGGCTTCAACGCGACGGGTGCCTTCAGATAGCTCTCGACCTGCTTGCCTGAGGTATCGAAATAGCCGATGCGTTTGACCACCAGTGCTTGCGTCTCGGAGGCGTTGTGCACGCTCAGGGTCACCGAGAAGTCGACGCGCAGCTTGCCCTGGCTCATCGCGACGCTGGAATAGGCGGGCACGTAGAACCCGCCGGAGACGGCGAGTTCTTCCTTCGGCAGCGCGGTGAGGGAATCGGCAAAGCTTTGTTCGATATTGACCTTGGATTGAGCGTCTGCGGGGATGGAGGAGGCGAGGGGGCATAGCAGCATTGCAATGGCGAGCCCCATCCGGATGTGACGAATTGCTCGCTTGCCGCGCCGCACTCGATCACTAGGGTGCGGCAAAACGGACCAATCTGGCATGCACGAGCTCATTCGCGACATCACTCTCTGTATCCTGTTTGCCTGGATGCTGGGCCTGCTTGCCCACTTCTCCAGGCAGCCGCTGATCCTGGCCTATCTTATCGCCGGCTTCTGCATTGGTCCATTTGGCGCCGGCTGGGTCAAGTCGCAGGAATCGATCAGCGTCATCTCCGAGCTCGGCCTGATCTTCATGCTGTTCATGATCGGCCTGGAGATCGACCTGAAGAAGATCGTGCGGGCCGGAAAGGTCATCCTGTTCGCGGCGGGCGGCCAGCTCCTCGGCGGCTGTCTGCTCGGGGTGCTGTTCTTCGTCGGCATCGGCCTATCGCTCGGTGGGGGCCAGTTCGACGCGGTTTATCTCTGTGTCGCCTGCGCGCTGTCGAGCACCGTCATCATCGTCAAAGTGCTCTACGAGAAGCGCGAGCTCGACACGCTGCCGGGCCGCATCACCCTCGGCGTGCTGGTGCTCCAGGACATCTTCGCCATCCTGTTTCTGGCGGTGCAGCCGAGCCTTGCCAATCTGGAAATCAGCGTCATCCTGCTCTCGATCGGCCGGGTCGCGGTGCTGGTCGCCGCGGCACTGCTGGTGAGCCGCTACGTGCTGCCGCGTCTGTTTCACCAGATCGCCCGCCGCCCCGAGCTGATCCTGCTCGGCGCGCTCGCCTGGTGCTTCCTGGTCGCCGAGACAGCCGAGCGGCTGTCGCTGTCCCGCGAGATGGGCGCCCTGATCGCCGGCGTCTCGCTCTCGACCTTTCCCTACGCGCTCGACGTCACGGCTAAGGTCACGACGCTACGCGATTTCTTCATCACGCTGTTCTTCGTCGCGCTCGGCATGACCATTCCCGTGCCCGGGTTCTCCGTGATCGGGCTTGCCCTGATGATCGCGGCGTTCACGGTGGTGAGCCGCCTCGTCACCACTTTCGCCCCGCTCTATCTGATGAAGCAGGGCCTGCGCGCTAGCCTGTTGCCGGCCCTGAATCTCGCGCAGATCTCCGAGTTCTCGCTGGTGGTGATCCAGACCGGCGTCGCCGACCACCACATCGCGGCCGAGACGGCGAATGCGGTCTCCTTCGCCTTCGTGGTGCTGGCGGTGCTCTCGACCTTCGTGATGACCCGCAGCGACGCGATCACCCGCTGGGCGATCGGCCCCCTCAAGCGGATCGGCCTGCGCGATCTCGATCACGGCAATGGCCAAGGCGAGGAAGGGCACGAAGGCCATGGCGAGGCCCGCCGCATCGTCATCCTCGGCTTTTTCCGTGCGGCGAGCGCGCTGCTGGCCGAGATCGAACGGCAGGCCCCGGTGCTGCTCGAGCAGATCACCGTGATCGACTTCAACCCCAATGTGTACCAGACGCTGCTTTCGCGCGGCCTGCACGTGATCTATGGCGATATCAGCAGCGCCGACACGCTGCTCCATGCCGGCGTCGGCAAGTCCGAGATGATCATCCTCAGCGTACCGGATGCGCTTCTGAAGGGTGCCAGCAACGAGAAGCTGGTCCGCCACGTTCGCACCCTCAACCCGACCGCCATGATCGTTGCCACGGCCGATCTGTTGTCGGATGTAGGCGAACTCTACGCGGCCGGCGCCAGCTATGTCACCGTGACCCGGCTCAGCGACGCTCATGAGTTGTTCACGGTGATCGAGGCCGCCCAAGCCGGCCTGTTGGCCGACAAGCGTGCCGAGCTCGATCAGCGGCTCGGCGAGCGGCGCGAAGTGCTGCCCTGACCGCGCCCGGCTGGCTTCTCACCGGGCTTTTCCGCGCCCATATCCCTGGTATGCCCGTGCAAGCCGCCCGCCGGGCAGGGCTGCGGTCCGGCATATGTGGTTGCGCCGGGGACACTAGCGCCCCGGGCCAAGTCCGGCTAAGCCTCCGGGCCATAACCGATAGAGATTGGGAAATGCCGGATAACGTCCAGGAAGTCTTGCAGGCCTTTGCCCGGGGTGAGCTCGTGGTCGTCACCGACGACGATGACCGCGAGGGTGAGGGCGATCTGATCGTCGCCGCCTCGTTCTGCACCGCCGAGAAGATGGCGTTCATCATCCGCCACACGTCCGGCATCGTTTGCGCGCCGATCACCACCGAAGATGCGCGCCGCCTGCGGCTCGATCCGATGGTGGCCCACAACGATTCCGCGCACACCACCGCATTCACGGTTTCGATCGACTACAAGCCTGACGGCGGCACCGGCATCTCGGCCGAGGAGCGCGCCTCGTGCTGCCGCGCGCTGTCCAATCCCAACGCCGGCGCCAACGATTTCGCCCGTCCCGGCCATATCTTCCCGCTGATCGCCAAGGATGGCGGCGTGCTGCTGCGCTCCGGCCATACCGAGGCCGCGGTCGATCTGTGCAAGCTCTCCGGCCTGCCGCCGGTCGGCGTCATCAGCGAGTTGATGAACGACGACGGCAGCGTGATGAAGGGCGAGCAGGTCGCCCGCTTCGCCGCCCAGCACAAGCTCAAGCACGTCACCATCGCCGACATGATCGCCTACCGCCAGGTTCGCGAGAAGCTGATCGAGCGGGTCTCGACCTTCGTCACCGAGAGCCCGATCGGGCCGCTGCAGGGCTATGCCTACCGCTCGCCGTTCGATTCCATCGCCCACGTCGCCTTCGTCTACAACGGCGTCGGCGACGGCAAGAACGTCCTGACACGCTTCCACAAGCCGAACATCGTCAAGGACATCTTCACCGGCCACAAGCGCATGGCGGCGGTGCTCGAGCACTTCAAGAAATCCGGCCGTGGCGTTCTGGTCTATCTGCGCGACGGTGCGGCCGGTGTCCCCGTGGCGCCGCTGCCCGATGAGAGCGCGACCGAGGCCGACCGCAACCGCCAGTGGCGTGAAGTCGGCGTCGGTGCGCAGATCCTGCGCGATCTCGGCGTCACCTCGATCCGGCATCTCACCTCCTCGGTGCACGACTACAAGGGCCTTTCGGGCTTCGGCATCGAGATCGTCGCCAACGAGCAGCTCGAAAGCTAGCGCTGTCATCTCGGGGTGCGCGAAGCGCATCCCCCGAGGTGAGCCTCGCTCGTCCCCGGGATTCACGCAGACCCGATCATCTGCAACGCAATTGCACTTGTTGCCGCGGCGCTTTACGTTGTCGGGCAAATTTTGACGGAACCAGACGAAAGGACGTTTCATGACCGCGCGCCCTCAGGCCAAGGACAAGCCGGCTTCGGCTTCTTTCCAATGGGACGATCCGTTCCTGCTCGACGAGCAGCTCACCGAAGACGAGCGCATGGTGCGCGACACCGCGCGCGCCTACGCCCAGGACAAGCTGCTGCCGCGCGTTGCCAAGGCCTATCTCGAAGAGAAGACAGATCGCGAGATCTTCAACGAGATGGGCGAGCTCGGCCTGATCGGCATCACGTTGCCGGAGGAATATGGCTGCGCCAATGCAGGCTATGTCGCCTATGGTCTGGTCGCGCGCGAGATCGAGCGGGTCGATTCCGGCTACCGCTCGATGAACTCGGTACAGTCCTCGCTGGTGATGTATCCGATCTACGCCTATGGCGACGAGAACCAGCGCAAGAAGTACCTGCCGAAGCTCGCCAGCGGCGAGTGGGTCGGCTGCTTCGGGCTGACCGAGCCTGACGCCGGCTCCGATCCGGCCGGCATGAAAACCCGCGCCGAGAAAGTTTCGGACGGCTATCGCCTGACCGGCAGCAAGATGTGGATCTCGAACGCGCCGATCGCCGACGTGTTCGTGGTCTGGGCCAAGTCGGCCGCGCACGACAACCAGATCCGCGGCTTCGTGCTGGAGAAGGGCATGAAGGGCCTGTCGGCACCGAAGATCGGCGGCAAGCTGTCGCTTCGCGCCTCCATCACCGGCGAAGTCGTGATGGACGGCGTCGTGGTTCCGGAAGACGCGCTGCTGCCCAACGTCTCCGGCCTGAAGGGCCCGTTCGGCTGCCTCAACCGCGCCCGCTACGGCATTTCCTGGGGCGTGCTCGGCGCGGCCGAGGACTGCATGCACCGCGCCCGGCAGTACACGCTCGACCGCAAGCAGTTCGGCAAGCCGCTCGCTGCGACCCAGCTCGTGCAGAAGAAGCTCGCGGACATGCAGACCGAGATCGCGCTGGGCCTCCAGGGCTCGCTTCGCGTCGGCCGCCTGATGGACGAGGGCAAGTTCGCGCCCGAGATGATCTCGATCATGAAGCGCAACAATTGCGGCAAGGCCCTCGACATCGCCCGCGTCGCGCGCGACATGCACGGCGGTAACGGTATCTCGATCGAGTATCACGTGATGCGCCACGTCCATAACCTCGAGACCGTCAACACCTACGAGGGCACCCACGACGTCCACGCCCTGATCCTGGGCCGCGCGATCACGGGTATTCAGGCGTTTTTCTGATTGCCATGTATTCCATGGCAGTTGCCTTGCTCCGCTGTCATCGTCCGCCTTGTGCGCATTGCGCACTGGGGCGGACGATCCAGTATCCCAGAGGCCTCGCCTTCGTCTCGACCGCCGCGGCGTACTGGATACCCCGCTTTCGCGGGGTATGACGGCAGAGAGTTTGGCTACAGGAAGTCCCATGTCCGACAACGACGACGTCCCGTTCAACCGCGACTTTCCGCTGAAGCCCGGCATCGTCGAGGAAGTCCGTCCTGGCGTGCGGCGGGTGCTCTGTAACAATCCGAGCCCGTTCACTTTCACCGGCACGGTCAGCTACATCGTGGGCCGGGGCAACGTTGCGATCATCGATCCCGGTCCGGACGACGAGGCGCATGCGGCGGCGCTGCTCGATGCCGTCAGCGGCGAGACGGTGAGCCATATCTTCGTGACCCACACCCACCGCGACCATTCGCCGAACACCGCGCGGATCAAGCGGGCGACCGGCGCGCCAGTTTACGCCGAAGGCCCCCACCGCGCCTCGCGCCCGCGTTTCGAGAGCGAGAAGCACAACCCGGAATCCGGCGCCGACCGCGACTTCGCGCCGGATATCAGGATCGCCCATGGCGACGTGGTCGAAGGAGACGGCTGGCGGCTTGAGGCCGTGGCGACGCCCGGCCATACCGCCAATCACCTCGCGTTCGCCTGGCCCGAGCGGAAGTTCAACTTCGTCGGCGATCACGTGATGGGATGGTCGACCTCGATCGTGGCGCCGCCCGACGGCTCGATGATCGACTACATGGAATCGCTGGATCGCCTCGCCGTGCGCGAGGAGGATGTGTATTTCTCCGGTCACGGCCCCGAAATTCCCGACGGTCCGCGCTTCGTGCGTTTCCTGATCCGTCACCGCAAGGCGCGCGAGGCCTCTATCCTGCACCGCCTGGCCAAGGGCGAGACCGACATCCCGACCATGGTCCGGGCGATCTATATCGGCATCGATCCGAGGCTCACCACCGCGGCGGGCTACTCCGTGCTGGCGCATCTGGAAGACCTGGTCGCCCGCGGCGTGGTGGCGACGGACGGCGATCCCGTGATTGGCGGGACCTATCGGATGGCGAACTAGTCCCTCGTCATTCCGGGGCGCGCGTTAGCGCGAACCCGGAATGACAGAATCCTACTTCTTCACCGTCTTGGCCGGCGCCTTCGGCGGCGCCACCGGCGTCTTCTTCACCGGCTTGAGTGCGTCGGCATCGGCGGCGGTGTTGAGATCGTCGATGAATTTCTTCACGCGCGCGGCGTTGCTGCCGAGGTCGCTCTCGAAATAGCGCGAGGCGGAGCGGATATCGACGCGGGAATCCTCGCCGTCGGGCACGACGCGGATCGCGATGTCCTCGCGGAACCCCATGATCGGCGAGCGCGCCACCGCCTCGATGCGGCCGATGCGGCGCGGCGGCTGCGGCGCGCGCTCGTCGATCACCAGCCATTTGCGCTTGTTGACGAGCTGAAGCGCGATCGCATAGGCGCGGTCGACTGAAATCTCGAGCTCGATCGGCTCGATATCGGGATAGAATTGACGCTGCTGCTCGGCCGAATAGAGGCCGGCATACACCGCGGTATTGGCACCATCGCCGGTGCGCAGGCGGGCCAGTGCGTCGAAGCGCGGCGGGTCGATCGGGTCGGTGGTGATGTCGTGGATCGCCGGCAGCTTGCGGTATTGCAGGCCGAGATAAGCTGGATAGGCGAGGATCGCGCCGTCGATCAGGAAGGCAAGCAGGATGCGCGCCATGCCGCGCGAGCCGTTCTGCCAGATCGCAGCGAAGCCGGCGAGCCCGAACAGGATCGAGAGCGCCGCAATCCCGAGCCCGCCGAAGAAGGTCGCGAGTGCCGGCTTCATCTCCAGGAAGCCGAACCGGACGATGATGATCGAGACCACCACCGCCACCACCGCGAACACGGCCAGATTGCGCGCCCAGCTCGCGAGGCTGGACACGGGCTCCGACTGATAGGGAGCGGAAAACCTGCGGGCCATCGGGTGAGCTCTGCCGGGGTCTTGAGGGCGATGCCGGCCGATCGGGCACGACGATGGGCCGTTGAGACCACGGCCCCGAGGCAAATTCAAGGGAGACCGGACTGTTACCGCCCGTCATTCCGGGGCGATGCGGAGCATCGAACCCGGAATCTCGAGATTCCACGGTGCGCAATTGCGCACCTGAGGTCTGGTCCTTCGGACCATCCCGGAATGACGTCGCTTGCTTTACCGTTACGCCGCCGCGTTCGGGAAGCGGTATTCCTTAAACTGGTCGCGCAGCGCGGTCTTCAGGATCTTGCCCGTCGCCGTATGCGGGATGCCTTCGACGAAGGCAACGTCGTCGGGCATCCACCATTTGGCGATCTTGCCGTCCATGAACTTCAGGATGTCCTCGCGGCTGGCCTGCTGGCCCTGCTTCAGCTGCACGATCAGCAGCGGACGCTCGTCCCATTTGGGGTGGAACACGCCGATCACGGCGGCTTCCGCCACGGCCGGATGGCCGACTGCGAGGTTTTCCAGGTCGATCGAGGAAATCCACTCGCCGCCGGACTTGATCACGTCCTTGGAGCGGTCGGTGATCCGCATGTAGCCGGCCTCGTCGATGGTCGCGACGTCGCCGGTGTCGAAAAAGCCGTCCTCGTCCAGAATGTTGGCGTCGACCCGGTAATAGGCCTTGGCGACGGCCGGGCCGGCGACCTTGAGGCGGCCGAAGGTCGTGCCGTCCCACGGCAGTTCCTTGCCGGCATCGTCGGTGATCTTCATCTCGACGGCGAACGGCGCGTAGCCCTGCATCTGCAGCACGTCGAGCCGTGCCTCGCCCGTCGCATTCTGGAACGGCGGCTTCAGCGCCGCGACGCTGCCGATCGGGCTCATCTCGGTCATGCCCCAAGCGTGGCGGACGTTCGAGCCCATGTCGAGGAAGGCCTTGATCATCGAGCGCGGCATCGCCGAGCCGCCGCAGATCACCATCTTCAGATCCGGCAGTTTGAGATTGTTGGCGGTCATGTGCTGGAGCAGCATCAGCCACACCGTGGGCACGCCGGCGGTATGCGTCACCCTCTCGGTCGAGAGCAGCTCATAGACCGAGGCGCCGTCGAGCTTGGCGCCGGGCATGACGAGCTTGGTGCCCTGCGAGGGCGCGGAGAAGGCGATGCCCCAGCTGTTGGCGTGGAAGAGCGGCACCACGGGAAGCATGGTTTCGGAGGCGCTGGTGCCGAGCGCATCGACATTGTTGGCCATCAGCGCGTGCAGCACGTTGGAGCGATGCGAATACAGCACGCCTTTGGGGTCGCCGGTGGTGCCCGATGTGTAGCACATCGCGGCCGCCGTGTTCTCGTCAAAGTCCTTCCATTTAAACTTGCCGTCGGCCTCCGCAATCCAGTCCTCGTAGGCGACCACGTTCTTCAGCGTCGTCTGCGGCATGTGCGCCTTGTCGGTCAGTACGACGTAGCGTTCCACGCTTGTCAGCTTGTCGGCGATCTTCTCCAGGACCGGAATGAACGTGATGTCGGTCATCACGATGCGGTCCTGCGCATGGTTGATGATCCAGGCGATCTGTTCGGGGAAAAGGCGGGGATTGACGGTATGGCAGATAGCGCCGATCCCCATGATGCCGTACCAGACCTCAAGATGGCGCCAGGTGTTCCAGGCGATCGTTGCGACACGGTCGCCGAGCTTGATGCCGTCGCGTTCCAGCATCTGCGAGACCTTGAGCGCCCGCTTGTGGATATCGGCATAGGTGGTGCGATGGATCGGTCCCTCGACCGAGCGCGTCACGACCTCCTGCTTGCCATGAATCTTGGCGGCGTGTTCGATGATCCGGTGGCAGAGCAGGGGCCAGTCTTGCATCAAACCAAGCATTCCGTCGTTCCTCCGAGAAGCCGCTGGGCGGATTGTCGCTCTCAGCGTTGGGCCAAAGAATTGTCATGAGTCTTAGCCTGCCCGCCATTCGCCGCAAATGGTCTTGTCGCGGCTATATGTCCGTCGGCGCGGCCATGGTTACCGTGGCGCTCGGGCTCGCGGATCGGGCAGAGGCGCGCAAATATGGGTCCCCGCTGGACATCTTTGGTATTGCTGCACCACGGCCGCGCGCGACGGTTCGTTCTGCCAATATCTCTGGCAAGATCCCGCTCCCAAGGCCTCGCCCCGAGGAGGCCCCCAAGGCGTCGGACGAGGCGTCGGACGAGGCTCCTCCGGAGACCGGCGGCAAGCCTTCCGTGGACAAACCTGGCACCACCAAGCCCGCCGAGGCGGCGCCGCCGCCCGAGAAGCAGGCCTCGGCGTGCCGCCTCGGGCTGACCGAGGAGATCGCGATCGCGCCCTCGATCCCGGATATCCGCGGCCCCGGCGCCTGCGGTGGTGAGGATCTGGTGCGGCTCGAAGCCATCGTGCTGCCGGACCAGCGCAAGGTGGCGGTCAAGCCCGCGGCGATCCTCCGCTGCACCATGGCGTCCGCAATCGCCGATTGGGTGCGCAAGGACGTGGTGCCGCTGGCCGCGAGCCTCGGCTCGACCATCAGCGATCTCGACAATTTCGACAGCTTCGAGTGCCGCGGCCGCAACCGCGTTGTCGGCGCCATGCTGTCCGAGCACGGCAAGGCCAACGCGATCGATGTCCGCGCCATCAAGCTCGCTAACGGGCAGTCGATCGGCCTGACCGACCGCACCATGTCGCGCGAGGTGCGCGAGCGCGTGCTGCATTCGGTCTGCTCGCGCTTTTCGACCGTGCTCGGCCCCGGCTCGGATTGGTACCATGAGGACCATATCCATCTCGACCTCGCGCAGCGGCGCAACGACTACCGGATCTGCCAGTGGAACGTCTGGGATCCCCTGCCGCAGGTTGCGCCGCTGCTGCCGCCGGAACGGCCCGAGGAGGCCCCGCCGCGTGAGGTCGCGGCCAAACCTGAAGAAAAGCCCGAGACGAAGCAAGGAGTTGACGACGAGGCGGAGAAATCTCCTACGCCTGCGGACAAGTCGGCGGCCGAGGGCCACAAAGCCCAGCCGCACAAGCCGGCAACAAAAAAGCGCCGGTGAAACCGGCGCTTTTGAATGTCAGAGATCAGGAGGCAATCAGTAGCTGCCCGCCTGGCCAGTTCCGCCGCCGCCGAGCGCAAGGCGCGAATTGTACGGCGAGTCGCCATGCTTCGGTTCGAGCACCACGACGATGGTGCCGACCTTGACCCGGCCATAGAGGTCGATCGCGTCCTCGTTGGTCAGGCGGATGCAGCCCGACGAGATTGAGGCGCCGATATATTCCGGCTGATTTGTGCCGTGAATGCGGAACAATGTGTCCTTGCCGCCCGAGTACAGATACATCGCCCGCGAACCCATCGGATTGTCCGGACCGGGGGCGACGAAGGTGGGCACGCCCAGGCGCGAAATCTCGCCGGGGGTCGGGTGCCAGGCCGGCCATTCGGTCATGCTGCCGACCTTGGCAATGCCGGACCAGGCCATGGCTTCTTCACCGACGGTGATGCCGTAGCGGATCGCCTTGCCGCCATCCAGGACATAGTAGAGGTAATGGTTGTCGGAATCGACCACGATCGAGCCGGGCGATTCCTTGCGGTGGTACTCGACGATGGCGCGGCGGAACGGCTCTGCGACCGGGGTGTTCTCGTACCGAACCTTGGCAAGGAGTTCCTTGTCCTTCGGCTTGAATGCCTTGGTGTCGGTCGCTTCAAAATGCGTGGCCTGCATGCAGCCCGACAGCATCAGGCCAGCGGCCAAAATACCCAGCGTAACTTTCAGCAACGACATGATTTGGTTCCAATCGACAACAACAAGCTTTCGTGGGGCTTGAGCAGGCCCAATTCCACGATTCCGTTGGCCCCATTATCGTTGAAATCTGCCACAATTCCAGCCTTACGAAGCTTCTCCCGCGCTGCAAGACCTTACCTGTGGCTTTTCTGCCGCAAGTTTTGCGGGCCCGAGTCGGTTTCTGGGCAAAACGGGCACATGTGTCGATTCCGTGCCACAGTTGGGCCACGGCGCCGCCACAAATGCAAACGCTCCGTTAATGTGCTTGTCATCATCAACTTGTCAGAATCGCGCTAAGGGCTGTCAGTCTGTCGCAGGCCCCTCCTGGAGTTGTGCATGTTTTCTGTGTTTGTTCCCTCCGAGTCCTCCCTCAAGAAGGCCATCGTCGAGGATCTCGCGGCAGTACCGGAGCATGCGGTCTGGATCGACCTGGTCAACCCGACCGCGGCCGAGGACAAAGCCGTCGAGAAGCTCTCGGGGATCGCAATCCCGACCCGGGAGGACATGCAGGAGATCGAGATCTCGAGCCGCCTCTATATGGAGAACGGCGCGCGCTACATGACCGCGACGCTGATGTGCCACTCCGATACCGATATGCCCCGAACCACGGCGGTGACCTTCATTCTCGGCGACCACCGCCTGGTGACGGTGCGCTATGACCAGCCCAAGCCCTTTGCGCTGGTCGAGGCCAAGCTGGCCCGTTCCTGCACGCCGGCCATCACCGGCGAGATGGTGCTGATGGAACTGCTCGATGCCGTGATCGACCGCTGCGCCGACATCCTGGAGCGCTGCGGCGCCGAGATCGACCAGGTCTCGCATGACATCTTCGAGCCGGAGAGCGAGCGCCACGGTCATGCCAAGCAATATTCGCAAATCCTGATCTCGATCGGCCGCAAGGGCGACCTGACCTCCAAGGTTCGCGAGAGCCTGGTCTCGATCGGCCGTGTCGTCGCCTTCCTCTCGGCGGTGGTGGAGGGCGTGAAATGGTCGAAGGACATGCGCGAGCAGCTCAAGACCATGCAGCGCGACGTCGTCTCGCTGACCGATCATGCCTCCTATCTTTCCAGCAAGATCACCTTCGTGCTCGACGCCATGCTCGGCGTCGTCAATCTCGAGCAGAACAACATCATCAAGCTGTTTTCGGTCATGGCGGTTGTCCTGATGCCGCCGACGCTGATCGCCTCGATCTACGGCATGAACTTCAAGTCGATGCCGGAACTCGAATGGGCGCACGGCTATCCGTTCGCGCTGGTGCTGATGCTGATTGCGGCGATCGTTCCGTACTGGATCTTCAAGTGGAAGAAGTGGCTGTAATAGCTACCGAGACCTTACGCGGGACGCAGAGACACAGTGTCTGGTGTCGCAGAATAGAGCGGGATTGCGGCCGCACGGCGATGTGTGCTCGCCGCCCCAATTCCTCCGGTAAAATTTGAGCGGTGGGCTGAACGTTTACGCGAAACTTGTCTGCGATAAGGAGCAGGTAAGCCGCGAGGAACAGCCATGGTTGAAAAACACATAACGACGCCCCCCAACGTCATCGATCTGGCGAGCTATCGCCACGTCGTGACGAGCGGCAAGGCGTCGTCGATGTCGGCACGCATGTGCCGACACTGTGGTGCTCCGCTGCTCGACGGTGAGAACGACGACGATTGTTCGACTGCAATCAGCACGGCCGCTCCGCAGCCACGCGAGAGGTCACGTCGGATTCGACTCGATTGAGGAACGGGAGCCAAGGGCGATCCAGGTCTTGCGGCGGCGTTGTCTGGATCGCCTTGCTCCCGCCCTTCGGCAAATCAGCTAGCGCTTCACGATCTGCGCCGTCGAGACGATGGTCTCGGCCACGACCCCGTTGCCGCTGAAAGAAGCCAGGTGCTCCCGGACGTCGCGTAGCATCGCCTCGACATTGTCGCCCAGCGCATCTGGTGATGACGACGAATAGGTCAGCGTGCGCCGCGTCAGGTCCTCCACGCCAACTACGTGGCTGGTCTCGACCGTGACGAGTTCGGTGGGCTGAAAGGCGCTGCCGCGAAAGAACGCTGGCAAGTCGCGATGGGTGCGCGTGCCCCTGCCTGCCTCCTCCCAGAGCTTGGCCGGCGACCAGCGGCGGCGTACGTCGCTGTAGCCATCGAGCCACGGGTTTCTGCCGTCGGTGACCGAGAACGAGGCGCAGATCAGAATTGCGCCACCGCGCGCAACCAGCCGATCGAGCCGTGCAAGCGTCGGCTCACGATCCATCCAATGCAGCGCGCGGCCGATCGTCACGACGTCGAAGCTGATGTCGGGGCTGAGCGTCTCGACCTTGCCTTCGATCAGCGTGAGTGCGTGGCCTGCGCTCGCAGCCGTACGTCGCGCCGCATCGAGCATGGCAGGTTCTGGGTCGACGCCGACGATGCGGCCGACATAGGGCGCAAAGCCGAGCGCCAGCAGCCCAGGTCCGGTGCCGAGGTCGATCAAGCTGCTTTGCGTGGAGAGGCCGAGCTTTTCCGCGACGCTGCGAAAGAATTCGCTCGGGTACGGCGGTCGCAAATGCTCGTAAAGTGCCGCAGTGCTAGCGAACCGCCCCATGCTTCGCCTACACGTGCTGGCCACCGTTGATGTGGATCTCGGCGCCGTTGACGTAAGAACTGGTGTCCGTACACAGCACGTAGATGATCTTGGCGACCTCGTCGGGCGTGCCGAGCCGGTGCATCGGGATCTGCTGGTCGACGATCTTCTCGGTGCCCGGCGACAGGATGGAGGTGTCGATCTCGCCCGGCGCGATCGCGTTGACGCGCACGCCGACGCGGCCGAAGTCGGAGGCCATCTCGCGCGTCAGGGATGCCAGCGCGGCCTTCGAGGTGGCGTAGGCGGCGCCTGCGAAGGGATGCACGCGCGAGCCCGCGATCGAAGTGACGTTCACGACAGAGCCCTTGGCCGTCTTCAGTTCCTCGAGCAGCCCGCGCGCCATCATGATCGGCGCGAAGAAGTTGACGTTGAACACATGCGTCCAGGTGTCGAGGTCGGTGTCGATCGAGCCGAGCCTGGAGCCGCCGGCGCCCTTCGGTGAGATCGCGGCATTGTTGACCAGCGCATGCAGCATCCCGCCTTCGAGCCGGTCGCGGATGTCGGAGATTGCGCGGGTGGTATCGGCGGGCGTGGCGAGGTCGACCTGGATATGGTCCTCAGGGCCTGCATCCCACGGACAATCCTCCGGGAACGGATGTCGCGAGCAGGTGATCACGCGCCAGCCGGCCGAGGAGAAACGGATCACGGTGGCATGGCCGATGCCGCGGCTCGCCCCGGTCAGGAGCAGCGTACGGCGCGGCGCGTTGGAAGGCTGCGGCATGAAGGTCTTTCAGGTTGGAGCATGATCCGGATCCGGAGGGGCCGCGTTAGCGCAAAGCGTGCAGCGGTTTTCCGAAAGGACCATGGTCGAACAAAATACTAGGGATACATCCGCGTCTTGGACCATTTCTGGCCGGCCGCGTCACGGCGAAATTCGATGCGGTCGTGCAGGCGGAATGGGCGGTCGTGCCAGAACTCGATACGCGACGGCGCGATGCGCCAGCCGCTCCAGCCCGGCGGCCGTGGCACCTCGCCGATCATGTGCTTGGCGGCGACCTTGGCGATCGCCTGCTCGAAGGCGAAGCGGCTCTCCAGCTCCTGCGACTGCTTGCTCGCCCAGGCACCGATCTGCGCCTGCTTCGGGCGGGTGGCGAAATAGGCGTCGGCTTCGGCCTCGGTCACGGGCGTCACGTTGCCGCGGATGCGGACCTGCCGGCGCAGCGACTTCCAGTGAAAAAGTAACGCCGCCTTAGGATTTGCGGCGAGTTCGCGGCCCTTCTGGCTGGCGATGTGGCTGTAGAAGACGAAACCATCGGTATCGAAGCCCTTCATCAGCACCATGCGCACATCCGGCAGGCCATCGGGATCGACGGTTGCGAGCGCCATGGCGTTCGGATCGTTCGGCTCGCTCTTGATGGCTTCGTTCATCCAGGCCTCGAACAGCGCAAACGGCTCGTCGGCGGCGGTGAAATCACCGGATGTTAAGGGTGTCTGGTGTTTCATCGAGGTCGTGTCGGTCATGTCTGGGGTCCGAGTTGCGTCCTGCGGTCCAAAACGCGCTGTTGTCTGCTACCGCCCTATATAGGGTATGGGGACGCGTTGGCCTATCGGCGATCCGGCCGTCCGGCTTCGTCATGACGATCATTCTGATCGGGCTCGGCACCGGCGGTTGCAGCTTCTCCCGCAACGACAAGAGTGCCTACGCCAAGGCCGAGGACAGCGACCTCACCGGCTCGATCGCAATGCCGGCCAGGGCGGCGGCACCGACCGAGACCGATCTCGCCTTCGCCCGCAACGCCGCCTCCGACGTCCTCAGCAAGAACGATAAGGATTCCAGCCAGCATTGGGAGAATCCGGAAACCGGGGCGCGCGGTTCGGTCACGCCGATCGCGCAATCCTATGCCGCCGAGGACGGCCGCAAGTGCCGCGACTTCCTGGCGAGCTACGTCAACGGCAGCACCGAAAGCTGGCTCCAGGGCGCGGGCTGCCAAAGCAGCCGTGGCAGTTGGGAGATTCATACGCTAAAGCCGTGGCGGAGCTAGGAATCGCTTCACCAGGCTAGTTGCAAAAATACCACTCGCCCCCCACATGAGGCTCAGTTGGGGGCGGGGAGCCCTTTGAACAATTCGATTTCTTGAAGGAGACGTGACGGATGCGCGACCCCTATGAGGTCTTGGGGGTGCCGCGGAGCGCCAACGCTGCCGCGATCAAGAGCGCCTATCGCAAGCTTGCTAAGAAGCACCATCCTGACAGCAACAAGAACGACCCGAAGGCGGCCGAGCGCTTCGCTGAGCTCAATTCGGCCAACGAGATCCTCGGCGACGAGGACAAGCGCAAGCAATTCGACCGCGGCGAGATCGACGCCGACGGCAAGCCGCGCTTCCAGGGCTTTCCCGGCGGCGGCGGGCCGCGCGGTCGCGCGGGTCCCGGCGGGTTCGAGAGCTATACGTTCCGCGGTGGCGGCGCGGGCCCTGGTCCGGGCGGCGGCGCGTTCGAGGACATCCTCAACAGCATGTTCGGCGGTGGGCCGCGTCCGCGCCCCGGGGCCGGCGGCGGTGCCCAGTTCGAATTCGACACCGGCGGGATCGGGCTCGATCTCGACGTCAATGTCGCTATGACCGTCTCGCTGGAGGAGGCGGTGAAGGGTGGCGAGAAGCGCGTCCGGCTGCCGAACGGCAAGGAACTCAACGTCAAGGTTCCGGCCGGCGTGACCGAGGGCCAGCAGATCCGGTTGCGGGGACAGGGCGAGAGCGCCCAGGGCCATCCGCCGGGTGATCTCTTGATCACGATCGGCATCGCGCCGCATCCGTTCTTCAAGATCGAGGGCGCCGATCTCCGGATCGACCTGCCGGTCACGCTTTATGAGGCGGTGCTTGGCGGCAAGGTCCGCGTGCCCACCCTCGGCAATGCCGTGGAGCTTTCGGTCCCGCAAAACACCTCTAGCGGCCGGACCTTCCGGCTTAAGGGCAAGGGACTGCCAAAAGCTGGCGGAACCGGGGATCTCTTCGTCACTGTCAGGATTATGCTACCGGACGGGAACGACGCCGAGCTTGAAGCATTGATGGAGAAGTGGCGGGACCAACGCCCCTACAATCCACGTAGCGGGCTTGGCTAAGCGTGATCCAGAAAGTGTGAAGGGGTTCTCCTAACGACTGAGAGCGTCGTCCATCGAGATGATGCTCATCATATGCCCGAGGCGTGGTAGCTCTTCTTGGCTCACGTGCTCGACGTGTCGGCTGTCCGGCGGGGCAGCCGATAAAAAGGTGCGGCCTCGAGAGGGGGACCAGCGCGGTACCAAAAACCCCAATCGAGGCCGCCCGCGTCGATCGGCGGATCGAACGCTGCTCATTTTCGCGTGATCATCCGGTGCGATAATGAGACGCGCCGATGTCTTCATTCCAAATTTTCAATGTCGGAATCGAGGCACCGCGTTTGCCTAGTTGTCTAGGTGCCGCTTTTCTCTGCTTGGTCGTAGACCGCCTGCGCCACTTTGGTCAGCCGGTCCCGGTCACCGCCACCGCTGACGACGTAGCCGACGCCGCGCTCCGACCAGAACAGCGCCCCGTCCTTGTCCGTTCGGGCGTAGCGCATCTGCGTTGCACCATTCTCGGTCTTGGCGGTGTAAATCGTGTACCGCTCGCCCGAGGCACCCTCATACATCAGGAACGACGCCGGCCCGTTCGGCCCCGGCAAAAGCCGGCCACCGACGAGCTTTAGTCCACTCGCCTCCAGGTTCGGTGCAAACACGGTCCAGCCGCAGCGCCGGGTCAGCCAGGCCTGGAGGTGGTCGCGCTCGTTGCCGCCGACCTCGACGGGATGGCGAACCTCGACGACATAGAGGCGGTGGGCGTCGAGTGCGTCAGTCGTAAAGCTCTGGAAGGTCGAGGGCGCGTTGGCGGCACCATGCGCCAGCCAGCCGGCGGTGCCGCCGGCGACGAAGGCCACCAGCACGGCCGCGGCGGCGCCATAGAGCCAGTGCCGCGGGCGGCGCTCCAGCCGTTCGAGCTCGAGCCGCGCCGGCACCGGCTCCTGGGCGACGGAATCGTAGCGGGCGTGCAGCATCTCGGCCATGGCGCGCCAGGACTGCACGCGCTCGCCATCCTCAGGCTGCGCGGCAAGCCAGGCCTCGACGTCGGCGCGGCGCTCGGCCGGCAACTCGCCGTCGACATAGGCGTGCAGTTCGTCCTCGGTCACTGGGATCTTGCGGTCGTTCATATCGATCGTCTCTGGCTCTGCGGCCCAAAATGTTCTTCGTGGTTCAACTGCGCCGCTTCCCATGCCATGCAGGAGAAACGACCGGCGCGATGCATCAATCCTGCCATCATTTCACCCGCCTGAGCGCCGGGCGCTCACCCTCCAGCGAGGCTTTAACGTGGGCGCGGGCGCGTGCCAGGCGCGACATCACGGTGCCGATCGGCACGCCCTGGATGTCGGCGACCTCGCGGTAGCTCATGCCCTCCAGCATCACCAGGAGCAGCACCGAGCGTTGCTCCTCGACGAGCGTCGCCAGCGCCCTCTCGATATCGCGCCCTTCGGCTTCGGTCCCGCTGGCGTCCGGGTTGTTCTCCGTCAGCTGCATGAATTGCGGGCGCCGTGCCAGCGAGCGCCGCCGGTTCTTGTTGAGGTTGGTCAGGATCGTATAGAGCCAGCTCCTGACGTCGCCCCCGAGGAACAGGCGCTCCGAACGCAGCGCCCGCACCAGCGTGTCCTGCACCAGATCGTCGGCCGCATCTGCCTCGCGCGTGAGCGCGCGGGCGTAGCGGCGCAACGCCGGGATCATGGCTTCAACACTCTGGCGAAACGCACTCATTGCGATCTTGACGTCCTGATGTCCGGCGCGAGCGCCACAACGATCATAACACCCGAGCGGAACGGCTATTCCGGCGCGTGAAACAGCGTTAACGCCGCGTATTAGGACTGTACCGCCACGGAGGGCTGGTGTACCTCCAAACCTTACCGGGAGCTCGACGGGACGTTAGCAAAATGGCGCAGAATTCAGGTCTGATGCAGGGCAAGCGGGGCGTGGTCCTCGGCGTTGCCAACAACCGCTCGATCGCCTGGGGCATTGCCAAGGCATGCCACGCGGCCGGCGCCGAGCTTGCCTTCACCTATCAGGGCGATGCGCTGAAGAAGCGCGTCGAGCCGCTCGCCGCCGAGATCGGCGGGCTCGTGCTCGGCCATTGCGACGTCACCGATGCTGCGACCATCGATGCGGCCTTCGCGGTGCTGAAGGAGAAGTGGGGCGAGATCGACTTCCTGGTGCATGCGATCGCCTATGGCGAGCAGCTCGACGGCCGCTACGTCGACACCACGCAGGAGAATTTTTCGAAGTCCATGCTGATCTCCTGCTACTCGTTCACAGCCGTGGCGCAGCGCGCCGAGAAGCTGATGACCGACGGCGGCTCGCTGATCACGCTCAGCTATTACGGCGCCGAGAAGTGGATGCCGCATTACAACGTCATGGGCGTCGCGAAAGCGGCGCTCGAAGCGAGCGTGCGTTACCTCGCCGCCGATCTCGGCGAGAAGAACATCCGCGTCAACGCGATCTCCGCAGGGCCGATCAAGACGCTCGCGGCGTCCGGCATCGGCGATTTCAGATATATCCTGAAGTGGAACGAGGCCAACGCGCCGCTGCGGCGCAACGTCTCCACGGAAGACGTCGGCGGCAGCGCGCTGTATTTCCTCTCCGACCTCTCGCGCGGCGTCACCGGGGAGGTGCACCACGTCGATTCCGGCTATCACGTGCTCGGCATGAAGCGCCCGGACGCGCCGGACATTTCGTTCGGCGGGAAGGACTAACTTTTTACCCAGCAATGCCCGTGCCCACGATCTATTATCTGCGCCACGGCGAGACCGAGTGGAATGCGCTCGGGAGGCTTCAGGGCATCAAGGACATTCCGCTGAACGCGCGCGGTCGCGATCAGGCCGTGCGGGCCGGCGGCATTCTCGCCGATCTGTTCAAGCGCGAGGGCCGCGACAAGGCTGCATTACCCTACGTGTCGAGTCCGCTTGGCCGCGCGCGACAGACCATGGAACTGGCGCGGAGCAAGCTCGAACTGCCGATTGCGGACTATACGCTCGACGATCGCCTGCGTGAGATCGGCTACGGCACCTGGGAGGGACTGACGCTGGCCGAGAGCGAGGCCTCCGATCCCGACATCTACGCCCGGCGCCTCGCCGACAAATGGACTGTGGGCCCCGCGGGCGGGGAGACCTACGCCGATGTCCAGGTGCGCGTGCGCGCCTGGTACGACCAGCTCCGGACCGACACCGTCGCAGTCGCCCATGGTGGGACCTGCCGGGCCCTGATGGTTTCACTCGGCCTGGAGACGCCGGCGAGCGCCGCCGAACTCTATATCGAGCAGGGCGCCGTCTACGTGTTCCGGGATGGGCGGCTCGAGAAGTTCAGTTAAGCCGGCTCGCCGTCTCCGTGGGGGCTGCGGGTTTGACCACCGGCGCCCCGCGCGTTACCACACGCGGGAACCGAGCCAGCGAGCAGCGATGTCCTTCAACACCTTCGGCCACATGTTCCGCGTCACGACCTTCGGCGAGAGCCATGGGGTGGCGATCGGCTGCGTGGTCGACGGCTGCCCGCCCATGATCCCGCTCGTCGAGGCCGATATCCAGGGCGATCTCGACCGGCGGCGGCCAGGCCAGACGCGCTTCACGACCCAGCGTCAGGAGGCGGACCAGGTCAAGATCCTCTCCGGCGTGATGGCGCATCCGGAGACCGGCGTGCAGGTGACGACGGGCACGCCGATCGGGCTCCTGATCGAGAACACCGACCAGCGCTCCAAGGATTATTCCGAGATCAAGGACAAGTTTCGCCCCGGTCACGCCGACTTCACCTATGAAGCAAAGTACGGCCTGCGCGATTATCGCGGCGGCGGCCGCTCGTCGGCGCGCGAAACCGCGACGCGCGTTGCCGCCGGCGCGATCGCGCGAAAGGTGTTGCCCGATGTGAAGGTGCGCGGCGCGTTGGTGCAGATGGGGCCGCACAAGATCGACCGCGCGAAGTGGGACTGGGACGAGATCGCGAAGAATCCGTTCTTCTGTCCGGACAAGGACAAGGCCGCATTCTTCGAGACCTATCTCGACGGCATCCGCAAGAGCGGCTCCTCGATCGGCGCGGTGATCGAGGTCGTCGCCGAAGGTGTGCCGGCTGGCCTTGGCGCGCCGATCTACGCCAAGCTCGATTCCGATCTGGCGGGCGCGATGATGACCATCAACGCGGTGAAGGGCGTCGAGATCGGCGCCGGCTTTGGCGCGGCGGAATTGACCGGCGAAGAGAACGCCGACGAGATGCGCACGGGCAATGACGGCACGCGTTTTCTCTCCAACCACGCCGGCGGCGTGCTGGGCGGCATCTCCACAGGGCAGCCGGTGGTGGTGCGTTTCGCGGTCAAACCGACCTCGTCGATCCTGCAGCCGCGTCTCACCGTCGATCGCAACGGCGCCGACACCGAGATCATGACCAAGGGCCGCCACGATCCCTGCGTCGGCATCCGCGCCGTACCCGTCGGCGAAGCCATGATGGCCTGTGTTTTGGCGGATCATTTCCTGCGCGACCGCGGCCAGGTCGGGCGCTAGCGTTCTGCGAGGCGCTTGTATCGCGCCACTGGCCCACCGCGCAGCTTGACGATCCCACAACTTCGTCCGCAAATGCGCGCATGGAAAGTTCCGAGCTCCAACGCATCACCAGCTGGCTGATCGACGGCGCCTGGTCGTCGAAGACCCCGGCCGAGATGACGGCGGAAGCCTGCGAACGGATGGTCGCAGCCGGTCTGCCGCTATGGCGGTTCGGCATCTTCATCCGCACGCTGCATCCCGAAATTTTCGGTCGCAACTTCATCTGGCGGGAGGGCGAGGAGGTCGAGATCGGCACGGTCGATTTCGAGATCCTGGAGACGCCGGAATTCGCCAGAAGTCCGCTGAGGGTCGTGTTCGAGCAGGGACTTGAGGTGCGCGGACGCATGGACGATCCCGGCAGCAAGCATTTCCTTTTTTTCGACGATATGCGTGCCGAAGGCGTAACCGACTACGTCGCGACGCCAATGCAGTTTCTCGACGGCTCGGTCCACGCGACGAGCTGGACCACGCGCCATCCAGGCGGATTCACCGATGAACACATCGCGGCGATTCACGCCATCATCAAACCGCTCGCGCGCATCACCGAGATCATCAGCCTGCGCCGCACCGCCGAGATGCTGCTCGACACCTATGTCGGCAATCGTGCCGGCGCGCGCATCCTTGGCGGTCAGATCCGCCGCGGCCACAACGACACCATGCAGGCTGCGATCTGGCTCTCCGATCTGCGCGGCTTCACCGCACTGTCGGACCGGCTGCCGGCCGAGACCGTGGTCGAGATCCTCAACCATTATTTCGACTGCCAGGTCGCCGCGATCCGCGGCCATGGCGGCGAGGTGCTGAAATTCATGGGCGACGGCCTGCTCGCGGTATTCCCCATCGACGAATATGTCGGCGATGCCGCGCATGTCTGCACGCGGGTGCTGGAGGCGGCGCGCGAATCCCGCGCCAGCGTCGAGGCGCTCGCGTACCCTGTCGGCGACGTCGTCGAGCGCTTCCGCTTCGGCGTTGCGCTCCACGTCGGCAACATCCTCTACGGCAATATCGGTGGCGGCAATCGCCTCGACTTCACCTGCATCGGTCCCGCCGTGAACCTTGCCGCCAGGCTCGAGAAGATCACCGGTCGCCTGGGGCGGACCGTCGTGGCCTCGGAAATGTTCGCCAATGTCTGCCGCCACGACTGGCACGAACTCGGCGAATTCCCGATCGCGGGCTTTTCAAAGGCGCAGCGCGTGTACGGGCTGACGGAGGAGACGCCGGTGCTGATGGCCTGAGGTCGTCCTCGGATGTCCGCCGCCGCCAAGCCGGTGAGCAGAATTCAGGCGTTCGACGCCATCACGGACTTCAGCGGTACATCCAGCTGATAGACAAATCCGGACGGTTCG
The DNA here is from genome assembly GCF_040547695.1 of Bradyrhizobium sp. JR4.3. Taxonomy (NCBI): domain Bacteria; kingdom Pseudomonadati; phylum Pseudomonadota; class Alphaproteobacteria; order Hyphomicrobiales; family Nitrobacteraceae; genus Bradyrhizobium; species Bradyrhizobium sp. JR4.3. The sequence goes on along the minus strand of NZ_JBEPQF010000007.1, from coordinate 152,094 downwards.
TAGGCCAGCCGCACCTGCCCGTTCAGTTGCTGGCCGAGCGACTCGATCATCCGGGTGCCGTAGCTTCGCCGCGTCGGCGGCGCCACCACGGGGCCGCCGCTTTCGCTCCACTTCAGGCGCAGCCTTTGCTCGATCTCGTCCACCGTCCATGCGATCTCGACATGGCCGGAGGAACTGGACAGCGCGCCGAATTTCGTTGTGTTGGTGCAGAGCTCGTTGAATGTCATCGCCAGCGCTATCACGGCACCGGACGTGATCCGGAGGTCCGGCCCATTGAAATGGAATCGTCGGCCCCCCTGACTGTCAAAAGGATCGGTGGCGCCGCTCAGGGTGTGAGTGAGGCTCGCATTTGACCAGCTGACCTGTATCAACAGGTCGTGGGCACGCCCCAACGCCAGCAAGCGGCCATCCATGGCTTTTTGGCCTTGCTCGAGATTGATTGCGGCCCGGAAGCTCTGGGCTGCGATTGCGCTCACCGTCGCAAGCGTATTCTTGATGCGATGATGCAGCTCTCCGAGGATGAGCTTTTGCAACTTGTCGGCGGCCTCGCGTTCGTGGGCTTCGATGCCGGCTTGAGCGAGCAGGACCTTGGCGTCGGTGTCGGCCTGTTCCAGCAACAGGCGCAGATTGTCGTTCTCCGCTACCAGAACCGATTCCTGTGGCGATCGAGCAACCTCAAGGTTTTCCCCGGGATCTGTCGTTGTGTTCGGAAGGATTTTTAGCGCGCCCGCTCCGATCATCGTCTGCAACTGCGAGATCATTTCGTCGACGGCGAGCGGCTTGCGAAAGAAGCGGCTGTCCGCCGGCGTTTCGTTTTCAGACGGCTTTACCTGACCGGAAACCAGCACGATCTTGATGGCAGGCCAGCGATCGTGCACCGCGTGGGCCAGCTTCAAGCCGTCCATGGTCCCGGGCATCTGGATGTCGCTGAACAGAAGCGAGATGTCCGACCGCGACTCGAGGATTGCGATGGCTTCGTCGGCGTTGACGGCCTGCACAGGGCAGAAGCCTGCATCCTCCACGATATCGACCGCGCGCATGCGCAGGATCATCTCGTCTTCGACGACGAGCACATTCGGCAGGGAGGTTGGAGGTGTTGACATCTGTGCACGATACTTTCCTGGACATCCGACAAGCTCGGCCGGCGCTTTGCGATTGTTGGTTTAGCGGCGCGCCGTCACCAAACGAGCTTCATGAACCCTGACATCGGATTCACCTCGGCGCAGACACGACGCTTCGAAGTCCGGCCAGACCTGGCCCAGGCAATTCCTGGCCACCGGATGGCTCGCCAGCCGGTCCGCCTTCGCCAAAGCAACGGTTTCGCGCGCTTTCACTTGCGGAGCGAAGCCGGGCAACACCATTACCGACACTCCGAGGAGCGCGAACATCGCGAACGCGATAAGAGATTTCATCATCGGGGGGCTGCTTTGCTGTTGCCTGCTCCCGCTGCGTTCGGGGAACGCTATCTCAACAATCAAAACAAGATATCGTTCACCACGTGCAACTTATATTTGAGTTCTGGTTTCCGGGAATGCTGCGCCGGCGCTCAAACTGGCACTGCTGCCTTGGGCTTCGCTCCATCGGCAGGCTGATGCATTCGCGACTAGCGCGGCGCCTTCAGGCCCGGCGAACTTAGCCAATCATGAATGTGCGAGGCTGTTTCGCTCAAGCGCGCCGCCTTGAGAAGCGATTCCCGCTGAACGCCGGGCGGGGCAATCTCTGCGCGACGGCGAGCCTCGGCTGCCAATTGGGCAAGGCGATTGCTCAGCGGGATGGTTCTCTTGGTGGTGTCTTGCATGGGACGCTCCGCATTGGGCGGGAGCGCAAAGACTCTCTCAGTCACCGATAGATGCCGTGACGGGCCGGTGATGGCTCACCATGCGCCTGTTGACGGCCAATAGATACATTATTCGGCAGAGCCGATTCGGCGCTGAAATCGCAACAGGGCGCCAAAGCACCAAAGCCGGGCCGGAGCCACTATTCCTCCGGCTCCGTGGTGAACAGCAGCGGATAGCCCTTGGTGCGGCCGGCATCCGTTGCGCGGGTAGCCTTGGTCTCGGCGACGTCCTTGGTGAAAACCGCGACCACGCAGGCGCCGAGCTTGTGGGCGGTGATCATCACCTTGTAGGCCTGATCCTCGGTCATCCGGAACTCGGCCTTGAGGATCATCGTGACGAATTCGCGCGGCGTGAAGTCGTCGTTGATCAGGATGACCTTATGAAGCTTCGGCCGCTCGACCTTGGTCTTCGTCCTGGTTTTCGGTTTGGCAACGGTATCGTTCATTCCGCCTCCCGGATATGGCGGGTTCGGGTTCCTGCCGGCGCGCTCAGCGCGCGGCCTTCTCACCATATTGCAGGACCTGCACCTTCTCCAAGGTGATCAGGCCGCTCGACATCATGCCATCCAGGATGGGCAGGAATGCATTGATGTTGTCCTCGCTGTCGACGATCTCGATCAGCAGCGGCAGGTCTTCCGAGAGCCGCAGAATCTTCGAAGTGTGCAGCCGGCTCGACTTGCCGAAGCCCATCGGGCCGCGCAGCACGGTGGCGCCGGCCAGATGCCGCTCGCGCGCCGTCATCACGATCGCTTCATAGAGCGGCTTGCCGTCGAAATGGTCGTTCTCGCCAATGAAGATCCGGAGCGAAACTGCCTGATTGGGGATTTGCATGATTAGCTCCTTCGCAAGCGGTTGGTGCCGCTGGCTATCATATGGCCTGCCCATACCGACACCAGCCAGCAAATGACGGATGCCGCGATATAGGCGAGCGCCGTATATTTCATGCCGCCGTGGAGCAGGCGGAAAGTCTCCAGGCTGAAGGTCGAAAAGGTCGTGTAGCCGCCGCAGAACCCGGTCATGACGAACTGCCGGTGCTCGGGCCGGGCCAGCAGGCGGCCGTCGGGCCCGGTCAGGGTCGCGTAGAAGCCGATGATCAGTGAGCCCGTGGCGTTGATGAACAGCGTCGCGACCGGGAAGCCGGGGCCGGTGTCGAGCGCAAGCCCGACCAGATAGCGCGCCAGCCCGCCGACCATGCTGCCGGCGGCAATCCAGGCATAGAGCGTCGCGGTGCGCCAGCGATCGGCAAAGGAGGGGGACTTCATCTGCCTCTAGCCTGCCAGAGTGTCCGCGAGGAGGAAGCCGCAACTGACGGCCGCGAGGCAGAGCACGACCGAGACCGCGACATTCCCGAGCGCGTGCATCGCCTCGCCGTTGCGCGCCAGCGTCAGCGTTTGCAGACTGAACGAGGACACCGTGGTGTAGCAGCCAAGAAAACCGGTGACCGCGAACAGCCATGGATCGGGCGCGGCGAAGACCGAGCCGGGATGGGTCGCCAATGCGCCAAAAATGCCGATCAGAAAGGCGCCGGTGACATTGATGGTCACGGTGCCCCACGGAAACGTCTCGCCCAGCCGCCGGGCGATCGCGCCGGAGATGAAATAGCGCGCGCAGCCGCCGAGCATGCTGCCGATCATGATCGCAAGCACTCCGCTCAGCACGGCGAACAGCCCCCCGTCATCGTTTCTCCTCCGTTGCCAGCCCGCCGCCGACGGCGAATAGTCCCACGAGCGCGACCAGCGCGAAGCCGAGCCCCGCCAGGAACGTGCCGGCCGGACCATAGGCATCCCACAAGGCGCCGGCGATCACGCTTGCGGCCAGCAAGGCAAGGCCGGTGAACAGGTTGAAATAGCCGAACGCGGTGCCGCGCAGGCTCGGTGGCGCCGCGTCGGCGACGAGGGCCGAGAGCAGGCCTTGCGTCAACCCCATATGCAGTCCCCACAGCACGACGCCGAGGGCGAGGCCCCCAAGGTTTGGCAGCAGCGCGAGCGCAAGATCGGCGCCGGCGAGGAAGACGAGGCCGAGCGCGAGCAGGCCGGTGCGGTTGATCCGGTCCGAGAGCACGCCGGCCGGATAGGCCGACAACGCATAGACGATGTTCATCAGCACCAGCACGGCCGGCACCCACATCGCATTGAGCCCGATGTTCTGCGCGCGCAGGATCAGGAAGGCCTCGCTGAAGCGCGCCAGCGTGAACACGACGCCAACCGCGACCACGCGCCAGTATACGGACCCGAGCTGGCGCACCGCGGCGGTATTCAGTGGATTCCTTGAGGGCTCCCGGCCAGGGTCCGGCTCCGGCTCGCTCACCGCGAACGCGATCAGTCCGAACGACAGGAAGCCCGGCAGCACGGCCACCCAGAACACCATCGTAAAATTGTCCGCCGTCCACCACATCAGGCCGATCGCCATGAGCGGCCCGACGAAGGCACCGATGGTGTCGAGCGACTGCCGCAGGCCGAAGCTCGCGCCACGCAGGCCGATGGGTGCGATATCGGCGATCAGCGCATCGCGCGGCGCGCCGCGAATGCCCTTGCCGACGCGGTCGATGAAGCGCGCGGCAACCAGCCATCCGACGCTGGGGGCAAGCGGGAATAGCGGTTTTGTCAGCGCGGCGAGTCCGTAGCCCAGCGCGGCGAGCAATTTGCGCCGGCCTAGCCAGTCGGACAACGCGCCGGAGAAGATCTTCGTGATCGAGGCGGTCGCCTCGGCAATGCCCTCGATGAAGCCAACGGTAAGCGTGGAGGCGCCGAGCACGGTGACGAGATAGACCGGCAGCAGCGCGTGGATCATCTCGGAAGAGACGTCCATCAGCATCGAGACGAAACCGAGCACCCAGATTCCCCTGGGCAGCCCCGCAAGTGCAGCATTCGGTGTTGTCGTCGTCACGTCCAGGACTTCTCCTCGGCCTCTGCTTGACCTCTGCTTGACCTCTGCTTGACCTCTCCTTGGCCTTCGCGTCCAGGCAACAAAAAACCCGCCAGCGGCGGGTTTGTCCATGCTCCCGCCGAAGGCAAAGGCTTAGAAATTGCCCGTCCTCAAGCAGGAGTCATCAGCCCATTACGGTCACAGGCCGCCGGGCGGTTGTCGGGGGACTCCATCCCCATCTGTGTCGCCAGCCTAGCATGGAAATGGCGCCGGACAAATGGGCGAGGGTGCTCTGTCCAGTGGCCCGTTCTTCCGGGGCGCATGGCGCATGACGGCATACCCGTGCCAGCGATCGCGCAGTCAGCGGCGCGAGCGCGGCAACATGGCGGCAGCTTTGCGTAATGCTTCGCAATTCCCGACCCGCAGATCCCAACGCGCAAATCCCTAACTGGAATGTGAAGCGCAAGCGATCTTCGGACTTTGCGGCAAGGCGATTGCATGTCACCATCGCGTCATACGACGGGAGGCTGCGATGCGCTTGCTGTTCTCGATCGGGGCTGTGCTGGTGACCGGCATGTTTGCCGGAGGGGACGTCGCGGGCATCGCGGCACCAGGACCCAAATTTGAGTCGCCTAAAATTCAGCCGCAACGGCAAGCAGCCGACAGGGACGCGCAGACGGTCGATGTCGAGCTGATCCTCGCTGTCGACGTCTCCTACTCCATGGACATGGACGAGCTCGCGATCCAGCGCGAAGGCTATGCGCAGGCGATCCAGTCGAAGGAATTCCTGCAGGCGCTGAAGCTGGGCCCGAACGGCCGGATCGCGGTGACGTATTTCGAGTGGGCCGCCTCGACCGACCAGAAGATCATCATTCCCTGGCGCCTGATCGACGGACCGGAGACCGCCGATGCCGTCGCCGCCGAAATCCTGAAGACGCCGATCCGGCGCGCCTCGCGCACTTCGATCTCCGGCGCGATCAGTTTCGCGATGCCGCTGTTCGACGAGGATCCCTATCGGGGCTTGCGCCGTGTGATCGATATTTCCGGCGACGGTCCCAACAACAATGGCACTCCGGTCACGATTGCGCGCGACGCGGCGATCGAGAAGGGCATCGTGATCAACGGCCTCCCGATCATGGTCAAGGAGCCGTCCTATTCGACCATGGATATCGACAATCTCGACTTCTACTATGAAGATTGTGTCATCGGCGGCCCCGGTTCCTTTGTCATCACGATCAAGGATCGCGAGAAGTTCAAGGAAGCCATCCGCACCAAGCTCTTGATGGAGGTTGCAGGCCGTATGCCGGAGCGCCCGGTGATGCGCGTTGCGGAGAAGGACAGGGAGCCGCGTGTGAACTGCATGATCGGCGAGAAGATCTGGTCAGACCGCTGGGGTCGCTGAGCGCGGCCCCCGGACGAGACCTTTTGCCCTATTTGCCCGCGATGGAATTTTAACCATGCGTTAACTGTTGCGTGGCCCTAATCGGCTGCTTCCAATTGTTTCCGGATACTGTTCTGACGTTCCTGTCGGGGCGCGAACCAAGCGGGCCTGTCAGACAAATCCGCCGAGCAATCCAATGGCCATCGTCTCATCGAGCACCAGCCAGATTTCGCCCGCCAACGAGCGGGTGTATCACCAGAGCGCCCTGCTCGGTGACTGGAAGGGCAATTGGGCGGGCAACAACCAGCCCGTCGGCTTCAAGGTCGTGAACATCCGCGGTGCCCGGGCGCAGGTCGAGTACACCCATAACGGGCACACCGAGCGCGGCTTTGGCGAGGTCGCCGGTTCGCTTCTCACCTTCGGTAACATCACGGTCGGCACCAAAGACGGCAAGAGTTTGGTGCTGTTATCCTCCGCGGGCGCTGGCAAGCAGACCGCGACGCTGGACAAGCAGGCGCCGCCGGCCTCGGACAGCCGTCTGATGGGAAGCTGGGGTGGCTATTCAAGTGACAATGGCAAGAGCGCGAGCTTCAGGGTGCTCGGCGTCAACGGCAACGAAGCGCAGGTCAGCGTCACCACCGATGGCGTCACCCGTCAGGGCACCGGCACCGTCTACAAGAACGTCATCATGTTCGGGCAGGCGCAGATTGCGACCGACGACGGGCAGAACGGCAAGATCATCTACCAGGTCGGCAACAAGTCATTCATGGTGCCCGTGACGAAATATCCGCCGGCGGATACGTCGTCCACGGTGGACAGGACGGCATAGCAGATCACGGCTGCTGCTCGCTGGACCGCGTCAGCGCCTTCAAGTGCCGGTCGATCTGACGCAAGACGTCGCACGCGGGCGCCAAAGCGCCATTACCGATCATTTGCGGCGGCCAGCTTACGTTGCCGCGCGAGCGAGGCAAGGATGTCGGCGCGTGGCTGCAGCATCGGCATGGCCATATACCGCAGCCACGCGCCGGAATGGGGAAGATCAGATCCGCGCCTCCAGAATCAGATTGAAGGGCGTTTCAGCTGCGCGGCGGAAGCGCGTCAGTCCGCCCTCTCGCGCGACCTTGCGCAGCCTTGCCTCGCCGGCTTGCGCGCCCAGTGCGAGGCCCACCTCCTGGTCGAGCGAGGCCGGCGTGCAGATCATGGTCGACGCCGCATAATAGACCCGCCCGACCGGGTTGAGATTGTCCTCGAGGCGGTCGCCTGCGAACGGCTCGACCAGCATGCAGGTGCCGTCCTTTGCCATGGTCTCGCGCACGTGGCCGATGGCGCCGACGGGATCGCCCATGTCATGCAGGCAATCGAAGAAGCAGACGAGATCATAGCCCTCGGCCGGATAGGTCTTGGCGGAATGAACAGCGAAGCTGACCCGGTCGCCCAATCTGGCTTCGGTGGCCGCCTTTCGCGCGGCCTCGATCGAACCCTCGTGATAGTCGAAGCCGTAGAAGCGGGAGTTCGGGAAGGCTTCCGCCATCAGCCGTGTCGAGACGCCGTGCCCGCAGCCGACATCGGCGACCTTGGCGCCGCGCTTCAGCTTGTCCACGACGCCGTCGAGCGCGGGCAGCCATTCCTGCACCAGATGATGCATGTACCCGGTCCGGAAGAAGCGGGCGGTGCCGCAGAACAGGCACTCGCTGCGCCGGTTCCAACCGACGCCCTTGCCGGATTTGAATGCGTCCGAGACCTTCGGCTCGTCGAGAAACGCCGAGGCAATGACATTGCCGAACGCGCCGAGGAACACCGGACTGTCCTCATCGGCAAGCGCCATCGCCTGCTCCGGCAGCATCGAGAATTTTGCCGAAGCGGAATCGTATTCGATGTAGCCGGATGCCGCCTGGCTCGCGAGCCATTCGCGGACGTAGCGCTCCGCCGTCCCGGTGGCGCTTGCGAGCTCGGACGAGTTCATCGGTCCCTTGGCGGCAAGGGTACGGTAGAGACCGAGCTTGTCCCCGAGCAGGACCAGCGACGCATTCATCGCTGCCCCGAATTCGGTGACCATCTTGCCCATAAAGGCATTCAACCTGTCGGAATTGACCTCCATGACAGCCTCCGTGCTGACGCGCCCCCTTAGGTGGGTCAATCCGGCATGCGGGAAGTTCAAACTGGCAGGAAAACGTGATCCCGGAACTCAAGGGAAGACTGGTGTCGCTATGCTGGCATTCATGCTGTCTGGTGGGTATAATTCGCAAGCTTTTTCGACGGTTATTTGGATGTCCAGGCTTACACGCTCTTGCGGTCTCGCGGTTTTTCTTGCCCTGCTCTGCCTCGGCGAAGCGCCGGCTCATGCGCAAGGCGCACCCCTGCAATATTGGATCCCCGGCGGACCTTTCGGCTTCGGCGGCGTTGCCGGCCAGAGCGCCGACAGCTACGGCAATTTCCCGAGCTTCAATGGCGCCGACGCAAGCGGCCGCAGCAATTTTGCGAACGGCTTCTTGGTCGGCAGCCAGCATGGCAATCTCAATTGGAGCGGCCTCAGCCCGGCCGGACTGAGCGGCAATTTCAGCGCGCTCTCCTACGACAGCACGCAATTCGGCTACAACACCAAGACCGCGGGCGGCATGCCCGTCACGTTCTTTGCCGGTTTCGACACCCTGAAATACGGCAACGGCATCGGCAGCTCGCTTGCGCCGCTCACCTCCAGCGCCTCGCCCGGCTACGGCGCATTTGCGGGTGTCGAGTTCAAGCCGACCTCCAACCTCAGCCTGTCGTTCGGCGCCGGCTTCACCCAGCAGGACTCGGGCCGCATGGATAGCGATCTCAGATCGAACATGCTGCCCGGCGAGTCGCCGGCGTTGAGTGGCCTTCGGCGCTAACTAGCGCGTGAACTTCGCAACGAGCTCGACATGCGGCGTGTGGCGGAACTGATCCACCGGCACGACTACGTCAATCTTGTAGCCGCCATCGATCAGCAGCCGCGCATCGCGAGCAAAGGTCGCGACATTGCAGGAGACCGCGACCACCACCGGCACCTTGCTCGCGGCGAGCTTCAAGGCCTGCGCCTGTGCGCCCTGGCGTGGCGGGTCGAACACGACAGCGTCAAAATCGCGCAGCTCCGGCGCCACCAGGGGACGGCGGAACAGGTCGCGCGGCTCGGCCTTGATCGGCTTGAGCCCCGGCGTGCGTGCTGCTTTTTCGAGCGCTGCAATGGCGCCGACGTCGTTGTCATGGGCGCTGATGCGGGTCTTCTCGGCGAGCCGCAACGCAAACGGCCCGACGCCGCAGAAGAGATCAAGAACGTTCTTGGCCTTGCCGACGCGCTCCGCGACCAGCGACGCAAGCGTCTCTTCGCCGGCGACGGTGGCCTGCAGGAACGAGCCCGGCGGCAGCGTCACCTCGGCGCGGCCCATCTGCAGGGTCGGTGGCAGGCGTTGCAGCACCAGTTCGCCGTGCCGTGTCAGCCGTGCCAGGCGATGCTGCTCGGCGACGCGCGACAGCGCCGTCACGAGCGGCGTTGGCAGCGGGCCGGAGCCGCGCACGTCCACGTCGAGACCGTTGGCGGTCGCGGTCACCTGGATGTCCAGCGGCTTCGTCACCAGCATTTTGGACGTCAGCAGTTCGGCGAGCGCCCAACCGGCATCGAGCGCGCCCTCGAGCCCGGGATCGAGGATCGGGCAGCGATCGATCGGGATGACATCGTGCGAGCTCGCAGCCGAGAAGCCGACCTTGAGGATGTCATGGGTGCCGAACCGGCCGTGCAGCGTCATGCGCCTGCGTCCCGCACCGTGGGCATCGACCAGCGGCGCCACCTCGCAGTCGATGCCGGCCTGGGCCAGGGTCTCGACCACGATGCCGCGCTTCCAGGCGTGATACGGTTCAGTCGCCCAGTGCTGGATCGCGCAGCCGCCACAGACGCCGAAATGCGGACAGAACGGCGCGACGCGCTCGGGGCTGGCGACATCCACCGCCAGCAGCTTGCGGCGATCAGGATGGTTGCCGACGACACGATCGACCTCGACGGTCTCGCCGCCGAGCGTGTAGGGCACATAGACGGCATCACCAGCGTCGAGCGAGACGCCGTCGCCGCGATGGCCGACGTGATCGATCCTCACGCGCTCAACCACGGCGCGCGCCCAGGAAGAATTCGATGTTGCCGTCGCCGCCGGTGATCGCCGACGGGAACACCTCGACATCGGTGCAGCCGAGCGAGGCCGCAAAGGCGGCGATGTCGTCGCAGATCTCGCGGTGCACGGCGGCGTCGCGGACGATGCCCTTCTTGTTGTGCTTCCGGTCCGCCTCGAATTGCGGCTTGATCAGTGCCAGCAGGCTCATCGGCGCGGCCGCCAGCGACAGCGCCACGGGCAGCACCGTCTTGAGCGAGATGAAGCTGACGTCGATCACGACGACATCGGGCCGCGCCGGCAAACGCTTGCCGTCATAGGCGCGGATGTCGGTCTCTTCCATCGACACGATTTTGGAGTGACCGCGCAGCGAGGGATGCAGCTGACTAGAGCCGACGTCGACGGCAAAAACGAGACTCGCGCCATTCGCCAGCAGCACCTCGGTAAATCCGCCGGTGGACGCGCCGACGTCGAGGCAGACATGGTCCTCGATCTCGATCGGATAGCGCTCCAGCGCGCCGGCGAGCTTGACGCCGCCGCGGGAGACGTAGGGGTGCGCGGGCTCGGCCTGGATCACGGCGTCCTCGGCGATGGTCTCCGACGGTTTTGCCACCCGCTTGTCGTCGGCCGTGACGAGCCCGGCCTCGATCGCCGCGCGCGCCCGCGCCCGGCTCTCGAACAGGCCGCGCTCGACCAGCAGAACATCCGCGCGCTTGCGGGCAGGGGACATCATCTCTCCGAAGACGCCTGAGGCGCTTATGTAGCGATCAATCGCGCGGCCGCCATCCGGACGCAAGCCTCGAACGCGGCCAGATCGTGCCAGACGTCGATCGGCATTTGCGCCGGCGTCACCAGCGGGCAGCCATGCAGCTCCAGCGCGTGGATCATCATGAGATTGTCGACGAGGCCGAAATCCTCGACCGTCAGCCCCTGCGCATCGATCAGCCGCCCGTCCTCTGACGTCACGTCCATGAAGCGACTGAGGCGGTCGGCATAGGCGGCGCCATCATTGGAATAGGCGAGGCAGAACTTGCGGCGGCCGGCCATGTAGCCGAGCTCGTAGACCGTGCCCGGATCGGCGCCGGCGCCGCGGAACGGCGTGAGGTTGGCGATGATCGCATCGGCGCCGTCCATCATCGCCTCGTTGCCGCAGAAGATCTGCCGCGAGGCGTCGGGAGCGGCGAGGTCGATCTCGTTGTCGAGGGGATAGAGGCCGGTGAGGCCGTTCGCGGCACAGATCGCGACCTTCTGCCGGCCGATCTCGACCGCATCTGGCAGGAACACGTCGGGGCCTGCCAGATAGATTTTCATCAGAGCTGCTTCGCGGAAGGTCGAAGCTCGCTGTTAGGCGAGCTTGACCGTCTCGGCCTTGACGTCCTTGCCGAGCGCCTCGAACACCTTGGCGACGATGCCCTTGGCGTCGAGACCGGCACGACCGTACATCGCCGCCGGGGTGTCGTGGTCCTGGAACACGTCGGGCAGCACCATGGTGCGGAACCGCACCAGGCCGCTGTCGAGCGCGCCCTGGTCGGTCAGGTATTGCGCGACATGCGAGCCGAAACCGCCGACCGAGCCTTCCTCGATCGTGATCAGGATCTCGTGGTCGCGCGCGAGCTTGAGCACCAGCTCGGTGTCCAGCGGCTTCATGAAGCGCGCATCCGCGATCGTGGTCGAAAGGCCGTGGGCCGCGAGCTCGTCGGCGGCCTTCTCGCATTCGGCAAGGCGCGTGCCGAAGGAGAGCAGGGCGATCTTGCTGCCCTCGCGGACGATGCGGCCCTTGCCGATCTCGAGCGGAACGCCGATTTCGGGCATCTCGATGCCGCGGCCTTCGCCGCGCGGATAGCGCAGGGAACTCGGACGATCGTTGATCGCGACCTGGGTTGCGACCATGTGCACCAGCTCGGCTTCGTCGGCCGCCGCCATGATCACCATGTTCGGCAGACAGCCGAGATAGGCGTTGTCGAACGAGCCGGCATGGGTGGCGCCGTCGGCGCCGACGAGGCCGGCGCGGTCGATGGCGAAGCGCACGGGCAGGCTCTGGATCGCGACGTCATGCACGATCTGGTCGTAGCCGCGCTGCAGGAAGGTCGAGTAGATCGCGCAGAACGGCTTGTAGCCTTCGGTGGCGAGACCGGCGGCGAACGTCACCGCGTGTTGCTCGGCAATGCCGACGTCGAAGGTGCGGTCCGGGAACGCCTTGTTGAAGATGTCGACGCCGGTGCCGGAGGGCATCGCCGCGGTGATGGCGACGATCTTGTCGTCCTTCTCCGCTTCCTTGACGAGGCTCTGGCCGAACACGTTCTGATAGGCCGGCGCGTTCGGCTTGGACTTGGCCTGGGTGCCGGTCGCGACGTCGAACTTGACCACCGCGTGGTACTTGTCGGCGGAGGCTTCCGCCGGGCCGTAGCCCTTGCCCTTCTGCGTCACGACGTGGAGCAGGATCGGGCCGGTCTCCATGTCGCGCACGTTCTTGAGCACGGGCAGCAGATGGTCGAGGTTGTGGCCGTCGATCGGGCCGACGTAATAGAAGCCGAGCTCCTCGAACAGCGTGCCGCCGTCCATCATGAAGCCGCGGGAATATTCCTCGACGCGATTGGCGCGGTTGGCGAGGATCTTGGGCAGGCGCTGGTTGATCTGCTTGGCCACATCGCGCAGCGTGCGATAGGTCTTGCCGGAGTAGAGCCGCGACAGATAGGCGCTCATCGCGCCGACCGGCGGTGCGATCGACATGTCGTTGTCGTTTAGGATGACGATCAGGCGCGAGTTCATCGCCCCCGCATTGTTCATGGCCTCGTAGGCCATGCCCGCCGACATCGCGCCGTCACCGATGACGGCGATAACGTTGTTCTTGCGGCCGGAGAGGTCGCGCGCGACGGCCATGCCGAGGCCGGCGGAGATCGAGGTCGAGGAATGCGCGGCGCCGAACGGATCGTAATCGCTCTCGCTGCGCTTGGTGAAGCCGGACAGGCCGCCGCCGGTGCGCAGGGTACGGATGCGATCGCGCCGGCCGGTGAGGATCTTGTGCGGATAGGCCTGGTGGCCGACGTCCCAGATCAGCCGGTCGCGCGGGGTGTCGAAGACGTAATGGATCGCAGTGGTGAGCTCGACCACGCCGAGGCCTGCGCCGAAGTGACCGCCGGTCACCGAGACGGCATCGATGGTCTCCTGACGCAGCTCGTCGGCGACCTGGCGAACCTGCTCGACCTTGAGCTTGCGCAGGTCGTCCGGCGTCCGGATGGTGTCGAGAAGCGGCGTTTTACTATATGCGTTCACGGCGATTTCCAATTTGTCAGCGCCGGAAGATTGTTCCGGTGCGCGATGGGTTTGCTCAATATCGGCGCAGCGCGAGTCCTTAAACCGTCGGAGCCACCTGCATGGGGCAAAGCCCCGTCTTCAAGCTTAGGTGAGCTTAAGTGCTCTCCGGTTCAGTCTCTGTGATCCCTGTCACTTAGATCGGCTTCGTCCATCCCAGCCAATTCATCAGCAGTTTGAAGCGCTTGTCGTCGGTAATCAGTGCCTACGCAAGGCTTACAAAAAGCCACACTCGGCGCAGCTTTACACCAAAGCTTGGGCCAAAGCCAACCCGCTGGGCCGATTACGGGCATGCACCTGCAACCCCCGGGCCAGAGTGGTTAATCCCAGCGCCAGCGGAAGGGTTCCAAGCTTGCCCGGTTCCTCGGCAAGGTTTTTCGCGTGCGGAAGCTATTTTTAGACGGATTTAGGAGGGCGAGGGGCCCTCTGCGGGAGGTTCCGTGATCTCCAGAGTGCCGGTTTCCCTTGAATCAAGCAGCAGCAGCAACGCCGACGGCGGCGTGCGATCATGAAAAATTGCCGGTGCCCGCTGCGTGAGATAGGCGGCTTTGAAGGCGGCCCTTACTGGACGTCGAGCGGCGCGGTGCCGGTGGCCTGGCCGCTGGCATCGGTGGTGATCTTGTCGACGCGCGCCTCGGCCTGGCGCAGCAACTCCTCGCAGCGGCGCTTCAGGGCCTCGCCGCGCTCGTAGATCGTCACGGATTCCTCGAGCGGCACCTTGCCGTCCTCGAGCCGCTTCACGATGGTTTCGAGCTCCTCGATGGCGCGTTCGAAGGTCAGCCTGGAGATGTCGATTTGGGTATTTTCGGCCATATAAGTTTCCGATTGCCCGATTCGCTTCATGTCGGAGAAAGCAAAGTTTTGCGGGCGCAATGTGGCGGGTGTGTCAGGCGCCCATCAGGGCGCCGACATGCGCCGTAACAGATTCTTTCAGTCCTTGCAGGTCGTAGCCGCCCTCGAGCACAGAAACAACGCGCCCCCCGGCGGTCTTGTCGGCGAGGTCCATCAGCTTGCGCGTCACCCAGGCATAATCCTCCGCGCGCAAATTCAGCGACGCCAACGGATCGCGATAATGCGCGTCGAAGCCCGCAGAGATGACGAGCAGCTCCGGGCTGAATTTTTCGAGCTGCGGCAGGATCAAATTCTCGAACGCGATGCGGAATTCCGGCCCGCCGTCCTCGGAGGCGAGCGGCGCGTTGACAATGGTGTCGTGGTCGCCGCGCTCGCTCTTGGCACCGGTGCCCGGAAACAGCGGCATCTGGTGCGTCGAGCAATACATCACGGTCGGGTCCGACCAGAAGATGTCCTGCGTGCCGTTGCCGTGATGCACGTCGAAATCGACGATGGCCGCGCGCTTGATGCCGTATTTGCGCTGCGCGTGGCGCGCGGCGATGGCGACGTTGTCGAAGAAGCAGAAGCCCATCGGCTTGCCGATCTCGGCGTGGTGGCCGGGCGGGCGCACCGCGACGAAGGCGTTGCGATGCTCGCCATTCATCACCGCTTCGGTCGCCGCGACCGCGCCGCCGACGCCGCGCATCACCGCTTCCCACGTGCCCGGCGACATCGAGGTGTCGCCATCGATATAGACGAGGCCGCTGGTCGGCGCGATGTGGCGCAGCTCCGTGACGTAGTGCTCGTTGTGGCAGAGCGTGACGAGATCGAGATCGCCCTCCGGCGCCTGGTCGCGCACCAGGAACTGGAAGCGCTCATGCGACAGCGCCTCCTCCACCGCGCGCAGGCGGTCCGGCCTTTCAGGGTGTCCCGGCGGCGTGACGTGGTCGAGGCAGGCCTTGTGGGAGAGGAGAAGCGTACTCATCAGTCGGCCTCATGGGATGCGGGCTCTCGACGTCGCTTGGCGCATCCGGCGCCAAAACGCAAATGCAAAACCCAATCTATGCGTTCCCCCGGGAATGGCAAAGGGTGTCCCGAACCGGCCCGTTTGATCCGGATCAATTCACGCGCAGGATGCGGCTCAGCGGCAGCGGCCCGATCGGTCCGTGCGCCCTGAAGAACGCGAACAGCGCGTCGGCGTCGTAGCCGCCATATTGCGGCCCCGTGCCTTGTTTGGCGACCGTAAAGCCGTCGCCACCAACAGCGAGGTAATCGTTGAGGGTGACGCGGTAACCGCTTCCGGCTTCGATCGGTCTGCCATTGAGCGTCATCTTCTCGTTGATCACGCGCTCGCCGAATGGCTTCGCCGCATCCCAGGCGTAACTGAACCCGTTCGAGACCTGGAGAATCCGCGGCCGCTTCGGATCGAGCCATTGCTGCTCCAGCATGTCCTTGAGCTGGCTGCCCGTGAGCGTCATGGTGACGAGCCGGTTGCGGAACGGCTGGCTGGCGAAAACGTCGCCGAAGGTGATCGCGCCGTTCTCCTTCGGGACGATGTCGGTGCGGATACCGCCGGGATTGGTGAGCGCGATGACGGCGCCGCCGTCCTTGGCGTCCCTGGTTGCGGCGAGCTGCGCGTCCGCAATGACGTCGCCGAGCGCGCTTTCTCCGGCTTCGTTCGGCACCCGCGACAGCGTCTGCGTCACCGATCCGGCCGGGCGATTGGCGATCGGCGCCGAAAGCCTGTCGTAGGCATCGATCAGTGCGGTCTGCTCGGGATCCCTAGGCAGCGAGGCGTTGGCGACGAGGACGTTCTCGGCCCGGGCGCTGACGACGTCGCGGGTTACAGGATCGAGCTTGAGGTCGATCGCGGTGACCAGGGTCCCGTATTTGTCCCCGCTGGTGACAAGCCGCCCGTCAATATCGCAGACATAAGCACGATGAGTGTGGCCGCTGACGACGACGTCGACGGCGCGATCGAATTTTTTCACGATGTCGACGATCGGCCCCGTGATCGCAGGGCATTCGTTGTAGTCGCCGGCCGGCTCGCCGCCCTGGTGGATCAGCACCACGATCGCCTCGACCCCGCGCGCCTTCAGCTGCGGCACCAGCGCGTTCACCGTCTCGGCTTCGTCGCGGAATTCAAGACCCGTGATGCCCGATGGCGAGACGATGCCCGCGGTGTCCTTCAAGGTCAGCCCGATGAAGGCGATGGGGATGCCCTCGAATTCCCTGATCTCGTAAGGGGGCAGCACGCTCCTGCCGGTCGCGGTCTCGATGGTGGACGCCGCGAGATAGCGGAATTTGGCGCCCGTGAAGGGGTGCGGCCCCTGGCAGCCGTCGACGGGATGACAGCCCCCGTTCTGCATCCGCAACAGCTCGGTCTTGCCCTCGTCGAATTCGTGATTGCCGACCGAGGTGATCGCGAGCCCCATCATCGAGAGCGACTCGATCGAAGGCTCGTCGTGGAACATCGCCGACAGGAACGGGCTCGCGCCGATCAGGTCGCCGGCGGCGACGAAGATCGTGTTCTTGTGGCCCTCGCGCAGCTGCTTCACCAGCGTCGCCATGTATTCGGCACCGCCGGCCGCCACCATCACCTTCCTGGACTTGTCCTCGGGATCGCTGATCCGGATGCCGCCCGGCGGCGGGCGCAGATTGCCGTGGAAATCGTTGATCGCGAGGATGCGCAGCTCGACGGGGGCGGGCGTTTGGGCGGACGCGGGCAGGGCAGCGAGCGCGAGCGCGAAGACGGTCAGGCGGAGAACATGTCGCATGGAACCAGACTAGTCGTTCCGCACGAAGTTTTCACGAAAGTTATCGCGTCATTCCGGGACGAGGCGCCGGGCGGCAGCCTACTTTTTCTTCTTCCTGCTCGCAAACGCGTTGAACGCGGCGGTGGCTTCTTCCGACTTCAGCCGCTCGCCGAACAAATGGGCCTCCTGGTCGATCCGGCGGGTGAGCTCCTCGGATGCGACGCGCAGCAGTTTGCGCGAGGTCGCGACCGCTTCGGCGGGGAGCCGGCAGATATCGCGCGCCACCTTGCGCGCCTCGACCTCGGTATGTCCCGGCGAGACCACGGTGTTGACGAAGCCGGCGGCATGCGCTTCCGCGGCCGTAAAAGTCCGCCCCATCACCAGCATGGCGAAGGCGCGCTGGTAGCCCATCGTGTTCGGCATCAAGAGGCTGGACGCGCCGACCGGCACGAGCCCGAGATGGATGTAGGGCGCGGAGAAGGTCGCCGCGTTCGAGGCCAGCACATAGTCGCAATGGAACAGCATCACGGTGCCCATGCCGATCGATGCACCGTCCACGGCCGCGATCACCGGCTTGGCGTTGAGGGCGAGCGAATAGAGAAACTTGGCGCCGTCGGACAGCGTCTCGGGGCGCGACGTGTCGGCGTGCATGAAATCGTCGATATCATCGCCGGCGGTGAACACGCCGGAGCCTCCGGTGATGATCATGCAGCGGATGTCGGGATTGTTCTGCGCGGTGTCGATCGCGCGGCTCATCTCCCGATACATGTCCTGCGTGATCGCGTTCTTCTTGCTCGGGCGACGCAGGGTGATCACGCGTGTTCCGCGCTCTTCGGTGACGACGATATTGCCATTCGGCATGAGGGGGCCCCTGCGGTCGCCGCGATACTGACATTGGCTAGACTCGCGAAACGTCAGCCTACATCATCTTGCAGGCGTGCCAATGCGCTCGCTCAACCTTTTGGAGGTCGAATTCGCCCGAGACGGGCGCATCACGCTCCCGCCGTGTGACGCGTTGCAATAATCAGCTGCCATTTTCGATTGAAAAACCCCTGGTTGTGGTGCACGATCGCCTCGCGCCGCTCCATTTGGCCGATTGCCTGATTGATGATTGCCGCCACTCGTGTTGACGAATCCTCGCTGCACTATCGCGGCTGGCGCGTCGTGCTGGCCTGCTTCCTGATGGCTTTCTTCATGTTCGGCTTCGGCCTCTACGGCCAGGGCGTCTATCTCGCCGAACTCCAGCGCGCCCATGGCTGGCCGGGCACGCTGGTCTCCGCGGCCAGCACCTTCTCCTTTCTCCTGACTGCCGTCCTCGTCATCTTCACCGACGATCTGCTCGCCCGCATCGGGCTTCGGTCGCTGATCCTGTGCGGCCTGTCGGCGCTCGGCGCTTCGACGGTGCTGCTGGCGCTGCTGCAGACGCCCTGGCAGCTCTATCTCGCCTATGCGCTGATGTCGGTCGGCTGGACCGGCATGGGCACGGTGGTGATCGCGACCGTGCTGAACTCCTGGTTCGAACGGCGCCGCGGGCTCGCGCTCAGCCTCGCCTACAACGGCGCGACCTGCGGCGGCATCGTCCTCGTGCCGCTGCTGCTGTCGCTGAGCGCCAGCATCGGCTTCCGTTCCGCGATGCTGGCAGCCACGCTCGCGATGGTGGTGCTGGTGCTGCCGGTGGTGGTCATCTTCACCGGCTGGCGGACCGAAATGCCGCCGACGCCGGGTGGGGATTCATCCGCTGGCGGCACTGCCTTGCCCGCGATTCACTCGCGCAAGACGCTACTTGCCAACGCGGCGTTCTGGACCATGGTGCTGCCGATCGCGGTCGCGCTGCTGGCGCAGATGGGATTCATCATCCACCAGGTGACGTTCCTCGAACCGCTGATCGGCCGCGCCAGTGCGGGCCTTGCCGTCACCGTCATGGCGGCGATGGCGGTGGTCGGGCGCCTGTCGCTCGGCCTGTTCGTGGACCGGCTCGATCCGCGGCTCGCCTGCGCGGCATCGATGACGAGCCAGGCGGCGGCTCTGTTCGTGCTTCTGCAAAGCACGAACCCGACCGTGCTGCTCGTGTGCTGCGCCGTCTACGGCTTCTCGATCGGCAACATGATCACGTTCCCGCCCTTGATCATCCAGCGCGAGATCGGCGCGAGCGCCTTCGCCGCCGCGATGGGACTGGGCACGTCGATCAGCGGCATCGTCAGTGCCTTCGGCCCCGGCATCGTCGGTCTCGTGCGCAGCGTAACCGGCGATTACACGACGGCATTTGCGATGTGCGTGGTGCTCGACCTGTTGGCGGCGGGCGTGGTGCTGTGGCGGCCGGGGCGACGTACCAAGCTCGCGGCTTCGTAGCCCGGATGGAGCGCAGCGCAATCCGGGATTCGTGCCACGAGCAATGACGGCCCTGGATTACGCTGCGCTCCATCCAGGCTACGCCGTCCCAGCTACCCCAACAGCACCGCATCCGCCGCCGCGACCGACTCCGCGCTTTCCGTCACGGTGCGCTCGAGCGCGCCGGCCTGCACGGCGATGTTCTCGGCGAAGAAGCGCGCCAGCGAGACGTAGCGCGCGGCGTCCGTGATGCCATCGGATTTCGCGGCGAGCGCTTCGGATGCCAGCATGCAGCCGCCGAGCGTGGCGCCGAACTGTTGCAGATACGGCGTCGCGCCGGCCAGCGCCTCGTTCGGCGCGGACGCAACCCGCTCCAGCAGCCATTTGCTGGTGCGCGTCAGCGCCTCCAGTGCCTCGCGCAACTTCACGCCCGTGGTGCCGAAGGCGGGATCGTTGGAAGCTTCGACCTGCTTCACGATGGCCGAGAGTTCGTCGAGCAGCGCCCACACCGCTGCGCCGCCGTTGGCCGCGAGCTTTCGCGTGACGAGGTCGATGGCCTGGATGCCGTTGGTGCCCTCGTAGATCGCGGTGATGCGGGCATCGCGATAGTGTTGTGCCGCGCCGGTCTCCTCGATGAAGCCCATGCCGCCATGCACCTGCACGCCGAGATAGGCGACCTCGTTGCCGATGTCGGTGGAATAGCCCTTGGCCATCGGCGTCAGCAGCGCCGCGCGCGCGGCAGCGTCGGCGCGGACCTTCGGATCACTGGCGCGCGTCGAGACGTCGATCGCCACCGCGGTCGCGTAGCAGATGGTACGCGCCGCCGCGGTCTGCGCCCGCATCCGCATCAGCATGCGCTTGACGTCGGGATGCACGAAGATCGCATCGGAGCCGTCACCCTTCTTGCCGAGAGCGCGGCCCTGCTTGCGCTCCTGTGCGTAAGACAATGCCTGCTGATAGGCGCGGTCGGCAACACCGACGCCTTCGAGGCCGACGCCGAGGCGGGCCTGGTTCATCATTGTGAACATGCAGCGCATGCCCTGGTTCTCTTCGCCGACCAGGAAGCCGATGGCGCCGCCATGATCGCCCATTGTCATGGTGCAAGTGGGCGAGGCATGCATGCCGAGCTTGTGCTCGACGCCGCTTGCGAAAATGTCGTTGCGCGCACCCAGCGAGCCGTCTTCGTTGACCATGAATTTCGGCACCAGGAACAGCGATATCCCCTTGGTGCCGGCCGGCGCGTCCGGCAGGCGCGCCAGCACGAAATGCACGATGTTGTCGGTCATGTCGTGCTCGCCATAGGTGATGAAGATCTTCGTCCCCTTGATGCGATAGGTGCCGTCGGCCTGCTTCTCGGCGCGGGTGCGCAGTGCGCCGACATCGGAGCCGGCCTGCGGCTCGGTCAGCTGCATCGTGCCGGTCCATTCGCCGGAGACGAGCTTCTCGAGATAGATCTTCTTCAGCTCATCGCTGCCATGCGCGTCCAGAGCCTCCATCGCCGACGCCGTCAGCAGCGGGCAGAGGCCGAAGGCGACGTTGGCGGCGCTCCAGATCTCGGTGCAGGCGGCGTTGATCGCGAGCGGCAGGCCCTGGCCGCCAAAATCCTCGGGGCCGGAGACCGCATTCCAGCCGCCCTCGGTCCAGCGCTTATAGGCATCCGGCCAGCCCGGCGCGGTCGTGACCTTGCCCTCGCTGAGCTTGATGCCGTGCTCGTCGCCGACCTTGTTGAGCGGCGCCAGCACGTCGGTTGCGAACTTGCCGGCTTCCTCCAGCACGGCGCTCACGATATCGCCGTCGAAATCGCCGTAATGGCCGGCCTCCATGGCAGCCTTCAGGCCGGCGCCGTGGTTGAGCGACAGCAGCATGTCAGAGATTGGCGCGCGGTAGGTCATGGCTCACTCCCGTGGACAGTTCTTGGCGCCGTATTCCCACGAAACGGGGGAGGTCTCAACTGCCGGGAGGGGTGGCGGAGCGGCCGTCGGGAGCGGGGGGCGTAGCGCCCCTATAAGGCATGGCGCGGCGCCGCCGGCGCCTGTGGTATTTTGCCCCTCCGGGCGGTTGAAATGCCGCGCCTCTCCCTATAGACCGGCACCACTCGAGGGAATCCGCGGGCGCTCCTGTCGCCGCCGTTCCCACGGGCCTGATGGGGCGTAGCCAAGTGGTAAGGCAGCGGATTTTGATTCCGCCATTCGGAGGTTCGATCCCTCCCGCCCCAGCCAGCGGCTCCGCTTCCCCTGAAAAAGCTGACGAAACCGGCCTGGCTGGGGCGCTGCTGCACAGCGCTGCGACACATCACTGCTGCACAGGGTGTCGCTCGCAATGGCTTTCCACATCTTTCGCCGCCAAGCCGTCTATTATTGGCGCCGTCGTACCCCTAGGACGCTTGCCAGCGTGCTCGGCCGCCCGCATCTTTCTATGAGCCTGAAAACGACGAACCGCGCGGCGGCTTGTCGGCTGGCTACCCAGGTCAACCTGTTCTTGGATGATGTTGCCATGCTTGCTGATGGTGCCGATCGGCTGTCGCGGTCTCAAATTGAGACAATGCTTCATGCCGTCGTCGACAAGCAGGTAGCCAAGCTCGAGCGGGTGGCGTTCGCTGCCAAGAACGCGCCCGGCTTTGACGTCGACCAGGCGCGGTCGGACGACCGGCGGGCCTTGTGGACCTACACGCTGCTGGATGCCCAAGGACACGGCGCTGCCGTGCGCCCTCAGGATCGCGACCGGATGATCGCCGATGGTCTCTCGGAGGCGGACATCGAGGCTGTGAAGCGCCATCTGACCATGCTTCGGGCCAACGACATGGTGCCGACCAAGTACCACGTCCTTCGGCAAATGATCGAAGGCGTGCAAGCGGTGCCGACCGCCATGAACATGGACGTGGCGCAGGGGACTTATTTCCGTGGAATGAGGCTTGCGCTGGCGGAGTCCGAGCGCCGGTACGGAGGGGCACGGGTCGAAGACGAGGGACTGGTGGATCGCCTGCTGCTTGCGATGAACGATCCACCGAAGCCAATGATCCCGGTGGCGGGGCCTGCGGTGGATCGTCCAAGCGATCCACCGACTGCGGGTCCCGTTGCTGCGATCCCGCAATTCGTCCCCCTGGCCGACTTCTCGCGATTTGCGGATGGCGTGATCCAGCAGAACGCTGCCGACGGTCATTGGGACGAGAAGACGCAGCGGCAAGCCAAGAGCATCTCGAACCTATTCATCAAGTTCATGGTTCAGGATCAGCACATTCACGACCTCAATCTCGTGGGCCAGGCAGAGGTCGGGAAGTTCGCCGATTTCCTCCGTCTCGAAATCTACAAGCACTACGGCAAATCGGTGCGGGACGAGAAGCTCACTATCGCAGAGCTCCGCGAGAAGGGGCGGTCGGTCGATCGGAGCAAGCGCGGCATTGGCGGCGAAACCCTCAATCGACATTGGACCTTCATTGACCAGATCTTTGATTACGCGATTGCTCGAGGTTCAAAGAGCCTGGAGGCGATAAACCTGACGAAATTGCGCGCAAAGAGCCGAGGCAAGAACAAGCGTGCCCGCGACGAAAGGGCGAAGTTGCCGATCGAGAGCGCTAAGGCGATTTTTCAGACCTCGCCGTTCATCAATTCCGCCGGTTGGGACGATCTCGGGAATTGGGGCGAGGAGGGCGCCGCACGGATCTTCCACTGCGCACTCTATTTTGTCCCGATCCTCATCTACTACATGGGCGCGAGGCGGGAGGAGCTTTGCGGGGCGATGGTGGACGACGTCATCGTCGAACGCGAAGGCTGCAGGCCGTATATTCACATTGCAGCCAACGAGCAACGGCGCATCAAGAACGCACAGTCCAAGCGCAACATCCCACTCCATCCGGAGCTGATCAGGTTGGGCTTCCTCCACTACGTCGGCAAGATCAAGGCGCTCGGCTACAAGCTGCTCTTCCCCGATCTCTACTCTCCCAGCAGTCGTTCGCCGTTGGGCAATCGCTTCTACAAGCTGTTCAAGCCGATCCTCACGGCGGCCAAGATCACCGAAGAAGGGCTGGGCGCGCATGCCGTGCGTCACCTCTTCGGCGCGCAGTTGAAAAAGAAGCTGCTCTCGAAGGAGGACCGGGCGGATCTCCTCGGGCACGGCGGCGACAGCGAAACCAGCGAGCGCTACTGCGAACCGCATGAACTCGATACGTTGTTCGAATTCATCATGAAGCTCGAAGTGATCACCGGCCATCTCGTGCCGCACGCTATCAAACTTATCCCTTGGGTCGAGAACAAGGAGGTCGCACCGTTTTCGCAGCCGTCGCGCGCAAAGCGTTCGATCGGAACTGTCGGCGTCGGCGGCTGAGTTGGGGCTTGGGGATCGCGACGAAACACAAAGGTCTATCGTTCGTCCAGAGGAAGCAGACGCCAGACGGCCGTGAGGTGACGCGGAAGGTTTCCGAAAGGGAGGACGATCTCCCGGGACTGCGCTTCACGACGGACAACGCTGCGTTTCTCGATGCTCTGGACTCGGACTGCATGGTCGGAGGTGCGACCGCCTGGCTCTGTGCCCGACCCGACGCGGCGGAAATCGTCGACGTTCTCTTCATCGACGGAGCCGCCCAGATGTCGCTCGCGAACGTTCTCGCCGTCTCGCAGGCCGCGCGAAGCCCTGTTGGGCGATCCGCCGCAACTCGAGCAGCCGATCAAGGGAAGCCATCCCAACGGCGTCGACGTCTCCTCTCTCGACCATATCCTCGGCGACACGCCACCGTGCCCCTCACGAACTCGAAACCTTGTTCGAGTTCATCATGAAGCTCAGTCTGATCACTGACCACCTCAAGCCCCATGGCGTGAACCTCATTCCCTGGGTCCAGAACAGGCAGGTGGCGCCATTTTCACGATCATCGCCTGCGAAACATTTGCCAGAACCCGCAGATTAGACCACTGGAATTGGGTCGGTGGTACGAGTGGAATGACAGATACCCCCTTGTGGCAACAGCCGGTAACATCGGCGAACTAGGTAGAAGTTAACGCGGTTTAACGATGTTCGGTCGCAACCCTTGTGTCCGGATACCCAGGGGTTATTTTGACGTGTCCGCCGCTTCTGAGAGCGGTAGTGCGCACCCTGGAGAGGGGCGCCGGACTTCTCCTGCCGGGGCCACCCTGTGGCCGAAATGGCGGTGAAGGCTTCTCCAACCGTCGGCCTTCTCCTCGGCAATTACTGCCTCGCGCACCCTGAAATCGTCTGAAAACAATGCCCCCTGGGGCGTCAATCAAAGTGCAGCTTTGTGGCTGTGCGACGCGATTGGCGTCGCAGCGGCCAAGCTAGGGAGACTAGTCTTCGGACTAGTCATGCGAATGACCGTCGATGCCGGCGCCAAGGCTGCCTTTGAACGTGGTCCAGAGACCTTTGATCAAGGTCCAGGATCGAATGACCGCGACGAATCCCAATTCAAGGAGAAGGTCGCGGAATTGGGTCTGGAGCCGACCACCGCCTACGTCCGCGTCGCACGCCGGAAGAAGCAAGTATCAGAGGCGGCTGAGGCGAAACGAAAGTACCGAGCCCAGCGGAAGAAAGACGGGTTTGGGCAATACGTTGTAGAGGTGCCTGAACAGGAAGAAGCGAAGAACACGGTGTACGCGGTGGCGCAAGCGCTCGTCGCCGACAGGGACAATAGCAGGAACGTCCGTGCGACCATTCTGTCCGTCGTTTCAAGTGCGGCCCTACTTGAGCTCGCCCAGCTCCTGATCGTGTCGGGAGTGGACGCCTCGTCGATCATCGAGCTGATCAAGCGCGGGGATTTGGCCAAGATCGCCGCGATTCACGCGTGGCGCCCTACGCTGGTTGACGACGTTTCCAGCTTGGCGAAGGCCAATGACGACTTCTTGTCCGTCCTTGACAGTCTTCTCCGTCATGCCGGCGACATATCGGACAGTTCTGCCAACGGTTTGCTGGAGGCGGCCGTTGCGGCGTCCGGCTGTCCCGAGGCTCTTAGGTTCGTCCAGGTTCGCCAGCGTGGCGGGCTTCGTGCTCGACTACTGGGCTGGGCGCTGGGCGTGCACTAGTCGTTGGATTGGTTCTTCGGCATCCGCGGCGCTGGGCCCTCCCTCTCCGCCAGTTTCCAAATCCTATCCGCCACTTTCTTCGCGCAGAAAACCTTGAAAAATCACGTGTTCGGCCTGCGTGAGTGTGCAAGTGCCAAAGCGTGTATCCCCCGAGGTAGTCCATCAAGTAGTCCACGACCGCGCCGCCCCGGCGCCGGCCCGCAGCAGCCGCCGGCGAGGCGCGCCTACCTACGTTGTTCGCCGGCTTTCCACGTATTTCTTCCAGATCCGACCGCCCCGCGATCTTGCGGGTAACGGCATCCCGTGCGCTCCTATCCGGGTGAGGCTCGGCGTGCTGCCCAAGAGGGAGGCGCACCGCCGAGGCGCGTGGCTGGGGATCCTGGCTCAGGCCGGGTTCGGCGAATGGAGGCGGCACTTGGAAGGTCACGCGTACAGCGAGATCCGCCGAGCGAGGTCGGCTTCCCGAAGGGGGACAGCCCCGAGGAGTTTTTTGCCGACGCTGAACAACGTCTTCCGGCTCGGTGTCGATTCAGGTTATCTGGATGACGCCATGCTGGGGCCCCTGTGTTTGCTGTCCACGCGCCGGGTCGGCATTCTGCCCTGGATCCGCGGCAGCGATTTCGGACGAAGCACGGAGTGGATATTATCCGCGTCAACGGGATCGTGTTCGATGCCAAGGACGGCATCTATCGGCGCATCCCGTACAAGACCAATGAAAGCCTTCGCTTCTTCGTTCTGCACAGCGCGTTCCGCAAATGGGGTTTTGTGGACTGGGCAATCGAGCAGGGGGACAATTTCCTCTTGCGCTTGCTGCAGACCTGCAAGGATCCCTCGGACACCGCGTCAGACCGGATCAACAAGCTCCTGAGGCGCGGCGGCGGCGCGGGCATGAATATCGAAGTCGGCCAGTCGCTGCGGCATGGCGGCAAGGACCTGCTGATCGAGGAGGATGTCGACACCACGACGATCCGCCTTCAGATGGGCCACCGGGCAAGCGACCCTCATGCCTGGTACGGCACCCGGGCCGAGTTGCGCCGGAAGCAGTGCCAGGAGCTGGCCAATTTCGAACTGCCCAAGGAGATCGACTGGTCGATGTTTGAGGGGCTGGATTTTGAAGCAATGGCGTCGACGCCTCGGAGAGCGGGGCGGCCTAAACGGCAACCGGCTGATTGACGCCTGGGCCGCAGCGCGCGATGCATCAGCCGAACTGGTACTTGGCGGTTCGACACCCGCCGCCTCTCAGCCACACAGTCGGGGTTCCACAGAAACCTCCCACCAACTTGTGCTACAAGCAACTCGCGTGGAGCTCAAAAGGGGATATCATCGTCCAGTTCAATCATCCGATGGTCGCGAAACTCCTGCTGTTTAGTAATTGGCTGCACCTTGTTGCTGATATTCTCGACGATGCATTTTGCTCTCTGGTATAATTCGTCGAACGTAAGAATCTCAGGCGCACGTAGATTGCGTCGGAAGAGTTCAAAGCACGCCACCTTGTCATCGTTTGAAGTTAGCTGCCCTAAGTTTCCAATGACCAGGAAGCTGCGCGGATCGATGGAGTAGACGGTCTTCCCGGTATCATTGCCATCACCGTCTTTGGAGTAGTCACGGAATCGATTTTTAGTGAAGTCGAATACCGTCTTCTGTATTTGCGTCACGGCATTCGATAGCTCTTCGGAGACCCCCCATACCCCCGAGCGATAGTTATCCTCTCGCAAAAGGAGAGTGTCGTTCTTCTTTATCTCAAGCAGAACATATTGACTGACCTCAGCATTGGTCTGCATGAGCCCGTCCGCTCTCTTTCCAGAACGGTCGAAGGCAGAGCCCGTTGTTTGAGCTTCGAGCTTTTTGCCCGTTTTGTTCAGAAATATGTAATTCAGTCCGTGGCCGAAAATCCAAGGGTTTGCCTCAAAAAACCTTTGCCAGGTAGGTTCGGATACCTCGCTCTTCAAGTTCGCTTCGAACTCGGCAAGGGCTGCCCGCTTCGCCGCCACAGCATAGATGTCTTCGTGCAGTTCAGGATTCGCGGCCAGCTCTCTGACGAGCGCAGCGCCCTTGGTGCTCGACAACAAAGCGCCTAAGGCGGCGACGTGAATGCTGTCGTCCAGCAAAACGCGTGTCTTTCTTACATCCCGTAAGTCGAGGCTGGAAATGATCGACAAGAACTCCCTTATTTGAGCAAGCTGAAAATCATTCACTTGGACCTGGCCGTCGGTCCGCCACCCAAATCGCTTATGGAATTTTATTTTCGTGATCTTGAGCGTGCCGAAGTCTAAACGGTCCTGGACATAGAACGCGGAGACGGCGATTTTACATCGGGCGGTAACGTCGATCTCACCAAGTACAACTTCGCTGTCGCCGACAAGCGTGGCGTAAGCGCCCGTCCCATTTTTCGCAGGCGCCGTATAAAGTGCGTTTGACCGATAGTTGGCGAGGTAATCGAGGTCATCTTCTGTCATGGCGATTCCTGCGATCTCTACGGATGCTTGTAGTGCTTCGTCACGGCATCGACGCGCCCTAGGAGATTCTGAAAGGCTGACCAATCCAGCTTAGTTGCATGGGGTCTAACGACCTTTTCTGCAAAGACGATTTTTCCGTACTCTTTGGTCGGCTCAATGCTCTTGCCCGGATTGAAGATCTTTCCGTCGACCATCGTTTTAAGAATGGACGCCGCGAACAGGTCTTCTATGCGAGAGGTGCCATGAAGCCCTGATTCTGGTGTCTTCACGAGATAAAGATTGGGACAGATATGATAGAAATCTGCCGTAGACTGACGAGTTACCTTCAACTTGACGGCGGTTTGGATGGCGACAAATATTTCGTCGGCCCCATCATCATTGTCGATTAGCAATATAACCGGATGCGCGAGCGGCTTATGCCGGAAGTACTTCAGTGCAGCGGTGTAGTCTTTGATGAGGAGCTGCATGCCGCCCGATCCACCGCCCAGCTTCAGAACGTTGCCCGCTATGCGAGTATGATTAAAAAAGCTGACGTTGCGTGTCTGAACAGAGCCCATCGTTGTTATTAGCGATGGAAAGCTGACAGCTAAGCTGCGCAACGCCAATTTGAGATATATGTTGTCAGTTTTTCCCTCGCAAATGATGAGAGTTGAACAAAGTGTTTGTAGAATAGGAGCCTCTTATAGAGCTTGCGAACGCCACGATCTCGTTTGTCATTTAGAGTGATTTCTTTTCTGGCCAAGGCTACTGCGTACTTGACCCGAAAACAGTGGTTCAATTGCCCTAGAAGGGTCGGCAACCCAATCATGGGTGCTCCGCCCTGATTAAAGTAACTGCCTGTCTTGAATAACTCATAGCACATTGATCGGACGCGGCGATAATAGTCCGCTTGAATATTCACCTTCTGATTTACAGTTAGGCCGGTAACGGTTTGGCGACTGGCGCGCAGCTGCATCCGTGTCTTGTCCGGGTTGATCGTGAACCCAGCGCTCCTGATCGTGTCGGCAAGCGGCTTGCCGGGCTGCCAATCAGACGGCGAGATTTGAACAGCGAGCGGTGTCGGGAAAGACTTTAACCCTGTGGAGAATGTGAGGTCGTCCGCATAGCGCGTGTATGTGCAACTGTATTTCTTCGCGAGGCCGACCAAGCGGACATCAAGGATGTGTCCGATAAGATCTGATATAATCGGCGAGGTTGGCGCGCCCTGAGGCAGCGCATTGGCATGACAGGCGATTTGAGCGATGACAGTCGCGACGTCTTTATGTAGCTTGAAGTCATTGTTGCCGATAAAGAAGCCGCGCACCCGCCCAAAGTTTATCGATGGAAAGAAATCCTGTAAGTCGAGATTGAGCACATATCGATGTTTGATGTGCGGGTTTGCATTTGTGATGATTGACTGCCCTTTGCGAAACGCGTGCGACAATGGCTGCCGCTTGTTTGCATCATCGATCTCTTTGCGGCACTTTGTGAGGAGCGTTGTAAGGTGCTGCTGAAGAGTTTTCAGTTTCGGCGCGGGAGCGCTGATGAGGCGCAGCCCACCCGACTTTTTCGGGACCGTGAAAGAGAAATACTTCGATCCGGCCGGAATTTGATGAATGACAAAGGCTAACGCACTAGGCTTGTAGCCGATGAGCTTGGCCAAATCGCTCAGCGATGTTGCAGCCTTCAGATCACTAAGTGCGCTCAAATGCCCCTCGCTCTAAATTAGAGAGCTTACAGGCACTCCTTAGCGATCATGGGATTTCGTATTCCGCATTGAGCGTGCATAGTTCTGCAGTCAGGAAGCATTGGCCTCTGACCTTTGGTCTCATGTTGCGATAGCGCAACAAAAAATCTGCCTGTAAGCTCGGGTGCCAACTTAAACGTGTGATCCCGAAAGGCAAGACCCAAGCTGTGCTTTGCGGCAATTGACGCCAAAGAAATCCGCCGCCCGCACGTTTCGGCTCCGTCGTCTTGGTCCGCCGCAGATAACTGTCACATTTTCAGTATGTTATGGGAGAGCTGAGGCAATCCTTTCCTGGGCACCCGTGGATGCGCGCTCCACAACTTCAATGGGTGAATTCCTCATTACTACTCAGCAGCTTCGGCCTTCGCCTCGATCATCAGCACATCCAAGCTCTCGATCTCCTGCATGGCGTGGCCAGCGATGCCCTGAATGTCGCCGTACAGGCCGGCAGTCGATTCCAGCACGCCCCTGAGTTGCTCCTCCCGCTTGGCCCATAGGCGCGACATGGTGGCGCGCTCGCGGTCGAGGTCCTTCTGCATGTCGGTGAACTTTTCGACGATGGCCTCGATGCGGTGACGAAAGCGCGGCCCGGTCAGGTAGCTGTACACGATCTCGGTCTTGGTCTGCTGACCAGACTGGGCCTGGCGGCTTGTAGCGACGTCGATCAGCAACTGCCGGAGTGCGACAGCCAGCGGAATTGCAAAGCGGGGCTCTGCCAGCCAGACATTCTCGACCATGTCGAAGCCCTCGATGCCTTTGGGAAGAACGGTCGAGACGATCAGCGCCAGCTCCGCCTTAGCGGCGCGTTGGTCATCCCGCAATTTGCCGAGCCAAGCCGGGTTCCAGGCCTTCGTCCGCTTCGATTCCCACAGAATGGTGCCGCAGCGCTGGCCGCCCGCGGAAAAGACGCCGTGCACCACGTCGCCGCCGAACTCGCCCTTCGGCACCGGCTCGATCAGGTCGCCGTGAAAGCGATTCCGGAGCAGGGCTTCGAGCTCTACTTCGAGCGCCTCACCCTGCAGCTGCTGCGAACCCTGATCGGCCTTGCGACGGAGGTCTTCGATCTGCCGCTGCATGCCCGCGAGTTGGGCCTCCTTTTCGGCGACTTTTGACTTGAGCGCGTCTTCGGCTTCGAGCCGCGCCTTGTCGCGCACCGCGGCCAGGTTCTCCTGCACCTTTTTCTCGATCGTGAGTTCGACCTCGCGCTTGGCGACGTCGAGCTCACGCTGTTTCCGCAGCATCTCAGCCTGGGTGCGCTGAGCTTCGATCAGTTTGGCATCGTTTGCGGCAAGCAGCTGTTGCAGGTCGGCAAGCTGCCGGTCCCGCAAACCAAGATCATCAGCGAGGGCCAAGCGGGCCCTCTTGGCTTCCGCCTCCGCGATGGCGTCGCGTTCCAGGGTCAACTTGGCCGCGATCTGCTCGTCCACAGTTTCGCGGAGCTTGGCCAGATCGTCTTCAGATTGACGCAGCTGCGCTTCGCGGCGGCTGAACGCGGCCTCCTTGGCCGCGAGCTGCGCCTCGAACTGCTTGCGCGCGGCGACGATCAACGGGGCCGCAAGGGACTCCGTCAGCTTGATCTCGGTTCCGCACTTCGTGCAGGTGATCTGGGGGTCGCTCACGCGATTAGTCCTTTGATGGTGAAGTGTGAGTGTATCCTTGTTTCCAGCATCAGCCGGGATCTCGGCCGGCGTTATCCCCGGCAATCGCGGCGGCCGTGGTAGCGGCGATGCTCGGTGCGGCGCGGGCTTCTCGTGGGGCTCTCGGCTCATATCAATTCCTCGTGGCGCTGAGATCGCGTTCGCGCAGGATGACCTCGACAATGCGGCGCAACCGCCGCACAGAGCCGCCTTGCCACAGCTTGGCAACCGCGACGTGTTCGTGTTCGTCGAGCGGCCAAATCCAGCGTTGATCGAGCCCGCGCTCTTTGATGAGATCCACCATCACAGCGGGCAACAAGGAATCGATATCGGCAGCGCCCGGCTTCGGGAACCTGACGGCCAAGAACCGATCGCGGATCGGGCTCGGCAGCGGGTCCAGGCTGTTGGCGGTCGCGACGAAAGAGATTCGGGAAAGATCCAGGTTGACCTGTAGTGCAGGATCGAAATGGCGCGCGCTCGTTTCGGCCTCGGTGAAGCTCAACAAGCAGTCCCACAGCCGGCCTGCATTTGAGGTCGAGCTGGAGGGTGCTTTTTCCAGCTCGTCCAGAAGAACCAGCGGGCTGGCCGTCTTGCTTCGGGCCACCGCGAGAAGAGGATGGCAGGGTTCGGCGGAGTGCCAGCGACGGTCAGTACCACCGAATGCCGCGTCTCCCCGAGAGCAATCAGTGCGCCACACGTGGAGGTTGAGAGCTTGGCCCAAGCTTCGAACGAATCGCGTTTTACCTCCGCCTGGTTCCCCGACCAGGATCATCGGACGGAGCTGAACGATGCGCCGGCCAACAAGATCAGATAGGATCAAGTCGATGACGCGCTTTGCGTAGGGAAACTCGAGCAGCAGTTTGCTGCGCACCTCGTGCAGCGGCGGCACCATGACGAGCGGCAGCGGCACGTTCACGACGTTCTTCAGCGAAGCGAGAATTTCCTTCAGCCGGATGTTCTTCATCTCGTCGGCGCTCAGACGAACGACGATAAGATGATCAGACGGCAGGTTCTCCTCCTTAGCTGGAGTCTCGCGCGAGATCTCGGTTCTTTCCTGCTCGGCCTCTTCCATCAAGCGCACCTTTTGCTCCTGCGCCTGAGTGGCTTCTCGCCAGGCAGCAGCAATGCGATGTTCCACCATGCGCGAGCCGAGCATAAGCGCATTTTCCGCGGCGGAGGCGTGCCCTACGGATATGTGAGCGCACGCAGGCAGTGCCGCCCAGCCAAAGGCGAACCGCTCCATGTCGCAACACAGTTCTTCGTCACGGTCGCGAATGATCTCGAAGGACAGCAGCAGCGCCTTTGCGACCCGAAAATAATGCTGGAAGTGAAGACCCCCTCGCGTCGCGGGTAAACAAAGCAACCGCACACAATCTGACAAGCTGCGCAGGTTCGGATCGTTATATTGCGCCGCGCGACGATCGAGCTCGGTGGCAAGCGCAAGCCCAGTGTCAACATCCAGCGCAACCGCCCAAGCGGTGTTCAGCGCGAGATCCGGGCAGAGCTCGTCGATCTCGGCAATCAGGCGCTGTTCGACGTGCCTGGCGTGGTCTCCGACTAGCTTTGCGTAACGCAGAATACGGGGCATGTTTTTTAGGTGATTCTCGGAATCGGCCGAATCGGCTGCCGCGCCGGTCAACAAATCATCGCGTGCGACCGCCGGCAGCTCGAAATCGTCGCCATCATCGCCGGCGTTGCTCATTCGATTTCCACCACCATGGCGCCGTTAAAGGCATCGTTCTCGGATCCGTAGCCGTGCGGGTTGCATATGATCCGCGCCCCGCCGACGCTGGCGCCGCCGCCGCCGCCGCCGCCGCCGCCGACGCGATAGTCCGACGAATTGTGGACGTGGCCATGGACCCACAGTGTCGGCTGAAAGCGCTCGATCAGCGCGCTCTGGTCGGAGACGAAGGCAGCGGTGAGGGGATCGCTCTGAA
The DNA here is from genome assembly GCF_040547695.1 of Bradyrhizobium sp. JR4.3. Taxonomy (NCBI): domain Bacteria; kingdom Pseudomonadati; phylum Pseudomonadota; class Alphaproteobacteria; order Hyphomicrobiales; family Nitrobacteraceae; genus Bradyrhizobium; species Bradyrhizobium sp. JR4.3. The sequence goes on along the minus strand of NZ_JBEPQF010000007.1, from coordinate 118,890 downwards.
ATTTCGGGTGCACAGAATTCCAGTGCACTGCGTGATGAGTGACGACCACGGTGCTGCCGTCGAATGGTGTCGCCAAAATACCAGTGAGGTACGCCTTAGATTCGCGGTGTACCAAGGCTGCTTCCTGGGGCCTGAACCGGCGCCACGGCTGCTTCCGCCAGGTGATCAGGCGGTGATCATTCATGCCGGTCGCGCAGGTGTTCATCACCCCGAACTGATTGGCTTTGCCGAAAGCGAGATAATCGGTCCAGAACGTGGCACCGACCACACGGATCGCTCGTTCGCCGTCCCGGCCGGCCAAGATCACGGTCGCGTTTTCCAGCAGATAGATGTTCAAGGAGGCCGCCTGGGAACGGGCGGACGCGATTTCTTCGGGAATGCAGTGGCGGTAGTATTCGTGGTTGCCGAGCACCATCGCGATCGGGATGTGCATTGGCACGACGCGACGGAGGTACTCGAAGGCGCGGATCGCGCTCTCGCAGGTATCCCCGGCGACGATCACGAGGTCGACGCCAGGCAATATCGTGATGGGCTTGACCGGATGCACGTCGCCATGGAGGTCGGAGAAGATCTGGATTTTCATTCATCTTTCTCCCGCTCACGATCCTGGAAAGCGGTCAGCAGCACGGCCGCCGCATTGCTGAACTCGCGGGGATTTTCCGAGCACAGCCAGCCGTACGCGAGCCATGCGGTTGCGAGCTCCCCGGCATAGGGATGGCCGAGGTCAGTCAAGCCCAAGACCTGAGCCAGAACCAGGGATGCCGCCGCGTTGCGCTCCAGGGCGCACCGCAGGAGCGCAGTCATCGCGATGTCAGTCCTCAGTGAGATTTCGCTCATCGGCATGAGCGTGAACGTGACCTCGATGGCGGCGGCCGCGTCGCCCTTTAGCGCGGCCAAAAGATCGAGTTCGGCATGCAGTACGTTGATCTGCTCGAGCGTTGCGCCCATGTGAAGGCGCTCGGGTTCGCCGAACGCCTGTGACGGGAGCCTCCGCCACCATGCCAGCGGTGAACTGTCCTCCGCCTTGAATGGCCAGGAACGTGCACTTGCGGGGCCGTAAGCTGCCAACCGAACCATCGTTGCGGAACCGGTCACCGCGGGTGTCATGGACTCTTTCTCATTGTTCGGCATGAACGTTCGGTCTTCGCTCTATTAGTTGCGCGAGCGGCCATTCGGGGGGCGGCGCAAAGACAACAGCAAGCTGGCGACCTGCCAGGACGTCGCGAGCTTCGTACGGAGGCGCGCCTCAAGCGGCATCTCGCCAAGCTTATGAGACAACGCGAGCGCCGCGCCGGGATCTTCGAAGGCGCACGACAGCAACAGCGTCATCGGGAAATCGACCCTGACGCCGATTGCACTGGGCGTCTTGCGGTGCATGACCATGCCGATAGCGGCATCTGCATCGCCCGAGATGGCGCGCTGCAACTGCGGGATGGTCGTGGTCGTCGCCTGCACGAACGAGATCACCTCGGCCTTGGTCGCGTCGTCGAACGCCTCGGCCGAAATCGTCCGCCAGTACTTCAGGACACGAGGCCACGGCTCTCTTGTGACCTCCTGGTGCCGTTCAGGGCCATCATTGTCGATGTGGTTCAAAGGCGCTCCTCCTGGGGTTACCGGCATCAGCTCGCGTGGCATCTTCACGGTCACTGACGGCTGCGGGGCCCGGGGCCGGTCGGACGCGCGTTGATGATCTTGATCAGTGCACTCTCGGCCCCGAAATGGTCGTCCTGAGGGACAGTTGTCCGAGCCGAGGGCGGCTGCTGCTTCACCGTTTCGCCGCCTATGGCCTCGAGGACGGTCGCGAAGAGGTAGGGGAGTTCGCTGTGCAGAGCCGTCCGCAGGCAGGTCGTGGACCTGTCCAGCGTCTGGCGCACCGGCACTCCGAAGTGGCTGTCCAGGTCATCGCGGCCGATCTTCAGTTCCTTGCTGAAGCCCGTGCCGCCGTAGTAGTCAATCACGCCGGTCGTCACGCGCGCGATGTTCGGGTAGCCGCGCTTTGCAAGGTAGCTCGAGAGCACCATGCGAGTGGCTTTCAGGTCGTTTTCGATAGGGCGCCGGCTGCGACCATCGATCGCGCCGTTCCCGCGCTTAATTTCGTAGGCACCGGCCCAGCCCACCTCCGCATCGATCACGACGAGATCGATGGTCACGATGCGCTCGGCCGACGCATCGGCGCGAATGTTGATTCGCGCCAGATCCTCCGCAGAGTTACGAGCCAGGAGAAGTTCCTGCGCGGCATCTGTCACAGGGATCGCGACTTCGACGAGCACGTCGAAGCGCCCACTGGCAGCGAGTGCGTTGGCGAGCGTGCTCTCAAGCAAGTGGCCGTGCCGCTTGACGACCGAGTTGACCACCGCGATCGCGCGAGACAGATCGGGGCCGATGACGGGATCCTCGTTGAAGGCGGTCGAGACCGCATTGGCTACAACCGTCTTCGCGGCCTGGGCGAGCGCAGCGTCAGAAACAGAGGGGATGATGTGCGACTCAACCTTCATGGTGTATGGCTCCTTCTGGGTATCGATAAAACGCTCGTGCAATATGCGATGTGTTTCCCATTAATGGCACAACGTCGCTTTTTGCACAAGAGGCAAGAAGCGCTCTTCTGGCTCGGATTCCGGAATGGTTAAGAAGCCCCTCACGTCCTCAGGGACGATTACGGCCCAGCAGGTGAGGGCCGCCCGGGCGTGGCTCGATCTCTCCCAAGACGACCTTGCCCAGAAGACAGGAATTACGCGCCGCGCAATCCAAGACTTTGAGAACGGCAAACGCACGCCTCAACCGCGGACCCTTCGTGACTTTCGAAATGCGCTTGAAGAGTTCGGAATCGAGTTTCTTTTCATCGAAGAGCGCGCCGTCGGTATCTGCGCACCTGAGGCGGACAAATAGCGACGAGGACGCTATCGAGCTTGATTGGTGGCGTCGCCGCAGAGCAGACGTGGGTAGCTCAGCCGGGTGCACTCGGAGCGCCGCACAGTAGGAACTGGAATACAATCACTTATTCGGCAGCGAGTAAGCTACCAAAGAATCGCCGATCGGCGTCTCCATGAAATGATGACCGCCGGCCATGATGACGAGGTACTGGCGGCCGCCGGCCTCATAGGTGATCGGCGTGGCCTGGCCGCCGGCAGGAAGCACGTCCTTCCAGACGGTTTTTCCGGTCTTGATGTCGATGGCACGGATCAGATTATCGGTCGTCGCTGCGACGAAGATAAGCCCGCCGGCGGTCACGACGGCGCCGCCATTGTTAGGCGTGCCGATCGTGATCGGCAGCATCGACGGGATCCCGAATGGGCCGTTCGTCCGGGCCTCACCTAACGGACGATCCCACAGCGTCTTGCCGGTCTTCAGATCGATGGCGCGAATTCCGCCATAGGGCGGCTGCTTGCACAACAATCCGGTGCCCGGCAGCCGCCAGCCGGCATTGACGTTGATCGCATAGGGGGAACCGAGCTGTGGATCGCCGGCGCCTTCCTGCCCGCCGATTTCGCCGCGCGCCTGGTCCCGCGGCGCCCAACCGAGACGATTGGCCTCGTCGCGCGGCACCAGCCGATTATAGTTGGGCATGTCGTTGTAATTGGCAACGATGATGTCGCGTACGGGATCGATGGCGATGCCGCCCCAATCGGAGCCGCCATTATAGCCTGGATATTCAATCCAGTGCGGGCTGGCCGTAGGTGGCGTGAAGATGCCCTTGTAGCTCGCCTGACGAAACTGGATACGGCAGATCATCTGGTCGATGGGCGACATGCCCCACATGTCCTGCTCGGTGAGATCGGCCTTTCGCAGGGTGTGGTAAAGCGAGAATGGCTGGGTTTTGGCGCGCTGCGCAGGCTCCACGCCGCCTTGCGGCACCGGCCTCTCTTCGACGCCGACGAGCGGCTTGCCCGTGCGGCGGTCGAGCACGAAAATGTCGCCGCGCTTGCTCGGCAACACCAGCGCCGGCACCGGCGCGCCATTGTCCGTCGGGAAGTCGACCAGCGTCGCTTGAGAGCCGAGATCGTAGTCCCAGACGTCGTTGTGCACGGTCTGGAAATGCCAGGCGGGCTTGCCGGTCGTAACATCTAGCGCGACCAGCGATGTCGCGAACTCTTTCTCGCGGTCCGAGCGGCTGCTGCTCCAGTAGTCCACGGCCGAAAGCCCAAGCGGCAGATAAACGAGTCCCAGCTCCTCGTCGCCGGAGGCGGTCGTCCACATGTTGGGTGTGCCCCTGGTATAGGTTTGTCCAACCTGCGGCGGTGCGCTTGCATCCGGCTTGCCCATGTCCCAGGCCCAACGCAACGCCCCCGTCTGCGCGTCGTATCCCTGAATCACACCCGAGGGTGCGTCCCGCTTTTGCCCGTCGAGCACTTCGTGCCCGATGACGATGACGCCGCGAACGATCGTCGGCGCCGAGGTAATCGCGAACATGCCGGGATCGTGCCGGCCGACGCCCGTCGCGGTGTCGACCTGTCCGTCATATCCGAATGCCTCGCAAGGCTTGCCGGTCTTCGCATCGATTGCGATCAGGCGTGCGTCAAGCGTACCTTCGATGATGCGGCTGGCACAGGCCGGGCCCTGATCGGCATTGGACAGTTCGTAATATGCAAGGCCTCTGCAAGCTGCGGTGTACGGAATGAACTCGTCCGGGACGCGCGGGTCAAATCGCCAGACCTGCTTGCCGGTCTTGGCGTCGACGGCGATAACGATGTTCTTGGGCGTGCAGACGTAGAGGTTATCCCCCACCTTCAGCGGCGTGTTCTCTGCGCCGTATGTGCCTTTTGTATTCTTGGTAGGCAAGTCGCCCGTGTGAAAGGTCCAGACCTTGGTGAGCTTGGCGACGTTCGTCGAGTTGATCTCGTCGAGCGGCGAATAGCGGCGCGCACTGTAGCTGCCGCCATAGGCGGGCCAATCTGAGCCTGCCTTGAGAGACGAAGGGTCGGCCATTGCGACGGTCGGCGACGGCATTGCGCGAGGAGCGGCGCTTGCCGGCCGAAAAGCCCCGGTCATCAGCACAGTTGTGGCTACCAGCAGTACAAGCCCGGCAGCGATTGTAGCCGCAGCTTCATACTGGTGGCGAATGGGGCGAAGCTTCGGCGTGAGTGCCAGGACGGCGATCAGCAAAATGGCCGGCCCGACAGTCCGGGGCACCAGCGCCCAACCGTTAGCGCCAACTTCCCAGAACGCCCAGGCGAGGGTGAGCAGGAAGAGAACAAGGTAAAGCCATGCGCCTTCAACGCGCCGGCGGGCCAACAGGAGACCCGAGACGATCAGGACGATTCCGCTGGACAGATAATAGAAGGAGCCTCCCAACCAAAGCAGCCAAGCACCGCCGGCCCCGAGCACGAGGCCGACCAGAACCATGACTCCGCCAAGGGTGAATGCCGCCCAATCTGCTGCGCGATATCTCTGAGCCATGCCGGTTACTCGTCATCTGTTGATTACTTTGCTCCAGATCCAAGAGTGCGTCCGCCGCTTTGGTTCCTGCATTTGCTCGTACGCTTCCGGACCACGGAGCGCCGTTGGCTCGGGGAGGCGATGAGCTCAAGCGACCCTCAGCAGCCCGAAGAGATGGGCGATTCGTTTCTGCTCGGCTCTTGATTTCGGGGTCATACGCATTCTCAACGTATGTGTTCGCTGCCTATCATAAAGACCTGCGGATCGCTCGGCGCAGTTGCCGGGTTGACGATATGGCTCTGCGTCGCTGCCTATTTCGTCCTGGCGGCGCCGAACTCAACGCTGAGATCGGAAGGCGACTGTCTCAGCGATAGCCTTTGGCGGATCATCGTCGCCCGCTAGAGGCAAGATCTGTTCGGTGAATTGCCCCATCGGACCTGCCCGGACCATCAGAGTAAACAGCTGATGTCGGCGTTCGACATCCTCCCTGTCGCTGCGAGCGGCAATCAGGCGACGAGCGTCTGCAAGGACGAGGTCGGCGTGGTGGGAGAGCGCCGCGAGCCGGGTGGGGTCGCGCTCGGAGCTTGCGACTTGTGTCATCACCTCAATCATTCGGATCGAAATTGCAGGCTGGGCGCCTGCGCTTTGCCGGATCATATGAAACATCGTCCCGAGCAGTTGATCGTATTGCACATGCGGCACCACCAGCACCGGCTGACTTCCTCTGATCGACACTCCTGATGGCAGATGCAGGGGTACGAGATCGCAGAGCGCCGCACCCAGTCGATCCATGACCGAGAGCGCGGTGTGTGGATCGTTGATGCCGGGCGAAAGTGCCCTCACCGCGACTTCGACGAGTTGGCGAACGGCAAAGCGCAGATCGGAAGCGATGCTGCTTGTTGCGCCCAGCGCCGTCGCATTCCGGATAGCCGCTTCGGCACCGTCGACGGGAGGATTAACCAGAGCGACGGTCGCCCCCGGAAAAACATAGTCGCCGGGGCCGATCAACAGCCGAATGGTGGCTCTATGCTTGGCCGCCCAGGTGGCCAGGCCCTCTTCGTCCAGATGCTGCAGATAGCCGCGCCGCGAGTCCTTCAGGGGCAGGGAGCCGATCCAGTACTCGCCCGGCGGAGGCTTCGGCTGCGGATCCTGGACGGTTAGCTGGCGCATAGCGCTGCGGAGGTCTTCACTGACGAGTTCGACGACAGTTTCAACGTTGATCCGGCCGGCGACGTGACCGACGAAGTAGACGAGCGTCCCCACGCAGGCCAATGCGAGCAGAATTCCAACGCTCAGTGATAGATGAGGGACGAAGCCGCCTTCCGGCTCTGTCCGGATGCTTCTCAGCACGACGAGAGCGTAACAGAAGGTGCCGAGCAGCATCCCCAGCGTGAATTGATTGCCGCGATCGCGCGTGAAATTGCGCAGCAGTCGCGGCCCCATCTGACCTGCAGCGAGAGACAACGCGGCAATGGTGATCGAGAACACGGTTCCCGCGACACCGATCGTGGCGCCGGCTACGGTGCCGAGCAGGGTGCGAGCGCCGGTCGCGCCGCCGTCGTACATCCAACTCTGTAGATTTGAGAGGTAGACCGTGTTGCTCTGGTCAATATGAACGAGGGTGAAGGCGCCGATCAGGCTGCAAAGCACCATGACCGTAGGCACCAGCCAGAATGTCTCGCCAAGGTCAGCCAGCAGTTTTTGAGCGCGGGCGAGCATATTTTGAGCTGCATAACCACATCGAACCTGGAACCAACAGCCGGGAGGTGGAGCGGTTCCGCCCAACCGCTCCACCTCAGAAGATTACCCGTTGCTGGGGTACTTGAATTCAGGCGCCGACTTCAACTGGTCGGCCGTCGTGTCCATGGTCGCGGTCCACTTGTTGGCCGCATGATCGAACTTCAGATTGATTGCCGAAGGCCGCACTGCAACGTAATGGTCGCCAATGCCCAAGAACCCTCCCACCGAGAGGATATAGCCGTCGATGCCGTTCTCGTTCAGCGCGACGTCCTTGATCGTGCCAATGTCCTGCTTCGCGTTGTTGTACACCTGCAGACCCATCAACTGCGAGCTCAGGCCGTCCTTCGGCGGCACCGAGGTGAAGGCTCCGCCCGGGCGATCCGAAGTAGCATTGGCGCTGTTGCCGGATGAGTTCGTATTCGAAGACGACGTCTGCGCGTTAGCCCCGACCGTTTTCACCTCAGCGAACGTGTTTGGACCAACGAACATTGTCACCGGATTTCCTGATCGATCCCTGGCCTCCACCAGGAACGACTGCGGCCGTACCTTGACGTCGGTGAAACCTGCCTGTTGCAGATCGTTGACCATCTGTTGCCGAGTGCTCGCCCGACCAGGGTCGGACTGGACCGCGTCCGCCTTGTTGCCCCCCTTGTTTGCAGTGTCGTTTTCAGGGCGTTGGTCAGCCGACTGATTGCGGCTCGAGTTCTGCACGGCGCTATGGTCCGAACCGGTAGCTTGCGGAGCGCCTTGCGCCATCGCAAGCGATGATGCGCCGACAAGAGCTGCCGCCGCCAGGAATGAGGTCGCTTTCATATATGGATCTCCTTGCTCGAGTTCAAAAGTTGATGGCGTCCGAAACGGTCCGCGCCGGCAGAACGCCGTCTTGCTCAGGGACATGGATGCCGTATGCCGTCGTATCCCATGTAGGTCCCGGAGCTCGGGTCGTACGACTTGTATCGCTGGGAGCAGTAGGCGTTGTTCTCGGCAGCTTGCGCCCGGCTGTTGGCGACGGCGCTTCCAATCGCCGCACCTGCCACGAAGCCACCTAACGCTGGACCCCAGCCGCGGCTATAACGGTGCCGGTATCCGTCACGCCAGTGATGACGATGCCAACCCTGGTGGCGGCCATGCCTCCATTGAACTTCCACCAGGCTTGCGTGGTTCTTGGCCATCCCGCTCGCGGCCAACATAGGTGCGGCTTGCGCAGTAGTTCCGACCGGAATCGCGAGCGCCAATACGGCGACGGCAACGTACCATCTGTTTGCTTTCATAAACTCATCTCCGCGGTTTTCATTACCTGAAGAAAATGCGCGAGCTGCGGTGCCGTTGCAGAGACAGTTGGTACGTATGTGTACCCGGCCGGGAGCACCTGCTTCCGGCAGCAGCGGCAAGGCGGTTGAAGCACCACTGGCCCCGTGCGGCAGCGGACCAATTTATGCGGTCTGCAATCCGGCTCCGGGTTGATCACCGCGGCATCATCCATACGATAAGCAAGACTCGCGGGGCTTGCCGCAAGGTCATTGGAGTCCCAATGCGAATAGCCATAATCGAAGACGAATACTTCATCGCCGACGATCTCGCGGTCGAGATCCGACGCAGCGGTCATCAACCAATTGGCCCGTTTGCAGAGCTAAGCCCTGCTTTCCATGCAGCGGCTAACGCAGCTATCGATGCGGCGCTTCTTGACGTGGACCTGCACGGGCAGGCCTCGTTCGAATTCGCAGATCTCCTCTTGAACAGAAGTATCCCCTTTCTGATTTACACGGGATATAGCCGCGAAGTCATACCCAGCCGATTTGCCCGGTACGTGGTTGAAAAGCCGATTCCAATTCGTGATGTGGTTGATCGCTTGTGTCGCCATGCGCTTGTGCACGGCTCGCCGCGGGACTGGTATAGCGTAGGTCCGTAATTGCCGCGACAGGGGCCCATAGTGTTGTGGCTTGGCGTCTGACGTAGCGCGTACGCAGGTGCGCCGGGCATAAAACGTTCTGATCGGAACGCCGAATGCCCAGAACGATTGTCGCTAGGCAAGCCCGGAGCACCTTCGCAGTGGGTGTGCTTCCGAACCGGACTTGTGCATACCTCGACTGTAAAGAGGGCCGTAGGAGCTTGGCATGCTGAAGTGGGCGTTGATCTTCTTTGTGATATCGATCGTAGCCGGTTTCCTCGGGTTCAGCGGAATCGCCGCCGGTGCGTCCACTATCGCCAAGTGGTTATTTTTCGCGGCTGTTGCGATTTTTCTGGTGTTCGTGCTCCTCGCCTTCTTTGCGGGGGAGGTGATTCTTTAGCGCTGATAAACGGGCGCTCGGCACGTCCAGCAATCGCGAGGGTCTGCTCCGAAGGTGGTCCCACTTGGATCTTGGAGAGGCGCCGGGGCGATGGCCGGCGGCGCCTCCGATCTGTCAACACGCAACTACTTTGGAACTCCGACGGTTGCCGCTGTTGAGCTCCTCTCGGCTTTGCACTTCAAGAAAAAAAGTATGCAAGGGCCAGCACGACGTAAACTCCAATGAGCAGTACGCCCTCGAACCAGGTGGTCTCGGCGTCTCTGGTGATGGCATTCACGATGAACGCAGTGCCGGCGATTGAAAAGAGGTCGACGGGATTTTGGAAGACAAGGGTCATCGGCTTGCCGATCACCCAGGAGAAAATGACGAGAAGCGGAGCAACAACCAGCGCAATCTGAATGGCGGATCCAATGCAGAGCGTCATCACGAGTCCCATCCTGTCGCGCCGAGCGAACCAAACAGCCGCAAAAATGTCGGAGCTGGTGCCCACAAGAGCAAGCACGACGACGCCAAGAAAGAGTGGTGTCACACCCGTTGATTTGGCCGCTTCCGTCAGAGCGCCGGACACAAATTCGCTCTGCAGGGCCGCCGCGCCGGTGCACGCCAGTAACACGATCAGGCATGTGGTTGCCGACCACGCCGATTTTGCCGAAGCCTCCTCATTGGTCGCGAAGACATTCCGGTGGGTAACGAGGGTGAAGACAAGATTTCCGGAGTAGAGAATTAGCAGCACCACGGACACAGCCAGGCTAAGTAGCTCATCGGAGGCATTCACGTTATTGACATGACGGATGCTGCGACCCGTGTAGTCGAACACTGCCGGCAGAATAAGAGCGATCACCGACAGAACGAGCATGCTCGACAACAACCCAGCGCGCGCTTGGGTGAAGCTTTGGCGCTCGCGATTGAACCCGCCGGCGACGATGGCCAGACCCAACCCCAGCAAGCAGGTCGCCGCTATGGATCCGGTGATCTGGGCATGGACCACCTCGACATGGCCGCGCGCGAGAACAAATAGCGCAAGAATGAGCTCGGCCAAGCTTCCAAGACTGACGGTCAGGAGACCGCCTATGGCAGGACCGGTGTGGGAGGATAGCTGGTCGGTGGCTACGCGAATCCATTCAGCGAGTACAGCTATTGCGAGAACGCCGGATCCGAATATCCAGATCGGAGAAAGGTGAAAAATGTACTCGCCCATCGGGGTGAGCAGAACGAACACCAGCGGCGCAACGCGCGCGATGGTACCGTATTGCCCAAAGATATTCGTTGCTCTGGAGACGTTGGACTTTGGCAAGCTGGCGACTGGCTCCTGGCGATCCCGCAAGGCTCGCTACTTCGATCTTAGCGGGCACATCGGGCCATTCGCCGCCGACGGAGCGGGGCTTCTGCACCCACAAAGCTCTCATTCGATTCTCGGGCAGCTCGTGACGACTAACGAGGTAAGATACCCAGCGTTCGCTGCGCCGGCCTGAACTCGGTACGCAACCGGACAAGGCAAACGCATTGCGACGCCCAAGCCCTCATTTCTTCGCGCCATCAATCATGAGTTGCTTGCTTGTCGAGCATTGGCTGCATTGAGAGAGTTCTCATGTGCAGATAAAATCACGCGAGAGCAGTTGCAGGACAATTGCTCGAGTTGCGATTGATCCAGAATCTCGACTTGAGCGCGGCCTTGCTTGATGATGCCTCGCGCTTCCATTTCGCCCATTGTCGACGTGATACCTGCGCGCCGAACGCCAAGGGCCTGTGCAATGCATCGATGCGTGAGCGGGATTTCACTGGAGAACAATTTATCCGCTGCAACGAGAAGCCACCGAGCCAGTCGTTGCTGCAGACTGTGACGCGAGTTACATGCAGCGAGCTGCGAGCTTTGGATCAGGGTGGCCTGCACGTACCGCAGCAACAGCTTCTGGATCTCGACATCGCCCCTCACCAGCTCAATCAAAGCATCTGCCTCGATGCGCAAGGCTCTACCGGGAACCTGAACCATGCAACGGTGAGGGGAAACGCGCATGCCAAGGATCAGGGGAATGCCGATGAAATCCTTCGCTCCGACAGTCTGTATCTCGACCGGGAGGCAGTCTCCGGCTCTGGCCGTCAGCGAGGCCGCGCCATTTTCAAGAAAATAAGCATTTTGCAGCAGCACATTGCGTTCCTGCAGCATTTGTCTCGGTCGCAGCGTTACTTCGTCGCAGAGTTCGACTAGCCGGCTGCGTGATGAATGTGGAAGGCGGCGCACCAGATCGTTCGTGGCGTGGTGCGCGTGCGGCGTTTGATCGCGCTCTCGTGACGGCGCGAGAGATGGCGTCGGACTGTGCGTTGGCAGGACGTTTTCGAGTTCGTTGCTCAACATTTCGCGTCTCCTTGGAACGGCTATTCGCCAAGATGTGGGGCGCGCGCCGGCCTCCTCACAGTCGGGCTGAAGGTGAAGACTCGTCAGGAGAAACCTGACCTGGTCCTCAAGGCCTGGATCGTGAGCTTGCCTCTGATCGCGAGCAATTAATGAAGTACGTCGGCCGAGGCATGTGATGGCCTTGCCTGAATGTGCACGCATGGATCTGCGGTGCGTTTCCCAAGGGCCGGGTATTCGATTGGTCACTGCACTTTCTCCTTGGCACGGCAGCGGACCGTTCGCTCGACGGGGCCAGAACTTTGCGCATCGGAAACGATTATACGATCAATGGTAATGTTGGCGCGACGGATCGCAGGAGCACTGAATGGGAAAGAGCAGGATCACCCTTGCAATTGCCGTAGCTACAATCTCGACCTCCGTGCTGTTGGGTCCCGCATGGGCAGAGACGGCGACGCAGGCTACGACGGAACTGTCGGCGCAGTCACAGCAGTTCGCCAGCACGGTCTATAATGGATACCGTGCGTCGCGGCTGCTTGGGAGCGCGGTGTTCTCGTTGAAAGGTGAGTATTTGGGAGCCGTCCGGAACGTGACCTTGGCGGACGACGGGCAGATTGATTCTTTGCTCGTCGAAGGCTTCAGAACGAAGGATGAGCCGGAGTTCATCTCCCGAATTCCCTTCAGCCGGGTGCTGCGCCCGCTTCATGAAGGAGCTATCGTGGCCGACTTTTCCGATTTGAGGTCGCGAGAATACGGCCTCTTCGTTGACCCTGATCAGGCGCAAGCAGAGCCGCACGAATTCTCGGTCTCAAAGGTCATCGGAGACTATGCGCGGCTGCAGGCAGGCCAAGGCTATGGCTATGTCTCCGATCTCGTTTTCGACAGCGGGGGAAAGCTCGCGGCCGTTGTGATATCCCGCGAGGCGTCCGTTGGCGGAGGGACGTATGCCTTTCCGTACCCGGGTCAAACGGGGCGGTGGAGCCCGAAGCTAAGCTATTATGGTCTGCCTTACGTAACGGCAGAGCAAGCAAACAAAGCCGGTCTGCGGCTCAATATGAAGGAGTTTCAGAACTCGTGAGCCACCAACGTCCGCCTAATGGTCCCCGGCGGTGTGCCTCATGAGAGAGGCGCGCGGCTTCACGAGCGAACTGGTGCAGTCACGCCTTTGAGCGCAGCGAAAGTTCTCCTCTCCGAAGCTTGCGTTCGAACGTGGCTGCATCAGAGCGCTTTGCTCCCGTGCGTCAGATGCGTGCGAGAACATCAGCGAAGGTCAATGCGAACATCGCGATCACGAAAACAAGCCCCGAGATCGCCGCGATCCGGACCAGCGGCTTCGCTGAGGCGAGTTCCATGAAGAGCAAGACGACGAGGGTCGATTTCACCCCCGCAATGATGATGCCGCTGGCTGTTGTCATTCGGCCCATGGGAACATAGGCGGCGAGGAGGCTGAGCACGAGGAGTGCGAGGAGCGCTGCCCAGATCAAGAGGTTCCTCGCCCATAGGCGGCGCACAATACCACCTGATTCGCCCGGCCTGCTCATGATGCGCGCCCCGGCAAATAGATCAGCGGATAGAGGAAGATCCATACGATATCGACTAGATGCCAGTAGAGGGCTGTGACCTCGATTTCGGGATTATCTTTGGCCGGAAGTTGGCGCCGGAGCAGCACCCAGAACAAGCGGCTCACGAGAGCAATCCCGATGGAAAGGTGGATCGCGTGGACGCCCGTGACCAGCCAATAAAATCCGTAAAACAGCTGCGCTCCGGGCTGAGACAATGCAAACCCGGCTCCCGGCACGAGCTGCTTGTCAATGTCCTCCTTGTACTCGAAGCCCTTGATGACGATGAACGCGAGCCCGAGCATCGCGGTGAGCATGAGGCACGCGAGGACGAGCCGCCGCAGTGGTGCCGACTCCTCCGCCGCCTGCGCGGCGATCGCCATGGTGAGGCTGCTGGTCAACAGCACGGCGGTGTTGATCGTGCCGTACCAGATATTTGTCTCCCTCCCGGCTACAGCGAACGCCTCCGGATGCTCGACTCGACAAACCGTGTAGGTCAGCATCAAGGCTCCAAAGAACAGCGTTTCGCTGGCGAGGAAGACCCAGATGCCGAACTTACCTGCCTCGCGCTGCCGGCCGAAATTCGACCAGGGTTCTCTCAGCAGTGCGCTTTCGTCGCTCATCGCGTTTCTCTTGCGTTTTGCATTTCGGGAGGATCGGTTCCGGCCGACATACCTTCGGCGTGGTAATCATAGGGTCCGCGATCTACGCGGGGCTGCCTGTCAAAATTCTTCGGGGGAGGCGGAGAACCCGTGGTCCACTCCAGGCCTGTCGCGCCCCAAGGATTCTTCGCGGCGTTTCCGCCGTAGAACAGGGACCAGGTGAGATATCCCAGAGGCAACAAGTAGGCGATGGCGAGGACTGCCGCTCCCGCAGACGACATGACGTTGTAGATCTGAAACTCCGCCGGATAGGTATGATAGCGGCGCGGCATGCCGAGGTACCCGGCAAAGAATTGCGGCAGGAATGTCATGTTGAATCCGGCATACATCAGGATGGCCGCGAACTTCGCCCAGCTCTCCGGGTAGAGCTTGCCCGTAACCTTGGGCCACCAGAAGTGGAGCCCGGCAAAGAAGGCGGATACCGAGCCGCCCACCATGATGTAGTGGAAGTGCGCGACGACGAAGTAGGTGTCGGTGACATGGATATCCACCGGGATCGACGCGAGGAACAGTCCGGAGAGCCCGCCGGTCGTAAACAGACCGACGAAGCCAAGCGCGTACAGCATCGGCGATTCGAAGCTGATCTGGCCGCGATACAGCGAAGCGGTCCAGTTGAAAACTTTGATTGCCGACGGCACGGCGATGATGAAGGACAGGAAGGAGAACACCAGGCTGGCAAGGGCCGACTGTCCGGAGACGAACATGTGGTGGCCCCAGACGAAGAACCCGACGCCCGCAATCGCAAGCATGGCGTAGACCATGAAATCGTATCCGAAAATGCGCCGCCTCGCGAAGCACGGGATGATTTCGGACACGACGCCCATGGCCGGCAGCACCATGATGTAAACCGCCGGGTGCGAGTAGAACCAAAACAGGTGCTGGAACAGGATCGGATCGCCGCCGCGAGCCGGATCGAAGATCGGCAAGCCCAGCACGCGCTCCGCGATCACGAGCAGGAGCGAGATGGCGAGCACCGGGGTGGCAAGCACCATGATCAGCGACGTCGCGTAGATCGCCCAGACGAACAGCGGCAGCCGGAACCAGGTCATGCCGGGAGCGCGCAGCATGTGGGTGGTCGCGATGAAGTTCACGCCGGTGGCGATGCTGGCGAAGCCGACGACGAACACGCCGGCGGCGGCCGCGAAGACGTGGGTATTGGAAAACATCGACGAATAAGGCGTATAGAACGTCCAGCCGGTGTCGACGCCACCGGCGACAAGGGCATAAACGGTGAAAGCGCCGGCAGCGACGGTCAAATACCAGCTGAAAAGATTGAGGCGCGGAAAGGCGACGTCAGGCGCTCCGATCATCAGCGGCAGCAGGAAATTGCCGAACGTATTCGGGATCGACGGCACCAGGAAGAACCAGACCATGATGATACCGTGGAACGAGAACAGCTTGTTGTAAGTGTCCGACGTCAACAGCCATCCGTTCGGCTGGAACAACTCGAGCCGAACGGCGGTGATTGCGGCGCCTCCCAGAAAAAAGAAGAACGTGATGGTGATGGCGTAAAGGATTGCAATGCGCTTGTGGTCTGTCGTGGCAAGCCAGGACGAGATCGTCGACCCGTGGCGCAGATAGTCGGGGCGCGGCGGCAGAGGCAGCTCTCCGGCGAGCAGGGCGTCAGTCATTTTGCTGCTCCTCCCTGAGCGAGCGGATATAGGCGGTCAGGCTCTGGATCTCTCCGTCGTCGAGCAGCCCTTTGAAGCTCGGCATGATCGGCTCGAAGCCGGCCACGACGTCGCGCTTCGGCTGCAGGATCGAATCGCGGATGTAGGCATCGTTCGCGGAGACGGTGCGTCCATCCGCCAGCTGCACTGCGCGGCCGTAAAGACCCGCCAGGCGCGGCGCGTGGACGTTCGAGGAGCCGGCGTGGCAGCCCGAGCATCCCTGCGATACGAACAGTTTGGCGCCCTCATGGGCAAGGTCGTCGCCCTCCGGCTGCTGCACCAGCCATTTGGCATAGTCGTCCTGCCGCATGACGACGATCTTGCCTTGCATCACGGAATGGTTGGTGCCGCAATATTCAGCGCAGAGCAGTGGAAAGGTGCCGGTTTTGCTGGCCTGGAACCAGAGATCGGTGTCCCGTCCGGGCAGCACGTCCTTCTTGACCCGGAACGCGGGGACGAAGAAGGAATGGATCACGTCCTGCGAGCTCATCAGGAGATGGACTGGTTTTTCCAGCGGCACGTGCAGGGCATTGATCTCACGCGCGCCGTTTGAATGCTGCGTCTTCCACATCCACTGCTTGGCGACGACGTGAATTTCAAGTGCTCCCGTGGGCGCGGCAAGGCTGCTGAGGTCAGCAGAAGATGCCCACCAGAATAGGAAGGCGAACGTCAGCAACGTCGCGACCGTCCAACCGATTTCGAACTCGCGGCTGAGAATCTCAGGCATCGGGCCGCGCTTGGCAGCTGATCCGCGGCGGTACCGGACAGCAAACAGCAGGATGAGGCCGAACACGAGGACCACGGTTGCGCCGGACAGGACGAGCAACAGATAGAAGATGTGGTCCACCGTGACGGCGTGCGTGCTCGCTTCCGGCAGCCTGAACAGCGAGTTCATGCCGACGCTCCGCGACCTCTGCTGCGGACCAGCATCAGTCCGATGAAGGCGGCCATGATGGCAACCGTGGAGGCCCCGACAATCTGCAGAATGACGGTGATCCTGCGGGTGTAGATGCCGTGCACCGCGTCAAATCCGTAGCAGAGCAGCGCGACGCGGCCGGAAAGTCCGCCGATCCGACCGTCACCGGCTTCCAACAGAGCGAGGCGAATATCAACGGGCTGCAGCGCGAGGCTGGACAGCCCGCGGACGACCCGTCCGTCGGGCGCGAGCGTGACGAAGGCTGCCGGATGCGCAATCGCGTCATGCTTGTCGTCGATTTCGGTATGGTAGCCGATTGCACCGAGCAGCGCGGCAACGGTCTCCTGTGATCCTCTCAGGACCGATGTTCCTGCGCCCCCGATCTGCCCCTGGGTAAAGCGGCGGGCATCGTCAATGGTGTCGCGCGGATCGATGCCGACAACGACAAGGCTGTAGTCGCGTCCTGCGACAAGCCCGGTCTGCTGCAGCGCCGAGCTTGCGATCGTCAGCGCCGGCCCGCAAATCTGCTTGCAGGTGAAGTCCGCTGGAAGGAGCAGGGTCGGACGTCCGTCGATCGCATCGCGAAGGGTGACGGTGTCACCGCCGATCGCCCTAAACTGCAGGGATAACGGAACGTGCGCGCCCTGAGGAGGATCGAAGCCGACGCGCCCGATCTGCTGCTCGGTCAAACCGGCATGCGCGAGCCCCGGCCAGAGCGCAAGCGCCAAGACAACGATGGCCTGCCTCATGGATTGCCTCCACCTGCACCAGGCGTCGAGGCGGGCGCTGCCTCGAGGGCATCGTAGGCGTGCTGGCCGCGTCCAGAGACGAGCTGCATCGCCTCATCGATCGGGATGCTGGCAATGTTGTGGTCGCGATCGATCCAGGCATAATTGGAGAGCTTGGCGCGCTGTACGGCCTCGAACCGGGTCAGGTCGTCCTCCGGAGAGGTCTGGAGCTCCGGCGAGGGAAACCGGCGCTCTGCGCGTGGGGTGAGTGCGCCCGGTGCTTGGGTATTCAGGAATAGCAGCATTCCCGCAATCGCGGCCCCCACGAAGAGCAGGAAGCTACCCACGACGACGAGAACGGCACGGTTGTGAATGCCGGCCGGTTGCGGAAGCGCGCGGCTGCCCATCTCCTCATTCGGCATGGCGCACCTCCGCGGATGCGATGCCCTGCCCAAAGAGGACAGAACCTATCGTCAAGGTCAGGAGAGCGCCCAGAGCCGTGAGTGCAACAGGAGCTTGCGCCGGAAATGCGGGCACTAGCAGCCAAGCGAAATGCATGACCGTCCCGAAGAGCAGCAAAAGGCCGACGATGCGCAAGCCTGCAGGGCTGCCGCGCACGCCCTCGAACAGCAACATCGCAAATGGAAGCACGGCTCCGGTGACGAATGTCACGAGCAGAATGCCCGTCCATGCGTCCGTGCTGCGCCTCAGGAACCACTCGGCCTTGTGAGGCAGATCGCCGTACCAGGCCACCACATATGTCATGTATTCGAGGTAGACGACGCCCAGCACTGTCGCGATCAAAAGGTTGCCGATATCGCTCAGCGCTCTATCTTCGAAATTGGTCGTTGCAAGCACAGCGACAACTGCAAGCGCGGCGAGCAGCTGCTGTATTGCAACCATGGAGGCGAAGGCGGTGGAAACGTAGTGCGGCTCGACGGAGAGGAACCAATCGACCGCAACCATGCTGATGGTAAGCCCGAAGAATGCAAGTCCGAGCGCGGCCAGTAGCCGTCCACCTCGTCCGAGACCGAAAGTCACTCCGAGCACGGACCATCCGATCAATGCGATCCCGGCACGCAGGACAAACCACGGCGGGCCGAGGTACCAGCGCGCGATGTCGGGCTTGATCTGGCTGGCATCCGCGGCCCAGGGGTAGATGTCAGTCAGTCCGGCGAGAACGGGGATGAAGGCGATGGCGACGAGGGGCACCATGATTGCGAGGGGTCGCAGCACCGGTGCGGCCGCAAAGCCCCAGCGGCCGCCGGTCAAGCGATGAATCAGCAGCAGGGTCATGCTGCCGATGGGGGCGCAGCTCCAGATCGCAAATCCCAAGAGCCAGCCCTGGAGCAGGCTCGGATAGGGGCCGACCCTCCCGGCCGCGAGCACGAGCCCAGATGCGAGCAAGATCACCACGAGGCCCGCTGCAATTCGCGGCGTCCCGATTGCTCTCAGGGCAGGGCGGCGGAGCACGGCGGTCACGGCAGCTTGCTCCTCAGCTCCGGGACGTCGGCGACGTCGGCGTGTTGCGACTGCTGCAGCGCGCGGATGTAGGCGATGATGGCCCAGCGGTCGCGCGGCTCGACGCGCGCGGCATAGGAATACATCGCGCCGTAGCCATGGGTGATCACGTCGAAGAAGTGTTGAGCATCGGCCGAGCGGAGGCGGGCGGAATGGTAGGAGGGCGGAGCAGGAAAGCCACGCTGCACGATCATGCCATCGCCGTGGCCGGAGAACCCGTGACACGGGGAGCAATAGATATCGTAGCGCTCGTGGCCGCGGGCGAGCAGCGCCATGTCAACCGCGGGCGGCTTGGTGATCTGCTGCAAACGGTCGAGATCGCCCTGTGCGACGACCCCTTGCGGTAAGGCCTGGGCTTCGGTGCCATCCTTGAACAGCGCAGCCTTCGAGAACGTGGCGTAGCGATTCTGCTGAGACATGGAATGATCGCCACAGCCGGCGAGCGCCGATGACAGCAACAGCAGCCATGGCAGCGCGCGGGCGGTCATGGCGTGCGCAGCTCCGTGACCGCGACGGCGCCGGCGTCGCGGAGGACTGTTCTCAGCTCGTTCGGGTCGCCGTCAGAAGCGGCCAGCAGGAAGTAGCGATCCTGCGTTGCGCGTTCGAAGCCCGGAATCTCGAACATTGCATCGTGCAGACGAGGCAGGCGGCACGACCAAAGAAAGGTGATGGCGCCGGCGAGCGCCGCCGCGAGGACACCGACCTCAAACGGCACCAGCAGGAACACCTGCCAGGAGTTCAGTGGCCGGCCGCCGCTGTTGATGGGATAGTCGATCACGGCGCTGTACCATTGCAATGCGAAGGCGAATGCTGCAGCTCCGAGACCGCCGGCGAGCATCACACCGCGAATTGCGGATCGGCCCTGCCCAAGCTGTTCGGCGAGCCCTTCGATCGGATACGGCGCGAATGCTTCGAGTGCGGCGTGTCCCGCGCTACGCACGCGCTCTAGGGCCGCCTTCAGCGCTTCACCGTCGAGAAATTCCGCCACAAGCTTGGCCGTCATGCCGCGGCCTCCTGATGGGCGAGCTCGCGCACGTCGAACATTGATATGCTCGGGACGAGCCTCATGAAGATCAGGAACAGGAAGGCGAACAGGCCGAGCGGCGCGACAAGAAAGCTCCAGTCCCAGAACGTGAAGTGA
The DNA here is from genome assembly GCF_040547695.1 of Bradyrhizobium sp. JR4.3. NCBI lineage: Bacteria > Pseudomonadati > Pseudomonadota > Alphaproteobacteria > Hyphomicrobiales > Nitrobacteraceae > Bradyrhizobium > Bradyrhizobium sp. JR4.3. Next base: position 98,942 of record NZ_JBEPQF010000007.1, on the reverse strand, counting down.
AACGTCCGCCACAAAGACGGCATGTAACCGTGCGAAAGCGTGTTCCAGACGATGAGGATGCGCTCGAGCCACATGCCTATGTTGATCGCGATAGCAACAGGAATCAGAATGAAGAGCGACCGTCGCGCGAAGGGCCACCATAGCAACTGCGGGATCAGGCAGTTGCAGGCCAGCAAGGCCCAGTACAGCGGCGCGTAGGTCCCAGTGAACTCGAAGCGCACCACCTCACGGTCGGCATGCTCACCGCCGTACCAGCCCATGAACCACTCAGTCGCATAGGAATAGAACATGACGATGGAGGCCATCAGCAGGATGCGGGCCATCACCTCGAAGTGGCGGCGGGTGATGATCGCCTGAAGGCTGAGGCCCCAGCGGATCGCCGCCGCCAGCACCACGACCATCGCGAAACCGGAGTACATTGCGCCGACGACGAAGTAGGGTGGGAAGATGCTCTCCTGCCAACCGGGCATCAGGCTCGCCGCGAAGTCGAGACCGACGATCGAGTGCACCGAGCAGACCAGAGGCACGCCGAGGGCGGCCATCGTGGTATGCAGTGTCTGCAGCCGCGACCACTCGCGCGACGAGCCGCGCCATCCGAGCGCAAATGCGCCGTAGAGCAGTTGGCCGGCACGGCGGGGCGTGCGGTCGCGCATGGTCGCAAGGTCGGGGATCAGGCTGACATACCAGAACAGAATGGAGAACAGCAGGTAGCTCACGATGGCCCAGAAGTCCCACACCAGGGCGCTGCGCCATTGCGGCCAGAGCGCCATGGTGTTCGGATAGGGCGCGAGCCAATAGGCGTAGATTGGTCGACCGAGGTGAACGATCGGCATCAGCCCGGCGATCGCAACCGCAAACAGCGTCATGGCTTCCGCGAAGCGATTGATCGAGGCGCGCCATCTTTGCCGGGTCAGCAGCAGCATCGCCGAAATCAGCGTGCCGGCATTGCCGATTCCGATCCACCAGACGTAGTTGGCGATCGCGACTCCCCAGACGATGGTGGAGTTGATGCCCCAGATGCCGATGCCCTGGTAGAACAGCCACGCGATTGCAACGAACAGCCAGAGCACGAACGGCAGGGTGATCAGCAGCGCCAGCCACCATGTTTTGCCGAACCCGGTGAAGAGCGGATCTGCCACCGCCTGGGTAACTGCGGCGTCGCTCGCCCGCGCGGCCGAGATCCATCGATGCGCCGGTGGATGCTGGGGACGGAGAACTTCGCTCATGTCCGCCCCTCCGGCTCCGAAGGTGCGGGATTGCGCACGTCGGCAAGATAGGTGGTGCGCGGCCGCGTGCCGAGGTGGCCGAGCAAGGCATAGTGGCGCCGGTCGGCTTTCCTGTGGTTGATCTCTGCGTCAGCCTGGTTCAGGTCTCCGAAGCTGATGGCGCGGGTCGGACAGGCACTCTGGCAAGCCGTTCGTACTTCATCAGGACCGAGTGGACGGTTCTCACGTTCCGCCGTGCGCCTGGCCCCGCTGATCCGCTGGACACAGTAGGTGCACTTCTCCATCACGCCGCGCGCGCGAACGGTCACCTCGGGGTTCTTCTGCCCGCGATAGGATTCCGCGCCGAGATTACCGTATTCCTCGCCGTCGGCATAACCGAAGAAGTTGAAGCGACGGACCTTGTAAGGGCAGTTCGCCTCGCAGAAGCGGGTGCCGATGCAGCGATTATAGACCTGCGCGTTGAGGCCCTCACTGTCGTGAACGGATGCGGCGACAGGACAGACGGGCTCGCACGGCGCGTGCTCGCAATGCATGCACGGCACCGGCTGAAAGCCGATCTGCGGACTGTTCGCCGAGCCATGATCGTAGCCATCGACGCGCATCCAGTGCATGTCGCGCCCCATCGCAACCTGCTCGGGACCGACCACAGGGACGTTGTTCTCGGCTTGGCAGGAGACCACGCAGGCATTGCAGCCGATGCAGACCGAAGTATCGATCACCATCGCCCAGGCATGCCCGTCGCCGGGCTTCACGGCCGGCGGCATCAGGCTGGGTGGATCCGGGTCGACTGGCCCTGGCAGCGGCTGGCCGAGCTGAGACAGCGGATAGAGTTCGCGCACATCTTCCGGCGTCCGGACGATGTTCTGCGTCGTAAGGATCGGCTCGCGGCGCCCCGTCGGCTGGATCGAGACCTGCGGAAGGTGCCATCGGTGCCCGGACGTCCGGAGTGTATAGGCGTTGGCACCGACCCCATTGCCGATCGCGCCGGCCTTCTGCCGCCCCCCGCCGAGCGTGAGCGCGCCGACGCCCATGGCCATCCCAGGTTCAGTCAGCACCGGCACCTCGATTGATCGGCCGTTCGCGGCGACCGTGACGACGTCGCCGGACGTGACACCGAGGCGGGTTGCCTCATCCGGATGCAGCGCGAGCGCATTGCCCCAGACCTGCTTGCTGAGCGGTTTCGGACACTCCTGGAGCCAAGCGTTGTTGGCGTATGAGCCATCCCAGAGGCAAGGATCAGGGCGCAGAACCAGGCTGATCTCGTCAGCGCGCTTGTCGTGAGGTTCGGGATCTGCGAGTGTCGGCAGGAGCGGAGCAGCGAGGGAAACAGCAGTGGCGCCGCTTCCTGCAATGATCCCGTCGTGCAGCACGCGCTGCCACCATGCCTCGAAATCCGCAGCGGCCGCGGTCGGCCAGGTCTGCCGCACCAATTCGTAAGCGCCCGCGTCTTCTGCGCCGCTCAGCCAGGCGAGAAGCTCGTGCTCGCTGAAGCTCTCGTACAGCGGCTTGATCAGAGGCTGTATGATGCTGGCCGTCCCGTCGCCGGCCCGTAAATCCGACCATGTTTCGAGACGATGGCTTTGCGGGACATGCCAGTTGGCGATAGCCGCGGTTTCGTCGGCGTACTCGCCCATATGAAGGCGAAAGGCCGCTTTCTGTGCGCGGGCCCCGAAGTGCAAATCGGATGGTGCGTCATAAGCGGGATTGACGCCGATCATGACGAGCTGACGCACGCGGCCGGAGTCCAGATCGCCAGCGAGCTGATCAAGCGTTCCCGCCTGCTTGCCGGATGGAGTGCGATCAGTGGGATCGACGAGCCGAGCGGGCGCATCGAGCTGGGCATTGATCCAATGCACCAATGCGTGGACTTCCCTAGACATTGCCGGGCCCGCGATGACGAGCGCCTCGCCCTTGTGGGAGTTCAAGTCGGCCGTGATCTTCCGAAGCAGCAGGCGCTCGCGCTCGACAAGTTCGCTGGCGCTTGCACTCGCGCCGAGCTCCCGCGCGAGGCTCGCCGCGAACCGCTCGATCGCCTCGGGACGAAGCGCCAGACGTTCGTCCGCCTTTGCTCCGGTGAGCGTGAGTGCGCTCTCAAGGCAATAGAGACGCGAGAAGGCCTTCGGCTCCCCGCGGCCGATTGCGTAACCGCGGCCAATCCGTATCTGATCGGGGCCATGCCCGAGCGGATCGGCATCGAGCGCGACGATCACCCGGGCCTTTGCGAAATCGGCAATGCTGCGCACAGGTTGGCCATAAGCGAGCTGCCCGCCTTCATGCGCGTTATCGTCGTCCGTTGGATCGTACGCGTGCCACGAAGCGGCCGGAAACTCTTGAAGCAGGCCATCGATCTGGCGCAGCAGAGTCGGGGAGGTGGTTCGCCCGGTCAACAAGCGCAGGCCTTTACCCTGGCTGCTGCGGGTCTCGGAGAGTTCGGCCATCAGCGCTCGGTTCAACGCTTCACGCGGCGCAATCGCGCCATTGTGCAGGATCGTGCGCGAGCGGTCGGGATCATACAGCGAAAGAACGGCTGCTTCAGCGAAAACGTCGGTGGCACCCAGGCTGCCCGGATGACGCGGGTTGCCTTCCACTTTGATCGGCCTGCCGTCAATTGAAGTCACGACCACGCCGCGACCGATCCCCGCCAACGGAAGTGTCGTCGCGAATTTCAGCGGTTCCCCGGGAACGATGCGCTCCGGCATCCTGACATAGGGCAGAATCTGCTCGTCGGGTTTGCTGCAAGCCGCGAGCCCACCCGCAATGCCGGTCGCCAGCAAGTTGAGCGCCTGACGGCGATTGAGCTTGCTGCGCCCGGCAGGATTTGGCCGCGTCGGCAATTCCTTCAGCGGTGGCATATCGTGCAATCCGTCAAATGACCCGTGTTGATGTGATAGCCTGCGGCAAGCTTGGGCCCGACCTCGGCCTGGTTCTTCGGGGTCTGCCAGGTTGGATCGAAAACCGCTTCGCGTGGACGCAGGTAACGTTCAGGAGCGCGGTGACAATCGAGACACCATTGCATCGTCAGCGGCGCGGCCTGGCGCATCAGCCGCATCCCTCCCACGTCGCCGTGACAGGTGGTGCACCCAACCCCTTTTGCGACATGGACCGAATGATCAAAATAGACGTAGCCGGGGAGGCGGTGCACGCGCTCCCAGGCCATTGGCTGGTTCTTGGCAAGACTTTCGCGGACCGGCGCGAGCATCTGCGCGTTGGTCCATATCTGCGAATGGCAGGTCATGCAGGTCTCGGTCGGCGGGATGCCGGCGAAGCGCGCCTTCTCCACCGAGGTGTGGCAATAGCGGCAGTCTAGGCCGAGACCAGAAACGTGATGCTCGTGACTAAACGGCACCGGCTGGTTCCGCGTGATGTTCTGGTTGGTGACGTAAGGGGATCGCATCACCTCATAGGACAGTCCCATCGCAAGCACCGGCATCGCTCCAATCGCTGCGATCACCACCGTCGCAATCGTGTTCGCGCCGGGACGAAAAAGCTGCATTCATCGCCCCCCTGCCGCACGCCTTAATCACGGGCGAATTCGGACCGGTACCGACTTTGCGGCCGGCGTCTTCGAATGGATGTCGTGGTGCGACAGCGGGATCAGGGGATTCATTTCCGGATAATAGGCTCCAAGGCATCCATCCGGCAGCTTGAACGGCGTCACTTTGAGCGGCCCAACTTCACGCTCGATGCCGTCTTCTGCGTCGCTGACGAGATAGACCATCTGGCCATCCTGGAGTCCGGCGCGTGCAATCTCTTCGGGGTTCATCAGCAGCACATCCCGTGTGCCCTCGATTCCCCGCAGGCGGTCGCTGTACCCGTAGATCGTGGTATTGAACTGGTCATTGCTGCGCATCGTGAGCAGCCGGAATCGGCCGGGGGCGTCCGCGAAACCGGTGGAGCTGAGAGTCTCCGGAGCAGTAAATTCCGCCTTGCCGGTTTCCGTCTTCCAGATCCGCTCGCGCGCGGAGTTGCCGCGATAAAAGCCGCCGGGCGTGAACATCCGTTCATTGAAAGCGTGGAATTGGTCCGGGTAGGTCTCCGCGATCTCGTTGCGAATGAGATCGTAGTTGCCGACCCATTCGTCCCATTTCAGCTTCGGGTTCGTGGGCAGGGTCGCCTTGGCGAGACCTGCGACGATCGCCACCTCCGATTTCAGGTGTTCGCTTGCCGGCTTGCGCAACCCGATCGAGCCCTGGATGCAGCTGAAAGTATCCTCCATGCTGACGGCTTGCTGCCCGCTTGCCTGGATGTCTTCTTCGGTGCGGCCGAGGCACGGCAACAGATAGGCGGCCTTGCCCTGCACGAGGTGGCTGCGGTTGAGCTTGGTGGCAATCTGGACCGTCAGCTCCAGTCCGCGCCAAGCTTCTTCCATCTTCGATCGCTCGGGAATGGCACGGACGAAATTACCGCCGAGCCCGATGAACGCCTTGACCTTGCCGGCGAGGACGCCTTCGCAGGTCTCAACGGTGTTCATGCCCTTGTCGCGTGGCGGCTCGAATCCGAACTGCTTGGCGTATTTGTCGAGAGGGACCAATTCAGGCTTCTCGGAGATGCCGACGGTGCGCTGGCCCTGGACGTTCGAGTGTCCACGCACGGGCGAGATGCCGGTGCCATCTCGTCCGATGTTGCCCTTCAGGAGCAGCATGTTCACCAGCATCGCCACGTTCTCGAAACCGTGCACGTGCTGGGTCAGGCCCATGCCGTAGATCCCGATCACGCGATCAGCCTCGACATAGACCTGAGCTGCGCCTTCGATGGCCGATCGGCTAAGACCGGATGCGGTCTCGATCTCGCTCCAGTCCGTTGCCCGGACCTTGGCCTCGAACGCTTCGAAGCCGTGGGTGTGCTGTTCGATGAAGGGGGCGTCGAGAACTCTCTTGCCCTGCTGTTTGGTTGCGTCGTCCGCGGCGAAGACGTGCTTGCAAATTCCCATGATGACGGCAATGTCGCCGCCGGCCTTCACCTGGTGATACTGACTGCTGATCTGAGTCGCCTTGCCGGTCAGCATCTCCGTCGGATTTTGTGGATTGACGAAAGTTTCGAGGCCTTTCTCGCGGACTGGATTGAAGGTGATGATCTGGACGCCGCGCCTGGCTGCGTCCTGCAACGGATGCAAAAACCGCGGACTGTTCGACCCGGTATTCTGACCAAAAAAGAACATCGCGTCACAGTTGCTGAGATCGTCGAAGACCACAGTGCCTACGCCCGCGCCGATCAGCTTCTTGAGCGCGACGGACGTCGTCTCGTGGCACATGTTGGAACTGTCAGGCAAATTGTTGTTGCCGTAGACCCGCGCGAACAGCGCGTACAGGTACGATGTCTCGAGGCTCGCCCGCCCGGACGAATAGAAAATTACGGTTTTCGGATCGAGCGCCTTCAGCTGCGCGCCGATTTCTTGGAATGCGTCCTCCCAGCTACATGGCACGTAACGGTCAGTCGCGCTGTCATAGCGCAGCGGCTCGGTCAGCCGTCCCTGCTGTTCGAGATCGTAGTCGTTCCAGGAGCGAAGCTCAGTCAACGTATGCTTGCCGAAGAAATCCGGCTTGCATCGACGCGTGGTCAGCTCCCAAAGAGTAGCCTTGGCGCCATTCTCGCAGAACTCGAAGGCGTGATAGTCGGCCGGCTTGGCCCACGAACAGGAAACGCACATGAAGCCTTTAGGCTTGTTCTGGCGACGGAGCGTGTTCAAGGCCCCCGGCGAGTCCCACTCCTTGCCGAAGATTCGGGCTATTCCTTCGAGCGACCCCCATCCGCCAGCTGGACCGTCGTATTCCACCGTCTTCTCGGGGGGCTCGTCACCAGCTTCGCGTGCTCGCGTCATGATCTTGCTTCTCTTCGGGAACCGGCCAGCCTGTGCCTCGGCAACGTATGTTGGTGACGCGGGTTCCTCGGTCCGAGTTGTTTGACAGCAGAGGAAGCACAGCTACGGTCGCGCGAAAACAGCAGTGTGCTCAACGCCATGGACGGAAGTGAGCCTCTGTCTCTCCGCGCCGACGATAGTTTGCGCGCTGCCGTACAAAGGAATCTCGAGCTGGAACCCGGCTCGCCGGAAGAGGTTGCCAGACGCAAATCGGGAGCGGGACATGGATGATCGCTGCACACTGGACAAGCCGGAGCTGGTGTGGCGAGGCAGCCGACCAATCCCGTCCTGGCGCAGAGTGGCAGAGGAGCGGCCGATCGCGCTCACTTACAACGGCTCGACTTATGCGGTGATGATGGCCTCGCCCGCCGACCTCCTAGATTTCGGTGTCGGCTTCAGCTTAAACGAGGGCATTGTCGAACGTTGCAACGACATCATCAGCGTTGACGTCGTCGAGCTCGAGCTCGGTTGCGAGTTGCGGATCTGGCTCGACGACTCCCATTGTGATCGCCTTGCCACCAGGCGAAGAGCCATGGTCGGGCCGGTCGGCTGCGGCCTATGCGGAATTGAAAGCCTGGAGCAAGCTTCCCCGCCGCCGCCGCGCATCGTCAGCCAGGGTGGATTTCGCCCCTTCGACATCCTGACAGCGATGCGCGCCCTGCGCCCGCTCCAGCATCACAACCAGGCGACGGGGGCGATGCACGCTGCGGCGTTTTGGGACGGCAGTGCCATTCGATTGATAAAGGAAGATGTCGGCCGCCATAACGCCTTGGACAAACTCGCGGGAGCGGTCGCCAGGGCCGGCCTGGAGACGTCACAGGGAGCTGTACTTATCACCAGTCGGGTCTCCGTCGAGCTGGTGCAAAAGACCGCAAGAATGGGCGCGCCGCTCCTCGTCGCCGTATCGGCGCCGACTTCGCTGGCGATCGAGACCGCTGAGAGGGCCGGCGTCACGCTCGTCGCGGTCGCGCGTAACGATGGCTACGAGATATTCAGCCACGCCAGCCGACTGGCGTTTGGAGAAGGAGACTTGGTTTCAAAAGCCGTGCCCGTCCGCTCCTGAATTACTTCCTGCAAATTCACCGGAGAGCCTTGGGGAATCCTGGTCCGCGCGTCTGTTCGCTCTCGTACTGACTTCGGGTGCCGAAAGGGCTCCAGTCGGAACGTCTGGGGCTGGCCAGCGCTGTAGCTGTGTTCATCAAAACCAAAGGAGACAGCAATGAAGAACACGCTTTTGGCGGCCGTCTTGCTTACAGCGGCGGCTTCTAGTCCTGCATTCGCGCAAGGTGGCACCAATTCCGCGACATCCTCTCCATCTGCCGCCAACTCAGGCCAGAACACGGTGGTGCAGAAAATCCAGGATGATCTGAAGAAGGCAGGTTTCACCGACATCAAGATCGTTGCCGAATCCTTCGTCGTCCAGGCCAAGACGAAGGACGGCAATCCGATGGTGATGACGATCGGTCCACATGGCATGTCCGTGTTCGAAGCCATGAACACGGCCACGACCGGCTCGGGCTCCACAACCAACTCTCAGGGCACGACCGGGTCCAGCTCTTCGAACAACAACGCGGCTTCGAAGTAGTCCTCCATCTTTAGACGAACATCGCCACTGGTCCATAGCGGGCCAGCGATGTTCGTCTGCTGGCGCGGGATGGTGAGCCAATGAAGGCTCGGAGACGTACGCGAGCGTACAGAGATCCGCGAGAACCGGCCAGTAGCAGAAGGGTTTTAGCTACGTCTGCTGCGCGAAAGCGAGAAATCCAATGAACGTCAGCGAATTTGTTTGGCACCGGCTCTCCAAGTGGGGCTTGAGCAGGGTGTTTGGCTATCCTGGGGACGGGGTCGGAGGATTGGACGTCGCTCTGGAAGGCGCGAAAGACAAGATGGAATACGTGCAGGTCCGGCACGAGGAGATGGCCGCCTTCATGGCTTCTGCTCATGCCAAGTTTACAGGGCAGGTCGGGCTTTGTTACGCGACCTCGGGGCCCGGCGCGATACATCTCCTCAATGGTCTGTACGACGCCAAGATGGATCATGTACCTGTGGTCGCTCTCGTCGGCCAGCAGGCGAGGAGCGCGATCGGGGCGAGCTACCAGCAGGAAGTCGATCTGCAGGTCCTGTTTCAGGACGTGGCAGAATACGTCGGACAGGCGAGCGTACCCGAGCAGGTGCGCCACCTGATTGATCGCGCCGTGCGCATTGCCCACAACAAGCGCGCCGTGACTTGCGTGATCCTTCCTAAGGACGTGCAGGAACTGGACTACCGGGATCCGCCGCTGGCGCATGGGGCAACACATACCGGGACCGGTTACGCCGATCCCGCGAAACGTCCCGATGAAGCTCCGCTACGCGCGGCGGCGGAGGTGCTGAACAAGGGCAGCAAAGTCGCCATGTTGGTCGGAGCGGGTGCTCTGACTGCGACCGATGAAGTGATCGCAGTCGCCGAGCGCCTTCAGGCCGGAGTCGCCAAGGCCCTACTCGGCAAAGCCGCACTTCCTGACGACCTGCCCTTTGTCACGGGTTCGATCGGCTTGCTTGGTACCAAGCCGAGCTGGGACCTGATGAAGAACTGCGACACCTTCTTGATGGTGGGGTCGGCGTTCCCGTACAGCGAGTTCCTGCCGAAGCCAGGCTCTGCGCGGGGCGTCCAGATCGACATAGACGGCGCACGTTTGAGTCTTCGCTATCCCATGGAGGTCAACATCGTCGGGGACAGCTCGACGACCTTGCAGGCGCTGCTGCCCCTTCTGCAGCAGAAGCAGGATTCAGCGTGGCGGCAAGAGATCGAAGAGGGGGTGCGGGAATGGTGGCAGACCCTCGAACGGCGGGCAATGGATTCAGCAGAGCCTCTCAACCCACAGCGCGTATTTTGGGAGCTGTCGCCGCGTTTGCCGGAGAAGGCGATCATCACCGCGGATTCCGGCTCTGTCGCCAACTGGTACGCGCGCGATCTGAAGATGCGGCGCGGTATGAAAGCCTCGCTGTCCGGTGGTCTGGCTTCTTTGGGCGCGGGAACACCTTACGCTGTTGCGGCAAAGATGGCTTACCCGGACCGCACCGTGATCGCGTGCATGGGTGATGGTGCCATGCAGATGAACGGCCTCAACGTTTTGATCACCATCTCCAAATACTGGAAAAATTGGTCAAACCCTCGATTGATCGTGCTGGTTCTGAACAACCGCGATCTCAATCAGGTCACATGGGAGGAGCGGATTCAGCTCGGCTCGGGCAAGACGCTATCGACCCAGAGCATTCCGGATTTCCCCTACCACCGATATGCGGAGCTTATTGGCCTGAAGGGCATCTTTGTCGACAATCCGGACCGTGTGGGTGCTGCTTGGGATGAGGCGCTGTCCGCGGACTGTCCTGTGGTCCTCGAAGCGTATACCGACCCGAACGTGCCGCCGCTTCCGCCGCATATCACCCTCAAGGACGCCAAGAACTTCGTCAGCATGATTCCTTCCGAGCCCGAGCTTGGAAGCGTTCTGAAGAACAGCGCCAAGGAGCTGCTCACGAGTGTGATGCCGGGGAAGGGATGATGCCAGAGGTGCCGATCGAAAGGTTGCAGGCGCGGGCGTTCGAGGTCCCGACCGATCGGTCTGAGGCGGACGGCACGATCAGCTGGAGCTCCACCACTCTCGTGCTTGTGGAAGTCTTCGGCGGTGGCAAATCCGGGGTCGGCTACACTTACACCGATCGAAGTGCGGTCGGGCTGGTCGCGGGCAAGCTCGCGGGCTTGGTCCAGGGCAAGGATGCCTTTGCACCCCAGGCGGCGTGGCTGGCCATGCAGCGTTCGGTGCGCAATCTGGGCCGCGAAGGTCTTGCGGCAACGGCGATCTCAGCCGTGGATACGGCGCTCTACGATCTCAAGGCGCGCCTGATGCAAGTGCCGCTGGTTCAGTTGCTGGGAAGCTACCGGATGACCGTCCCGATCTATGGGAGCGGCGGGTTCACCTCCTATTCCGACGATGAACTCCGTCGCCAGCTGTCGGGCTGGGTCATGGAGCAGGGCTGTAGATTTGTCAAAATGAAAGTTGGCTCGGAACCGGAGCTCGATCCTCACCGCGTCGACGTTGCGAGGTGCGCGATCGGCGAGCGGGCGGAGCTTTTCGTTGATGCAAACGGTGCCTACGGCGTGAAGCAAGCGCTGCAGCTTGCTGGCGTTTTCGCAAGGCAGGGCGTGACATGGTTCGAGGAGCCGGTATCGTCGGATGATCTGCGAGGGCTCAGGGCGATCCGCGAGCGCGCGCCCGCAGGCATGGACGTGGCTGCCGGAGAATATGGTTATACGACCGACTATGTGCGGACGATGCTGGAAGCGTCCGCGGTCGACGTGCAGCAGGCGGACCTCACACGTTGCGGCGGCGTCACCGGGTTTCTGCAGGCCGCCGCGATTTGCGACGCGTACCACATCGACCTCTCTGGCCACTGCGCGCCTGCGTTGCATTTGCATGCAGCTTGCGCGGTGCCCCGGCTTCGCCACCTCGAATGGTTTCACGATCATGTTCGCATCGAGCACCTGTTGTTCGATGGTGCTCCGTTGGCGCGCAATGGCGCGATCGAGCCCGACCTGACCCGGCCGGGCAATGGTTTGATCTTCAAGGAAGCGGATGCTGCACGGTATGCGGTCTGAGCACGCGAGAATACAAAGAGCCCACGGCCTCACCCCAAACAGAGTGGCGGAGGAGGGGAGCACGCTCGCACGCCGCGAGTACGACAACGTGTTGGCGGCGCGACGGCTAAATCGGGCGGCGGGCACGCTCGCTGCATCGGTTCTTGCCGACAGTGCCGTGGAGCACTACCGCGGCTCTTTCAAGAACAAAGCCATGCTGACGCCGATCGTCGTCGCGGGCCTGACTTTGGCAATTAGCCTGCATGGCACGGCCGACAAGCGCCCCGTCGCTCACAACGCGCGCGACACCTCCTACCTACTGGCGGCTGGAACAGGCCTGCTTGGCACGAGCTTTCACATCTACAACGTCACCAAGAAGGTGGGCGGGTTCAGCTGGCAGAACCTCTTCTATGGGGCCCCGCTGGGGGCCCCCATGGCTATTCTGCTGTCAGGCCTGCTGGGCTTCTGCTCGGAGCGGCTGCGCGCCAATGGGCCGCGGCGCCGTCCCCGCGTGCTCAGCCTTCCGGCCGGCAAGACCGTTGCGACGGTTGCAGCGCTCGGCCTCCTGGGCACGAGCGGGGAGGCGGGTCTGCTGCACTTTCGCGGTGCCTTTCACAACCCGCTCATGGCCATTCCGGTCACCCTTCCTCCAATCGGCGCCGGGTTGCTCGGCGCCACCGCCGCCGGGAGCGGAAAGAGCGCGTACCGCGCCACCAGGTGGTGGATGCGGCTGCTCGTCGTAATGGGATTCGCTGGTGTCGGCTTGCACGCCTATGGGATCTCACGAAACATGGGTGGCTGGCGCAACTGGACCCAGAACATTCTCAATGGTCCGCCGCTGCCCGCCCCACCAAGCTTCGCCGGACTTGCGCTGGCCGGGCTTGCCGCGCTCGAGCTCATGAAAGAGTCGTCCGATGGCTGACAAGACCTCTCAGCGCGGCCCAGGGAATGTTTACCCCGGCTATGACGTCCTTGCGAAGTGGAACAGTCCGTCCTGGAATGACAAGACGCGGGACGTCATCTCGCATCGGCTTGCGGTCGCGAACGAGCCGCGTTTTTTCACGGCGGAAGAATTCGAATCCGTCACGGCGATGGCGAACCGAATAGTTCCGCAGGCCCGCTTGCCTTCGCGTATTCCGGTTGCGGCACTCCTTGATAGGAAGCTGCAAGATGGCGTCCTGGACGGCTATCGCCCAGCAAGTATGCCGCGAGATGGTGAGGCGTGGCGAGTTGGGCTCAATGCTCTCAATGCCGAGGCGCGAAGTCTTCACAGCTTGCGGTTCGCCGAGATCGCCGGGCCTGATCAAGACGCATTGCTGCAACGCTGCGAGGCCGGTGAATTGCATGCCCCCGAATGGGCCGGCATGCCGCCTGGCGCGTTCTTCAAGCACCGCCTGCTCCACGATCTGGTTCTGGCATATTACTCGCACCCGGCCGCCTGGAATGAGATCGGCTGGGGCGGACCGGCCAGTCCGCGCGGCTATGTGCGTCTCGATTTCGACGATCGCGACCCCTGGGAGGCCGCCGAAGCCAAGCCCGGAGATGAGGTTACCGCTCTGAGGATCAACCGCCATGTCCGATGATCCTCGGCACAGTCCCCGTGCCCGCAACGGTCGCGCGCCCGACGTTTTCCGGCCGGGCCGCTGGGTCAGCATGAGGGAATACGCCGACAACGAAGCGGTGGATTTCGTCATCGTGGGGACGGGCGCGGGTGGAGGAACGCTGGCCTGCAAGCTGGCCGAATACGGCTTCTCGGTCGTCGCACTCGACGCGGGCCCTTACTTCCGTCCTCTGGAGGACTTCGCCTCCGACGAATCCGAGCAAACCAAGCTCTATTGGACCGACGATCGCATCGTCGACGGGGACAACCCGCTGCAGCTCGGGAGCAACAACAGCGGAAAGGCCGTTGGCGGTTCGACGGTGCATTTTGCCATGGTGTCGCTCCGCTTCCGCCCCGAATGGTTCAAAGCTCGAACCAAGCTCGGCTACGGTGCGGATTGGCCGATCGATTGGCGCGAGATGTGGGCTTACTACACGGAGGTCGAGCAGGCCCTCAAAATATCCGGACCGATCAATTATCCATGGGGACCGCCGCGCCCGCGCTACCCCTACCGCGCCCATCCGCTCAATGCTGCAGCCCGCGCGCTGGCCCGCGGCTGCGAGGCCATGGGCATCGCGTGGACGGAAACGCCGCTCGCCACCCTTTCTGCTCCGCGCGGGCTGGCGCATCCCTGCGTCTATCGCGGCTTCTGTGTCGCCGGCTGTTCGACCAACGCGAAGCAGAGCGCACTCGTAACCTGGATTCCCCGCGCCCTCTCGGCAGGTGCCGAAATCAGGGACTTGGCGATGGTGGGTCGGATCGAGACCGACGACAACGGGCTCGCCGTTGGGGTGCACTATCATCGTCATGACAAGTGGCACTTCCAGAAGGCACGGAATGTGGTGGTCGCCGGTTATGCGATCGAGACGCCCCGGCTGTTGCTGAATTCTGCAACCGATAAGTTTCCGGAGGGACTAGCCAACAGTTCCAGCCTCCTCGGCAAGAATCTGATGGCTCAGGCGAACCAGGCGGTCTGGGGCGTCATGGACGAGGAGGTTCGCTCATACAAGGGACCTCCCTCCCTCGCGATCACCGAGCACTGGAATTATACGGACGAAGGCAAGGACTTCTTCGGCGGCTACTCCTACATGAGTCAAGGCCCTCTGCCGCAACTCTGGGCCAACACGCAGGCCAGCGCGCATGGACTTTGGGGAGCCCGGCTGGTCGAAGAAATGAAGCGCTACAACCACGTGGTTGGCCTGAAGATCGTCGGTGAAATGCTGCCTCAGGAGAAAAATCGGGTCACGCTCGCCGACGAGGTCGACCAATACGGGATCAGAATTCCCCGCGTCACGTACTCCTGGGGCGACAACGACAAGCGCCTCATCGATCATTCGATCGGCTTCATGAGCCGGGCCCTGACCGCCGCCGGCGCCAAGGACATTTGGGTCCAGCACGACGATACCTGTCACCTTAACGGAACAGCGCGAATGGGCAGCCGCCCGGAGAACAGCGTGGTCAACGCGGATTGCCGCAGCTGGGACATTCCCAATCTATGGATATGTGACGGCTCGGTATTCCCGACCGTTGGCGGCGCGAATCCGTCGCTCACGATTCAGGCGATCGCATGCCGCACGGCGGACCGGATCCGTTCGCTGGCGCGGCTGGGAGAGATCGGGTTTTAGCCACCAGGCATGGGAGAGAGGACCGATGCAGCACAAGCTTCTCAACGACGATGCTCAGCGAACCTATGCTGTTGTCCTGGACACCGGTGATGAGGCGATGGCGAGCATCCGTTCCTTCGCAGCAGCGCAGCAGCTTGCTGCAGCTCAAATCACCGGTATTGGGGCATTCAGCAGTCTCACGCTGAAATATTTCGATTGGGAGAAGAAGGCCTACCTGGAAAACCGGGTCGATGAACAGGTCGAGGTTGCATCACTCGTCGGGGATGTCGCGCTTGCGCCTTCCGGCGATCCTTCCGTTCACATTCATCTGGTCGTTGGCCGGCGCGATGGCACAGCGCTGGCAGGGCACTTGGGCTCGGGCGTGGTGCGCCCAACGCTTGAAATGATCGTCATCGAAAGCCCGGCGCATCTCCACAAGATGCACGATCCCGACACCGGGCTGGCGCTGATCAAACTGGAGCAATGACGATGACAAATCTCGGTTCGACGGTATGGGCGATCCCCGAAGGTTACATCCCCAGCGACAGCGTTAGCGATGCTCACGACCTTGTCTCTCACGAGGCGGCCTGCTTCCTGAACGCCGGAGATCGAGAGGTGCAGGTCGAGATCACGCTGTTTTTCGAGAACAGGGAGCCGGTCGGCCCGTACCGCGTGAAAGTGCCGGCTCGCCGCACCCTTCACCTGCGCTTCAACGATCTGAGCGACCCTGCACCAGTTCCGCGCGACACCAGCTACGCGTCTTTGATCGAAGCAAGCGCTCCGGTTATGGTCCAGCACACCAGGCTGGACTCACGCCAGCCGGCGATGGCGCTGCTGTCGACCATCGCCTACCCCGCTGCGCAGCCATGAAAAGGATAGCACCGAGTCCACGGAGTAGGAACGCGCCGGAGAAGCCTGCACCCTCGCCTCTTGTTGTCGTGATCACCGGGGCAACCGCCGGCGTCGGACGGGCGACGGCTCACCGTTTCGCGCGCGCGGGCTGCTCGATCGGTCTCATCGCGCGCGACCCCGAAGCGCTCGAGGAGGTGAGGCGAGAGGTCGAGGATCTGGGCGGACGAGCCATCGCCATGCCGCTTGACGTCGCAGATGCCGCTGCCATGTTCGCCGCTGCTGATCGCATTGCCGCGGCGTTCGGCCGGATCGACGTGTGGGTCAATGATGCGATGGTGACGGTGTTCTCGCCGGTTTGGCGCATGACCCCCGATGAATTCCGCCGCGTCACCGAGGTGACCTATCTAGGATTCGTGCACGGCACGATGGCTGCTCTTCGTCACATGCGGCCGGCCAACGGGGGAACCATCATCCAGATCGGATCGGCGTTGGCCTATCGCGGCATCCCGCTGCAATCCGCTTATTGCGGCGCCAAGCACGCCATCCGCGGCTTCACGGATTCGCTACGAAGCGAGCTCATTCACGAGCGGAGCAGGATCAACCTGTCCATGCTCCAGCTGCCGGCGGTGAACACGCCGCAATTCGATTGGGCACGAGCGCATATGCCCCATTCGCCCCGGCCGGTCGCCCCCGTCGTGGAGCCCGAGGTGATTGCGAATGCGGTCTATAAGGCCGTGCAAAAGCCGGCGCGGGAGTACTGGATCGGTCTTAGCACGCTCAAGGTCATTTTCGGCAACATGCTCGCGCCCGCTTTGCTGGATCGCTATCTCGCCCGAACCTGTATCGCCGGCCAACAGACCGATCGAGCCATCGATGAAAGCCGGCCGGACAATCTCGATAAGCCGCTGCACGGCCCTCATCGCACCCGAGGCAGCTTCGGCTCGGAAGCGGTCGATCACGCCTTCGTCGCGCCTGCGAGCCTGCTGCGGCTTGGGCCTGTTGCGGTATTGATCGGGGTCGTCGCAGTCGCGCTGGCCGCTCAAGCCAACGCGTCTCAACGCAGACAGACGAGGATCGAGCCGCCTCGTCTACGCAGCCCGCGATCGAGGTGAGCACGGGTGGCGGAGCCAAAGCCCATCGAAGATTATGGAATGATCGGGGACGGCCAGACCGCCGCCCTGGTTCATCGCAACGGTTCAGTTGATTGGCTGTGTTGGCCACGGTTCGATTCGGATGCATGTTTTGCGGCTTTGCTCGGAACGAGATCACACGGATGTTGGAAGCTCGCGCCGGCCGGTAGCAGCACTTCTTGCGGCCGCCGCTATCGCGCTGATACGCTCATTCTGGAGACCGATTTCGAGGTGCCGACCGGCCGCGTCCGGCTGATCGACTTCATGCCGATTCACGATGGCGCATGCGCCGTGATTCGGATCGTGCTCGGGCTGGCAGGACGAGTCGAGGTGCGGAGCGAGCTGGATCTGCGCTTCGACTATGGATCCTTGAGACCCGCGCTGGAAGTCGGCGACGATCGGGCGGTTGCGTTTGTGGGACCGGATCTTGTGGTGCTGCATTCTCCCGCGAAGCTTTCGCGCCAGGGATCGTGCATCCTTGGCGAAGTGGAAGTGCGTGAAGGCGAGCAGGTCGCCTTTTGCCTTCGCTACGGCAGCGCCACAGCGCTGCCGCCTCCGCCGCTGGCCGCGAGCGCCGCGCTGCATGCGACGGAAGACTATTGGCGCGGTTGGATTGCGAAGTTCGAAATCGAGACACAGTGGCCTGAGGCTGTCAGGCGCTCGCTCTTGACGCTCAAGGCGATGATCTTTCGAGCTTCAGGCGGCATCATCGCCGCTCCCACCACGTCACTTCCGGAAGCGCAGGGTTCGCACCTGAATTGGGACTACCGTTACTGCTGGCTGCGCGATGCGACGTTTACACTGAGCGCTCTGCTGGAGGCTGGCTATCGCGACGAAGCCAAGGCGTTCCGCGACTGGCTTCTCAGAGCCGCCGGCGCCGAACCGGAGAAGATCAGGATCATGTACCGGGTCGACGGCTCGCGCCGGTTAGAGGAATGGACCGCGTCCTGGTTGCCCGGATATGCGGGCGCTGGACCCGTGCGGATCGGAAATGCGGCCGCTTCCCAGCGTCAGCTTGACGTCTACGGCGAACTCTTGAACTCCATAGCTGCCGGAGCCAATGCCGGGATTGCGCCTACGGAGCGGGAAAGCGAGCTCATCACAGCTGTCGTCGATCACGTTGCGCGCGTATGGGATCAACCTGACCACGGTTTATGGGAGCTGAGGGGGGATTCGCGTCACTACACCTATTCCAAGGTCTCAGCCTGGGCTGCGGTGGATCGTTTCGTCAGTTGCGCTGATTTGCATCGCGCAGCCGATCGCCAGTTTCTCCAGCAGATGGCGGCGTTGCGCGACCGGATGCATCGCGAAATTTGCCAAAAAGCTTTCGACCGCAAGCGTGAAACCTTCGTGGAGTACTATGGAGCTGATGAGGTAGACGCCAGCCTTCTGAACCTTCCTCTGCTGGGCTTTTTGCCCGTTACCGACGAACGCATCCGCAACACCATCGCAGCGATCGAGCGCGATCTCGTGCATGCAGGCTACGTTCACCGCAGGTCGTCAGGTGCGATCCGTCAGGGAGCATTCCTGGCCTGCAGCGGCTGGCTGACGGAATGCCAGCTCATGCAGGGGAGGCGGGCTGAAGCGGAGAGGACCTTCGAGCATCTGTTGCACGCGCGAAATGAACTGGGGCTTCTCGCTGAGGAGTTCAACGTTCGTGATCGACGCCTTGCTGGCAACTTCCCCCAAGGATTGAGCCATTTGGCTTTGGTGCGGGCCGCCCTTCGTTTGGAAGAAAGCGCCTCAGACAGGAGCGGGGCACACGGAAAATAGTAGCATGCACGAAAAGGGAACCGCTGCCGGCTGAAGCGCATACTCTCTTAGGACTGGCGGACGGTTTCGAACTGGTCCCCGGACTAGGGGAGCATTGCAATGCAGGATGGCCAGGCGACAGGCCCGGATTCGGGCTCGATTGAGCTTAAAGGCACAGCTCGGCCCTTGCTGACGCGTAACAGGCTGTTGCGTTGCATTCCAGGGACCGAGCTGGCAGTGCTTCAGTCGATGGGGACGGATGTCGAGCTTAAGCCACGTCAGGTCCTCCATCATTGGCGTTTGCCGATGGAATACGTCTACTTTCTTGGCAGCGGCCTCGTATCCGTCTCAGCCAAGGTCGAGGCTGGACGCTTCGTGGAGGCTTGGCTGGTCGGCTCGGAGGGAATGATCGGCGCGCCCTGCGTATTGGCGCCTGAGGATCCGATGCCGCCGCACCGTCGGGTCGTTCAGGTGGGCGGAACGGCCCTGCGGATTCCGGCGCGGGACTTTCTCGCCGCGCTGGACGATCTTGGGGTACTCCGCGGAGTGATCCTCTCTTACATCAATCTTGTCCTGTTTCAGACTTCACAGGCGGGAGCCTGCAATTCGCTCCATTCTGTCAAGCAGCGACTTGCCCGGTGGCTTCTCGTTGCGGCGAACGCGATGGGGTCCAGCGAGCTGCCGATCACGCATGCGGTCTTGGCTCAATTGCTCGGGATTCGTCGAGCAAGCGTCAGCGAGTGTCTCGAAGCGCTCGAACAGGCCGGCATCATCCGCAACAGCCGGGCCGCGATAACTCTGGCTGACCGGGTTCAGCTGGAGCACTCGGCTTGTTCGTGCTCTGGATTGATACAGCGCGAGTATGATCGGCAGATCGGCCGCCGCCTGCCGGGTGAGAATTGAACGTCGAATACGACTTGTGCAGAGAGCTCGCCGATAAGGCTCTTGATCCTGGCCAACTCCACCATTCGAATTGAACGAAAGCGATCTTCAGAACGTTTTCGTCTCCGAGTAACGGAGGAGCCATGATTCCAGTTTGGCTTAGCGATGTGGCGCTGGCTAGTCTGGCCGTCGGACTTGTCTGCGCGGTTGTGATCGCGATCGACCTGATCCGCCATCCACAGCGCATGTGGATCATGAACATCGTCTGGCCAGTCAACGGTCTGTTCGGTACCGTACTGACCTTGTGGTTATACTACCGATTTGGACGGCTTGCGGCACGTGATGCAAGCGCGCGGAATAAGCGCTCCGAAAGCAAAGAGGAGATGCCTTTCCCAGTCATGGTGGCAAAGGGTGCCATGCACTGCGGAGCCGGATGTACTCTCGGGGACATCATCGCTGAAAGCCTTGCGCTTGCGTTCCCGGTGATTGCGATCTGGGCGGGATGGAAAAGTCTATTTTCAGAGAGGATGTTCGCGATATGGGTTGTGGATTACCTGTTCGCGTTCGTAGTCGGCGTCGCATTTCAGTACTTCACGATCAAACCGATGCGCGACTTGTCACCCCGCGCAGGTATCGTCCAGGCTGTGAAGGCAGACACTCTCTCCCTGACTGCCTGGCAGATCGGTATGTACGGCTTTATGGCAATCGCCCAGTTCGCGATCTTCAGGAATCTATTCGGGGTAAGGCTCGAGCCGTCGATGCCGGAGTTTTGGTTCATGATGCAGATTGCGATGATCGCGGGATTTCTCACGAGCTATCCAGTGAATTGGTGGCTCGTAGAGGCGGGCATTAAAGAACGCATGTAGGGCGCTAAGGATGAGCCTCGCTCGTTCGTCCCTGCCTTTCTGAATTCTCCAGCTGCGGATTGCGGCCGACAGGCTCCCGAGGAACCCAATGGCTTCCGGGGCGTCGTCACAGCGTCTCGAATTCAGCATGAGAGCAGAGGTGGAGCCCTCAACCGCAGCCGGCTTCAAGCTTTTCGGCGTGCCTCTGATCGGCGCGACGCCCGAAAACGCGCATAAGCTGCTCCTGACGATAGGTCTGGTAGCCTGCGTGCTTGCACTCGGGTGGGGGCTGCGTAAGGTCATCGCGCTCGGGCAAGGACTGGTCAATTGGCACAGGGTCCTGTTTTGGGTACGGCAGGCGATCAACCTTCTGCTTGCTGTGACCCTCGTTTTCGGTGTGCTCTCGATCTGGTTTGATGATCCGGCGCGGCTCGGGACCGCCGCTGGCCTTCTGTCGGCGGGGCTCGCTTTCGCTTTGCAGAAGGTCATCACGGCAACGGCGGGATACTTCGTGATCCTAAGGGGGCGAACATTCAACCTTGGCGATCGCATCGTCATGGGAGGCGTTCGCGGAGACGTGATCGCGCTGAGCTTCATGCAGACCACCATTCTTGAAATGGGGCAACCGCCACCCGTCCAATCGGATTCGCCTGCAATGTGGATTAGAAGCCGGCAATATACCGGACGCATCGTGACTGTGTCGAACAGCAAGGTGTTCGACGAGCCGGTCTACAACTACACCCGGGAATTCCCGTTCATTTGGGATGAGATCAAACTGCCGGTGCGATACCAGGATGACCGAGCAAAGGTGGAGCAGTTGCTGGTCGATGCCGCGCGGGCACATACCGATGGTTTTAGGTCGAGGGCCGAAGAGTTCTCGGACGAGATGAAGCGCGTCTACGGACACGCAATGTCGGACTTCGAGCCCCGCGTTTACTGGCGCTTGACGGACAATTGGCTTGAGCTGACGCTTCGCTTTCTTGCTCCCGTGCACGGTGTTCGCGAGCTGAAAGACGCAATCAGCCGGGACATCTTATCTGGCCTGGATGAAGAGGGAATCTCCGTGGCGTCCGCAACTTATGACGTTGTGGGAATGCCAACCTTGCGGATCTCGGCCGATGCTCGTCTCGGCGCCCCGCCTGCTTCTTAGGTGCGATTCAGCCAGGTCTGCTTAGGAACACGGCTGTTCAGGTGGCGTTGCGTTCGGAGTGGCGCCGAACAGGCCGGCGTCCAGTGGTGGCTCCGCCAACGCGAGAGGCTTGATTCTTCGATGTCCCTAGCGCTCACCGCCGGCTTATGGGGACTGTTGGGAGCCTCGTCCCTGATCGCAGGTGCTGCGGTGGCCTTTCTGCTGAAGATGCCCCGAACTGTTGCCGCCGGAATCATGTCGTTCGGTTGCGGAGTCCTCATATCGGCCGTGGCCTACGATCTGCTGGAGGATGGCTTCCACGAAGGCGGTATTTGGCCAATCGTGGGCGGCGCGCTCGCTGGATCGGTCTCGTACGCTGTCGCCGACTGGATCGTATCACAGCAGGGCGGCCATTGCCGCAAACGTTCCGGCAACGAGCAGAGAAACGCGGGCGAGGGAGGTGGCCTCGCAATAGCGATCGGTTCATTACTTGACGGAATTCCCGAAAGTGTTGTCCTCGGCCTCGGAGTACTCAGCGGCCAACGCGTCAGCATCGCCATGCTCTCCGCGATTTTTCTGTCGAATTTTCCCGAAGGGCTGTCCAGCGCCCTTGGGATGCGATCTGCCGGAAGGTCGGCCGGATATATATTTGGATTGTGGAGCGCTATTGCGGTGCTTTCGGGGTTGGCATCAGCGGCTGGCGCTGCGTTTCTGGGCGGCGCGCCGCCGGGAATTGTGGGGACGGTCGATGCGGTTGCAGCGGGCGCACTGCTGACGATGGTCGTCAATACGATGATCCCCGAAGCCGTCGAGGGCGATCGCAAATTCACGGGAGTACTGGTCGTTTCCGGACTCCTGGTGGCCTTTGCCCTTTCCAACGGTTCTGGTCCGGCCCATTGAACTGCGAAAGTGGTGACGCGGATTTCCCATTATGAGGACCGCCCATCGTCGGTGACGTCTAACAGCGCCGAAGCGCCCGGATGAACCGATTTAAGGACACTCAGAGAACCATTGGATTCGAGTACGACCGCATCAACATCTTCAATGCGGTCGATCCCCCGCGAGCGGACAGCGGCGCGGACATCCTGCTCCGCAATCCGGTGTCTCTTCATTCTTGAAGCGATGAATTTGCCGTGACGAAAGATAAGCTCGGGTGGAGGGTTAAATATGCCACGAAGACGAGGCCAGCGAGTGTAGATGGTGGCGAACATCAGCTGCAAGCTCAGGAGAAGAGCAAATGCCAGAGTACTTTGTAGGATTGAAACGCGTGCCGATAAGATGCCCGTTGCCATCGCAGAGCCGAGCGCGATCGTGACTATGAATCCGAAGGCGTTCCATTTTGCCAGCGCGCGCTGGCCGAAGGCGCGGATCAGAATGATGAGCACGAAATACGAGAGCACAGCGGCCACTGCGGCGTGGATGAGCGCTTGCCAACTCGGACCAAATCCAGTCATACAGTGGCTTTCCAGTAGCTTCCGAACAGAGTGCCTGTTGCCCGGCGCAGTTCTCCACTGAATGCCCCGGGCACTTTGCTACACCCAGAGCGCGTCACCACCGATGGTGCGCACGGATCACGCCGTGATGGTGGTGCCGATAGTGTCGCGGCGCCCAGCCGTAGCTATGACGCCAAGGTTGCGCGCGCCGGACCGTATATGCCCATGGCCTCGGCGCGGACCAGCCGTAGCTATAGCGCCAGGGGCGCGGGCCCCAAGCGTATGACCGCGGCCGCCAGCCGTAGCCGCCCCAGTAAGGTGTATAGGCGTAAGCCGGGTAGTACCCACCATAGCCGTAGGGGTATCTGTAACCATAGTATGGCGGATATTCCTCGTAGTACGGCGTCGCAATGGCAGAGCCGATCAAGGCTCCTGCCAGCAGGCCGGCGCCGATTCCCCAGCCGCTACCCCAGCGAACCTGGGTGAGATTATCCTGCACTGCCGACGTGTACACCGTCTGGCTCGCGGCTGCCGAGAGCGGTGTCAGAGGCGCAGCCTGGGTACTGCCGAAAGGAGATATCGCGATCAGGCCGGTGAGAGAAAGGGCAAGTGTGAGTCTCCGCATCTGCGGCTCCTGTAATTTCAGAATGCGGTCTCAACATCAGCCTGCAATGTTGGTTGCTCGGGTCAAGAGTCCGAGACACTTTGTCGCGCCGATTGCCGGTCAGACACACGAGTGTACGACACCGTACCAACTCCATGGGCTCCGTCCCTTTTCAGCAGTGTTTTTGAGCTACGCAGCCTGTTTACTCTCGCGCTCCAAAAAACCTTCGACATAGATCATGCGGACGGCAACGAGCAGGACAGCGATCAAGGGCGTGGCAACGATCAACCCGATCAGACCGAAGAGAGTGCCGAGAACGGTCTGGGAAAGGATCGTAAGTGCCGGCGGAAGCGAGACCGTTCGTTTCTGGATCCAAGGTGCGATGACATTTCCCTCCAACAGCTGGATCGTCAAAAATAAGAGGGCGACCCAGGCGGCGAGGGCAGGAGACTGTGCCAGAGCCACAAGGACCGCCGGCATTGCGCCTGCCAGTGCCCCGATGTATGGCACGAAGTTCAGAAGGGCCGCCAGCAGGGCCAGTGATAGTGGCAAGGGCGAACCCATGAGGAGAAGGCCCAATCCGAGGAGCAGGCCCACGATCAGCATGTCGATAAGTTGTCCGACAAACCAGAGCCTAAGCGTAGCACCGAGTTCTCCGGCAACTTCTCGGCCGCGAGGGCGCCAGGCCATCGGAAGCAAACGAAGCGAGCCTTCGAGATACAATTGGGGCGACGCAGCGAGGAATATCGCTGTCGCCACCGTAACGACGAGAGTGCCGCCTATGCCGAGAACGGAGCCAACGACGCCTGTGACGTAGCCGGTGAGGCCGGCGCGCAGAGACTTTCCGGCGATCTGCAACTGTTGAGCCAAAATCGAACCCCACGGGCTGTTTTGCAGTTCGCTCCAGATCCGTGCCAGTTGGGTTCTCAGTTGCTGGCTGATCTCGTCGGCTTGGATGAAGATGGCGCTGCCGCGCCACCACAGCAGCCCACCGAGTGCGAGGCCTGTTACGAGAATGACCGAAATCAAAGACGTGTACGGCCCGAGGCGCGTTACCCGACGGACAGCGTTGCCGGCGCCCTGCAGAACGCAGGCGATGACGACGGCACTGAACAAGAGCAACAGTATGTCTCGAAGCACCCAGACCGAGAGGGCGAGAAATAGCGCGATTGCGCTTACACGAAGGGTGCTCTCGATATGCCTCACATGAACAATCAACTTGTCTTCCAATTCGTCTCCTTTGTCGGAACAGTCCAGATTCCGAGGTTCGACATTGAAGTTGTGCTGGCGAGACTACTCGGAACATCGTCGGGGCGATCGCGTCGCGATGTATGTAATACTCTGTTGCGGCTTCAAATGTTCTTGTACGCAAGCGAATAAATCTCGTCCGAAGACCGCCGAAGCACCAGAGCGAGCTCGGGCATCGTGTGCTGATCGTCGTTCGTTTCTGAGGAGATGGCATGAACAGCGTTCTAATCTCCGGGGTTGGAATTGCCGGGCCCACGCTTGCCTATTGGCTGAAAGCAGCCGGCTTCCAGCCGACGCTCCTCGAGCGCGCCTCCGCTCTACGGAGCGGAGGCTATGTCATCGATTTCTGGGGGCTCGGCTACACCATCGCCGAACGGATGGGATTGATCCCGGAGATCAATCGCGACGGCTACTACGCCCAAGGATTTCGGATCGTTGATGAAGCTGGCCATCGACTTGCGGGCTTCGGTACCGACGTCTTCTCCGAGTTGACGAATGGACAATACGTTACTCTTCAGCGCAGTGACCTCTCGCGCATGCTGTTCGAACAGATCAATGGCGTTGAAGCCATTTTCGGAGACGAGATCATTCTCGTCGAAGAGAAACCAGATTGCGTCGAAGTCGAGCTGAAGCACGGCGGAAGGCGCAGGTTCGACCTTCTCGTCGGGGCAGACGGCCTGCATTCAGCCGTGCGCAATCTGGTCTTTGGTCCGCAGGCTCGGTTCGAGCGGCGTCTGGGGTATAGCGCGGCCGCCTTCGAAGCTCAAGGTTATCGACCGCGCGACGAGGACGTGTATCTGATCTACAGTCAGCCGGGCCGCATGGTAGGCCGCTTCACGCTGCGTGATGACCGTACCTTGTTTCTCTTGGTATTTGCCGAGCATCGCCCACTTTTGCCGGAAACGCCGGGCTCGCAAAAGGCGCTCCTTCGTGAAATCTATGGCGGAGATGGCTGGGAGTGCGATCAGATGCTTGCCGAACTGGAGCGCGCCGGTGAACTCTATTTCGACACCGTCAGTCAGATCAGGATGCCGAACTGGTCACGAGGTCGGGTGGCGCTCATTGGTGATGCCGCTTTCTGCGTCTCGCTCCTGGCGGGGCAGGGATCTGCGCTGGCGATGATTTCAGCTTATGTGCTGGCAGGCGAACTCGCCATGGTCGGTGGACGATATTCCGAGGCGTTTGCCGGATACGAGGCGCGGCTGAAGAGCTATATAGGCCGGAAACAGCGGGGTGCGGAGCGCTTTGCCGGGGCGCTGGCGCCGAGAACGCGTGTGGGAATGCTCTTCCGCAACGTCGTGGTCAGAAGTTTCTCGATACCGGGACTGGCGAGGCTCGCTATTGGGCGGGACATCGCTGACGAACTGGAGCTTCCTGACTACCGCTGGGCGGGCACCATGAATCGACGGACAACGACTAAGGGCGTCCAATGGCGGTGACGTGGAGGCTCGGTGGGCGCGGATCGTCGCCATGCCTCCTGGCAGGAACCGCCTTTCGGAAACAGAGTTCATATCGGTGTCTGGGCGCAATTGTGGTAAAATGCCCTCGGTCCTGACTTACGGCACGCGAAAAGCCTTGATCGGCAGCAGCATTAAACCGTTTGCTGAAGAGCGGAAGGTCAGCCTTCTCGTACTTTGCGCGCTCGCCTTGGTGATTGGCGTCATGACCGGACTTGGCGCCGTCGGCTTTCGCGCGCTGATCGGCCTCGTGCACAATTTGTCTTACAATGGCAGGCTGAGCGTCGTTTACGACGCAAACGTCAGTGAGGGCCCCAGTCCTTTCGGCGACTTTGTTCTTCTTGCGCCTGTGATCGGCGGCCTCATCGTCGTCTTTCTCGTCCGGCGGTTCGCTCCAGAAGCAAAGGGACATGGCGTACCCGAAGTGATGGACGCCATATTCTACAAGCGCGGCAAAATTCGGGGTTCGGTAGCTTTGATAAAGGCGCTGGCGTCCGCGATATCGATCGGAAGCGGCGCGGCCGTCGGGCGGGAGGGGCCCATCATTCAGATTGGCTCAGCCGTGGGCTCAGCCTTTGCCCAATTCATCGGGCTTTCCACCCGGCAGAGGATCACGCTGCTGTCCGCGGGCGCGGGCGCGGGCATTGCCGCAACCTTCAATACTCCGCTGGGTGGCGTGCTGTTTGCTCTGGAAATTCTTCTGCCGGAAGTTTCAAACCGGACATTCCTCCCAGTCGTCGTGGCCACGGGGGCTGCGACGACGATCGGGCGCATCCTGATCGGTCCGGACCCGGCCTTTTCGGTTCCGGATGTGCAATTCAGCATGGTCGCATCCTTCAATGCGCAGGAAGCTCTCGCATTTGTCCTGCTTGGCTTGTTGTCTGGAGCGGCAGCCTGGGCGTTTATCCGTCTACTTGTCTTCATGGAAGACGGGTTTCCGAAGCTGTCTGGCAACGAGTATGTTCAGAATATCATCGGCATGTCGTCAATCGGCCTGATGATGGTGGTGCTCACCCATGCCTTCGGCCACTCCTACGTCGACGGCGTCGGCTACTCCGTCATTCAGGAGATACTGGACCACAAGATGACGGCGGCGGGGTTACTGGCGCTGCTGTTCGTGCTGAAGCTGTTGGCAACGACGGTCAGCCTCGGCTGCGGGGCGTCGGGCGGGATCTTCTCGCCATCGCTTTACCTTGGCGCCACGCTGGGGGCCGCCTTTGCCGCTGCAACCAATTCAATCCTGCCTCATTCAGGGCTAACGCCATCTTCGGCCGCAATCAT
Organism: Bradyrhizobium sp. JR4.3; assembly: GCF_040547695.1. Classification (NCBI taxonomy): domain Bacteria; kingdom Pseudomonadati; phylum Pseudomonadota; class Alphaproteobacteria; order Hyphomicrobiales; family Nitrobacteraceae; genus Bradyrhizobium; species Bradyrhizobium sp. JR4.3. The sequence continues at coordinate 71,427 of NZ_JBEPQF010000007.1, read as the reverse complement.
TGGAATGGCGGCCATCGTCGGTGCAGGTACGGGCGGCGTCATGACGGCGATCGTGATGGTCTTCGAGATGACCCGCGATTACGCAATCATCGTTCCGGTGATCGTTGCGGTCGCGTTGGCTGCAGGCGTCAGGCGTGCACTCGTCAACGAGACGATCTACACGGTCAAGCTGCGTCACCGCGGGCACCGCATTCCGAAGGAGCGGCATATCAACCTTTATCTGGTGAGGCAGGCCCAGGACATCATGGAGAGGCGCTTTATCGTCGCCGGAGTAGGAACGACGCTAAAACAGGCTATGGCTGCGGAAGATATCGATGATGCACTTCCTATCGTGGTTGAGCGCGAAGGCCGGATTGTCGGGCTGATCCCACCACGTTCCGGATTGTGGGCGGAGTCGCAATCGAATCCAGCCCTCATGGTCGAGCAATTCGTCGAGCGGCGGATGGTCATTTGCCGCGATCAGGACCTTTTGAGCTTGGTGTTTGCCAGGTTGAAGCGCCATCGGGCCGGCGCGGCAATTGTTGTCCGCTCTGCCTCGCGCCCGCGCGCGAACGATGTCGTTGGCGTCCTCACCAAACGCGTGATCGCCGATGCCGTCATCGACAGCTATGAGGATTGATCCGTGCAAAAATGAGACGCTTGTCGCCTGCACGTGAAGGGTCATTGGAGATGAGACCTATTGTCCCACAGTCCGCTTTGCCACCCAGCCCAGAGTCGAACCTTGAATGATGATGCTGAACAGGACGACCGCATAGGTTGAGGCGAGCATGGCTGCCTTGGCCGGGCTATCCGGGATTGATAGGGCGAGTGCAACTGAAATCCCGCCTCGAACGCCCGCCCAGGTGAGAAAGGGCGCGTTGCGCAGGGAAAGCAGTTGAGTCCATCCGAACAAAAACGGTTGGACTGAAACGGAGACAAACCGGGCGAAGAGAACGACTGGAATTGACGCTGCTGCCAGGCCAAGGCTGCGAAGATCAAAGCGCAGTATCAAGGTCTCGAGCCCGATAAGCAGAAAAAGGACGGAATTGAGGATTTCGTCGATGAGGGTCCAGAGCGCGAAGACATATCCTTGTGTCCGCTCGCTCATCGCATATCGCGGTCCTCGGTCGCCGATGAGGAGGCCTGCGGCGACCATGGAGAGCGGCCCGCTGACGTGCAGATGTAACGCAAATGCGTATGTTCCGGTGACGAGCGCGAGGGAGATCAGTACCTCTATGGCGTAGTCGTCGATGAGCCGCATCGCGCGATACGCAACATAGCCAGTCAACAAGCCCAGCACTATTCCGCCACCAGCTTCGCGAACAAGTAACTCAGCGACATCGGCAGCCGAAACCTGAGCGCCGTCTCCGGTGCTCGCAAAGCGAAGCATGATCGTGAACAGAACAATCCCGACGCCGTCGTTGAACAATGCCTCGCCCTCCGTCTCGATCTGCAGCTCTTTCGGCACTTTGGTGTTGCGAAGCGTACTCAGGACAGCAACGGGGTCAGTCGGGCTGATCAATGCGCCGAACACGAATGCCCAAGCCAACGAGACGGGTAGGTTCACAAGGCCGCAGATGAACCAGAACATCAGGCCTACGAGGACGGTTGAGATCGAGGTGCCGAGAACGGCCAGAATAAATACCGGAATGGCGCGGCTTCTGAGTGTGTCCAGATCTACGTGCAACGCGCCGGCGAACAGCAGAAATGCAAGCATTCCGTTGACGACGACTTCGGTAAAGTCGATCTGTTGGAGTCCGTCGGCAAGTTGGTTTAGCAGATGAGCTGTCGGGACCGCTGCATCCAGACCGATCATCAGCAGCGACGTCAGGACACTCATCAAAAGAAGACCTACGCTGCGGGAGAGCGGCAGGAACTTGTGATTGAGCCAGCCGAAGGCGGCAGACAATGTGAGCAGAACGGCAGCAATATCCATCAGCGAAAGCACGGCAGGCTCCCTTGTGCTCTGGCGAGAGTGCCTGTTCACTCCCTTCCGTCGAGGCCGCTGTTCGCTCTAGCCGGTGAGGGTAGTGCGTTCGAGATAGCGACTCTTGAGACGTGAATAAGCAAAAAGCAACTTCGGCAGTTCCTGCGGGACATCTAAGCGGATTGAGATAAGCCTCCAAGCACCTCTCAGCGGCGGGTCAGCTATCCATTCTGCATCTGCGGCGAAAGATCGCGACGACGACGGTCAATATTGTCGTTCACTCCGCATTCATTGGACCGACCTAGAAGTGCGGAGGGGGCGTGCGACAACGAAAAACGATGAAGAAAATCGCCTATGGATTTGCGGCCGCTGCTCTGCTTGCAGGCACTCAGTTCTTGGTTCCTGCCAATGCGATGATGGCGCCACCGGTCGGCGCAGCGGCAACATCCGAACGATGCAGGCCGGCTATCGCTATCATCATCATCAGAGGGTCTGCACCGTGCGAACCATAGTCACACGCGGCCATCATGGTCGGCGTATCGTCAAGCACGTGCGTGTCTGCCGATAAACGCAAACTTGGAGGGCCGTCGATCGAGGAGGCTCTCACCCCATAACAGCAATTTTCATCGCGCAGTGAGATGGGCGCGCCGCACATTACATCGGAAGCTGACGCTCAAAATAATCGAACGAGTTCCTGCAAGGGATCGGGATGATGAATCCGAGTTCGTGATTCTGTCGGTTGCCACACGCCTGTTGCCATCAAGCAATCGCGTACGCAGAGAACAGAAGACAGGTGATGTAGACGCAAGCGAGGCAAATGCCCGCGGTTCTGGTCGTGCGGGCATCTAGCCGCGAGTTCGTCCGAGTCGCGAGCTCGGGCAGTTTCTCATACTGTCCAAAGAGCTGACGACGGGCACGTCCTCGGAAAAGTACGTTTCTCATGTATGCCTCCAAACAACACTGATCCGTCCAAAAAGGTGCGGAGTGCAAAAGCCGTTCGGCCGGCGATTCGCGTTGGTTCTCTCGTCCGCTTCATGGAAGATAGTGGACGGCGTCCCATCGGGCAGTCAGGACATGAGCGGGGCCTGTCGGGATAATCCTGACGCCACGCAGGGCCGTTTGGCCCACCTACTTGCCGCTCAAACTTAATCCGCACTCTTTCCCGAATGGCTCAACCAGCCAAGGGCCACGCCGTAGCGCACTATGTCGGCACGCGTGAACAGTCCGAGCTTTTCGACCGCCCTCGCCTTGTAAGTTTCGACGGTCTTGATGCTGATGCTTAGCTGATTGGCAATTTCCTTGTTGCTGAAGCCTTGTGCGATGAATCTGAGAACCTCACTCTCGCGCGGTGTCAGCTCGCCGGCTGTGGAAGCGCCGGAAGACGAGTGGGCGCCCTGCGCGGATGGAAGTGCTTTCTCCGCTATTGCTGGATCCAGATACAAACCACCTCCAGCGATCGCGCGAACTGCGCGCTCGAGCTCGTCGGCCGCAGAGCGCTTCAGCAGATAGCCGCGAGCTCCCGCTTGCAGCATCGGCTGAACGTAGGCGTGATCCTCGTGCACGGTCAGTGCCAGAAGACGAACTTGAGGAAGCTGCTTCGCTAAGGTGCGAGCAACTTCGAGGCCACTGATACCGGGAAGTGAAATGTCCAGGATGGCAATGTCCGGTGTGGCCCGGCGAATGATGTCTAGGGCGGCCTGTCCATCCGTTGCTTCCCCGACGATCTCAATGTCCTGCACGTCCTGAAGCAACGCCTTCATCCCGGCCAGAACAAGCGGATGATCATCAGTCAACGTGATCCGGATCGGGCACATAGCCCATCTCCTCTATTGGCACCGGTATTCTCATGAAGAGGGAGGTGCCGCGGCGGGGTTCAGATTCGATCGCCAAAGATCCGCCGAGCAGCGTGAGGCGCTCCTCGATCACGGACAGGCCCAATTTCGCGTGGCGGGTCTCACCCTGCGAGAATTCCTGAAAGTCGAAGCCGTTCCCGTCATCTTCGACGACGATCCTAAGCTCGGCTGTGCGTCGGTCGATGACCACGCTGACGTTTTGAGCTTGGGCGTGCTTGACCACGTTGTTCACGGCCTCCTGAACGGCGCGGTAAACCGCGATTTCGACATCCTGGCCGAGACGATCTCTTGTGCCCAGAGGCTGAAAATCAACGCTGATCCCGAACCGGCGCCGGATCTCCGCGCAGAATGCCTCCAGCGCCTTGTAAAGGCCCAGGTCATCAAGGGCGGTCGGGCGCAAGTCAGAGGCGATTTGATGGATATCGCGCCCAATCCCTCTCGCGAGTCCTTGCAGCCAATTGAGCCTCTCCAATCCGAGCTTGCGTTTGGGGCTCGTGCCCAGAAGCGGCTCCAGGTTCTTCAGACCGAGAAGTAGACCTGTGACCGTCTGGCCGATCTGATCGTGAAGCTCTCTTGCGATTCTACGGCGTTCATTTTCTTCCGCTTTGGAAAGACGTCGAAGCAGTTGCTGTCGCTCCAGCTCAGCTCGCTTGGTCTCATCGATATCCAGAATGACGCCATATACGACGTCCAAGTTCTTATCATCGATGCGAGACAGCCGTCCGCTGGCCCGCAGCCACCGGCTGTGAGGGGGAGCGGTCCGGAAGTCGGCAATCGCCACGTTTCCCGAACGGCAACTCAGCAAGGAAGCCTCAAAGTTCCGCTGGTCGGCGGGATCAATACAGCTCAGTATCCGATCTATCGGAAGGATCGTATCTCCTTCGGAGCGCGAACCGTCGATCCGGAGCATCTCCCGGGCGCGGGGCGACACGATCGCTTCTCTGCTCGCAAAATCACAGCTGAACACGCCGAGATCTGCGGCATCGATCGTCAGCCTCCGTCGCTCTTCACTTGCGCTGAGTGCCAATGCTGCCTGCGCCTCTTGCTCGCGCCGGCGAAGCGAAATGTCGCGTATGGTGTACCAGGCCAAAGTCAGAGCCAACACGAAGCTCAATACCCCACCCCCGGCAAGGAAAATGGCTGAGCGCTGGACGGGACCATTCAGTTCCTGCGTCGGTATTCCGAAATGGACCGACCATCCGCTGGTTCCGGGGATGACTTTGTAGATTGAGTCGACTTGTTCGCCGGCAGGCGTGGTTTTGACGTAGCTTCCTTCTGGCGCTGAGGCTATCGCCTGGCGGACTGTAGCGCTGGCAGATTGTCCGAGTTCGGATTGTTCACCGAAGGTGCGGGCGACGATGTTCCCCTTGGCATCGACGACGAAACCCACCCAGCCGGCCGGGGCTCCTGCGCTCTTCAAAATCTGGCTTATTGCATCAGGCACCAGGGCCACCGTGAGTACAAACTTCAATTGCCCATCGCGCTCAACGGGGGCCCTGACGGCCACCACGCGTTTGCCGGTGATGGGACCACGTGGCCCAATTCCGCCGATTGCCGGCTTTCTCGTTTTCAGAATTTGTTCGAAGTTCTCTCGGTCGGCGGTGGCGCGCATCCCATCTCCGAGCGGACGGCTAACATCCAGAACCTGATTTCCGTCGGGATCGACGAGCTGAATGGTCTGCCAAAGAGGACGTGCTTCGTTGACACGCGTCGCTTCGCGATAGAACGCGTCAAGGTCCGGCTTGTCGAGTGTTGCGGAAGCCGCGACGGTCTCGGCGATCTCGAGCTGGAGGCTGATCTCGGAGGCAAGCCGGTTGACGACGCTATCGAGCGTCTCTACGGCGGCAGCCTGAGATCCCCTGCGCTGCTGCTGCGCGTTCAGGAAAACGACCCAACCCGCAAAAAGCGCAAGAGGCATCGCTGCCGCGATGAAGACGAGGATCAAGGGGCGCCGGGCTGCGCGCCGGGAGATTGAGGTGGGCGCCTCCTTGCGGGTGGGTATCAAATGAGACAGCAAAACGCCCACGTGCTGGCACTTCCCCGATATTTTTGGTTCTTGTCAGGTTTTTCCCGACACTTCTATCGGTCACCCTGACTCCCAGGATCGCTCGATCCATCCCATCGTACAGGCAATCCTTGTAGCGGTCTAGAATTGGGCTTGACATGGAACATTCTTCATCGCCGCTGCGGTTGATCGAAAACGAATTCAACCCGAAGCGGCTAGGTTTGGACGAGCCCTTCTGCGGTACTAGCCGCAACGAACTCGTCTCCCGACTGTCGGCTTCATCGCAGTGCCGTTTTCCAGGCACACGCTGCACCAGCGCCTCGCGCGGTGGCTCCTGGTTGCCAGCGACAGGCTCGGGTCTCGCGAGGTACCTTTCACGCATAGTTACATAGCCAATGCTCTCGCGGTCCGGCGCGCCGGCGTTACGGTCGCTCTCGGGAGTATGATGCGCGACGGAGTGATTGGATGTCGCAGGGCGGGGATCGTCGTCATGGACGAGGCCAGGTTGAAGACGATGTCTTGCGATTGTCAGGGGATCATCCTGTCGGCGCACAACCGTCCTTGTGCGGTGCCGCCCCTCCGCATTGCATATTCGTGAACGCAATTCCCTGCTGCCGTTAAGGCGACTGTACGGCAGCCAACAGAGTACAGATATTCTTGAAGCGATAGAGGCGGAGATGTCATCGCAAGAAAGCCGGATCCGAACCGATACCGAAGTTCTGGTGGGAGCCTTGGAGGAGGCCCAAAGGCTTCTTGCCGTTTACGAGAACCCCTGCTGCAATCGCACCAGGGACGACATTATCGCTATGGTCGAGTTCGTCATATGCAACCCTTCCGTGACACGTGCAATGCTTCATCAAAAGATGCGCAGCCGCCTCAAGCTGGTCGGATAAGTCTCGTGCGGCAGCGTACCTTCGCATTCAGGAAAACGAAACTTGCGAGCGTGCGATGAGTTGACGATGATCCAACACAACTAGGAGCAATCGTCATGAAGACATCACTTTGCATTCTTGCCTCCGCGATGCTGCTGGCTACGCCTGCCATGGCGCAGTCGTCCCAGAACAACGCGACGACCGCGGCGCCCAACATGCAGCCGGCTGCCTCGACCGCCTCCATGCACAAGGAAGGTGAATGGCGTGCATCGAAACTCGTTGGTGTGAACGTCTATAACAACAGCAACGAGAAGATCGGCGACATCAATGATCTGATCCTGGATTCCAGCGGGCGGGTTGCCAACGTGGTGATCGGGGTGGGAGGATTCCTTGGAATGGGCGAGCACAACGTCGCCGTAACGTTCGATCAGCTTAAATTCGCCAAGGAACCGGTGAAGACTGCATCCAGCGATGGCGCTGGAAAGACCGGCAATGCCGGTTCGACGAGCACGACGGGAAGCGCATCAACGTCGGCCCACCGAAGCGACAATTGGTATCCGGACCACGTGGTGCTGAACGCCAACAAGGATCAGCTGAAGAAGATGCCTGAATTCAAGTACTGAGCCGATTTCGGTCGGTATTTCCAACATGCTTATCGGCGGTGTCATCTGAGATGGCGCCGCCTTTTCCAGTTGTCTTTGATCCGGTCGGCTAGATTCGTGGAGCAGGAAGAGCAGTCTTGAATTTCCGCATTGAATCGATCAGCTTGCGTGCCGCTGGCTGAGGTCGACGATGTCTGATGAAGCACTGCCGGAAGAGGTAGAGGAGCTTGTCCGACGCTACATTCGCTCTGTGGCGCAGCTCGAAGCCCTTTTGTTCTTCCACAAGCGGCCCGGCGAGCGGTTCGACGTGGAATCGCTCGCTGCACGTCTTTACGCGGGCAAGATTGAGATGGCCGATGCTCTAGCGTCCCTGAGGAAGGATGGCTTCCTCGACGGCGAGGCAGGGATCTATGCGTTTGCGCCGCGGCCCGAATTGCGGCCAGTGGTCGATAGCTTGGCCTTGGCGTATTCGCGGCATTTGATCCCAATCACACATATCATCCACAACAGCCCACACCGCATCCAGGCATTTTCAGATGCCTTCAGGATTCGAAAGGATTAGTCATGGCTGCGGTGATTTACACACTTTGCGCGATCACGAGCGGCTTTTGTGCATGGCTGCTCATTCGGGCATATATCGGTAACAGGTCGAAGTTGCTCCTATGGAGCGCCGTCTGTTTCGCGGGTCTGACTTTCGAAAATGCTGCTCTCTGGATCGATAAGATCGTATTTCCTCAGGTTGATCTTTCCGCCGTGCGTCTATCGATCGGCCTGTTCGCCATGACGGTCCTGCTTATCGGCATGATCTGGGAGGCCGACTGATGGACCATTTGAATCCCGTTCTTTCAGGTGCGACGGCATTCGCATCGCTCCTGGCGAGCATATATTTCCTGAAGTTTTGGCGTAAGACGGACGACACCTTTTTCCTGCTCTTTGCGGCTGCGTTTGTGATCGACGCCGTTGCGAGATTTGTCCTGGCCGTGGTGCAAGTGACGAATGCGAGCGAGCCGGTGTACTTCATCCCGCGCCTGATCACATTCGGTCTGATTGCGCTTTCGATCGTCGGGAAGAATGCGCTGCCGAAGAAGCGCAAGTGAAGCGCGAATTCAAGAGGCGCTGACTGGCAAGATTGCTCGGGGTGCAAACGTACAACCGGTTTCGCGCTTTGAACGACGGGCAGGGGAATTGACCACTGACCTTACCCGGGACGGATGGAAAGGTCGTGCCGTCAGGAGAGGCGGACCCCAGCCGAGGAACGCTGGGATCCCAGCTCCCGCCGCGCGCTAATTCACCCGGGACGTTGGCGGGCTGCTGTGTGGGACAGGAGTGATCTTCGGCAGAGCGCGCACAGCCTGCTAGGCGACGAAACACGGTACAGTTCTGTACAATAGGCAGCCGATCTGCCCCGCTGCCGCTTGCTCGCGGGCGACCTCCGAAGGATATTGCGCAGGGGGCTTTCATGATCAGCAAATCGAATCAAACGGCACTCGATGTGTTTCCGCAAGCGTACTGCCTGTCTTGCGAGGAAAAGACGCCGCATCGGCATGAACGGCTGGCAATCCACGGTATGCAAATGGCACGTGCGACTTGTCTCACCTGCAACAGCGAGCGTACGGGCTTTGAGGCGGGGAGGCGGCTCGCCAATCCGAGCTAACAGCAGCCGTCCTTTGGTCTGGTATATATTCGCTTACTACCGCTTAGCGTAATCGGCAGTGCCCAATGCGCCGCGAGAGCTGCGCCTGCTAGACGGCGCTCGAGCAAATGCCTGCGGACAGTCGGGGTAGCTCCGGAGTGACCCCGATATCGTACAAGGAGTGCTTCCGCTATGGCATTTTCGACCTGGTGGTAGCCGCAGTCGTGGCGTTCGGTATCTCGCCATTTACCGGAGGAATCGTACAGCAGTAGTCGCGAAGCGATGTTGAAGCCAGATCCAAGCTGGTCTTCAACGCCATCCAGCCGTTGCTTAGTCGTGATCTGGAAGACCAGGCGTGGGACCGGCTCTCCGACCTTTTCAAGAGAGTGGCGCTCGACAAGAAGATTCTCGCGGTTGGATTTTGTGATCCGGAAGGCTCGTTGCTCGCGCCAACTCCGGAGATGCCGGCGAGCTTCTCCTGAGAAAAGTCGGCCAAATCCGAGAACGAGAGTTTCGCAAGCATCGCCAGCGGCGGGCGACGAATTCTTGTAGCTGCGTTTCCGATCTCGAGTAGCCGAGGTCGTTCCTACCTCGTCATTCTAACCGACCTCAGCTTCGCGGCGGCCAGGTCCAGCCAGGTGATGGCGTATCTGCTCGCCGCGCTTGCCGGCGTCGTTCTGGTCCTGACCGTTGGCACGATCATTTTCGCCGTCCTCATGATGCGCGGCTGGATGAAGGCATCGCGACGCGCGGTCGAGGAGGTCCGTCGAGGTGCTCAGGGAGTGCACCTTCAACTCGGTGGCTCGTCTATCGATCGAGAAATTCACAAGCTGTTGCGTAGCGCCGAACAAGTTACGTTTACAAGCCAGATCGAGTGGACGCCGAAATCGCTTCAAGAGGTGCTGCAAAGCGTCTTGCCGGGGGCCGAAGTTCTCGTCGTTTCCAATCGGGAGCCCTACATTCACAACACTTCGGAAGCGGGGACTGTGGTGCAGCGGCCGGCGAGTGGACTGGTCTCGGCCCTGGAGCCGATCATGCGTGCCTGCGGTGGCACTTGGATCGCACACGGCAGCGGCAGCGCCGATCGGGAGACTGTCGACGACCACGATAGGCTCCGCGTCCCCGAGGCAGCCCCGGCCTACACGCTTCGGCGCATCTGGATCTCTGAGAAAGAACAGGACGGATATTACTACGGTTTTGCCAACGAAGGGCTCTGGCCATTGTGCCATATCGTTTTCGTGCGCCCTACGTTCAGGTCCAGCGACTGGCAGATGTATCGGCAGATCAATCAGCGCTTTGCCGATGCAGTCGTTGCCGAGGCGCGGACCGAGGACCCCATCGTGCTGGTCCAGGACTATCACTTCGCGCTCGCTCCAAGAATGATCCGTGAGCGCTTGCCGAGGGCGACGATCATAACCTTCTGGCACATTCCGTGGCCGAATGCGGAAACCTTCAGCATCTGCCCATGGAAGGCGGAGATTATCGAAGGATTGCTCGGCAGCACCGTTGTTGGATTTCATACCCAGTTTCACTGCAACAACTTCATCGAGGGTGTAGATCGCTTTTTGGAGAGCAGGATCGATCGCGAAGTGCAGGCGGTCAGCCTTGGAGGACATGAGACCAGAATACGTGCTTATCCGATCTCGATCGAATGGCCGCCAAGGGAACTGGAAAAGCTACCACCTCCCACGGAATGCCGATCTAGCATCCTCGCCCAGTTCGGTTTGGCGGAGGATACGAGGCTGATCGTAGGCGTTGAGCGATTCGATTACACCAAAGGCATTCTTGATCGCATGCGGGCCGTAGACGCGCTTTTGTCGCGAACTCCGGCCTGGACAGATCGGCTTGCATTCATCCAGGTTGCAGCGCCGACACGCAGCAAACTCAGCTCGTACTCGAAGCTCCAGGTTGAAGCGGAGGAGCTCGCTGCCGAAATAAACCAGCGGCACCGCGGTCGCCAACCCGTGATGCACTTGATCGCGCGGCACTACGAGCGGTCAGACGTGTTCCGGCTGTTCAGAGGGGCCGATGCCTGCGTCGTCAGCAGCCTGCATGACGGAATGAATCTTGTCGCAAAGGAGTTCGTTAGTTCGCAGATGACAACGCTGGGGTCCTTATCTTGTCGAGTTTCACCGGGGCGTCACGAGAATTGTCAGAGGCCCTCATTGTCAATCCTTATGACACCGAAGAAATGGCATCGGCGATCGGGCTTGCACTTGCAATGCCGATCGAGGAGCAGGCCGAGCGCATGAAGCTCATGCGACAGCAGGTGAAGGGAGTATAACGTCTATCGCTGGGCAGGCGGGATGCTGGTGGACGCAGCGAGAAGTCGCACCCGAGAACGGGTTCTTGGTCTGGCTGCCAAGGCCCGTCATGGCGTGAAGCCGATCTGAGCGAACTCTCCAAATGCCGACTTTTCAAGAAACACCGTACTGAAGCGTACCGTTCCCTCTTTCCACGGCGAATAGCTCGCTGGCACTCTTGTTGTCCGCGTTGTTGTCTTGGGCATGTGGAAAGGAAGGCCAAAATGGACATCCTGATCGGAGCTGTCATGATTGCAGCTGCAGGCGTCCTGATTTTCATTGGGCTCCCGAGTCACGCTGGCGATCATCCAAAATTCCTGCGCTTCGAAGCCGCTCTGGTCCTGTACCCTCCAGTCATTCTGTCGATTCTGGGCCTTGGCGCCGCGGCGCTGATTTCAGGCCTGCTCACCAGATAATCGCCTTTCGAGCCGTGAGAGACGGCATAGCCGAGCCGATAGTGCCAAGCGTCGGTAAGCCTGAGTAGACGTGGCCTTCTCGGGGCTTAGCGCGCTGGGTTCGGCCCGCCAGATTTCCGGAACGACCTCAGCAGGCGATCGAGTGCCGGGCTCGCGGCACGGCGGAGCTCCTCAAGGTTTTTCTGCGAAAGTGCCCGCAGTTTTCGCTCACCTTTCCTGGTCAGTTTGAGGTGCACACGTCTGGCATCCTGCGGGTCGGCAACCCGATCTACCAGCCCAAGTTTGACCAAACGATTGATCAATTCGACTGCCGAGTGAGGCCGGATCAGCAGAAACCGCGCGACGTCGCCGACAGTCGCGGGGCCTGGGCGCACAAAGCCCTTGATGCCAAGCAGCGCCTGATGCTGCGTCGGCGTCAATCCCTGCTTTGCCGCGGCTGCCTCGCTGAAGGCCAGAAAGCTCCGGATCTGGTACCGGAACTGCGCCAGCGCAGCATAGTCGGAGTCATGCATCGTGTCGGTGGCTGCGGACGGCGCAGACCTGACCGCAGTCGCCCGCTGCGCCTTCTTCGCCTGAGCCATGCCGGGCCGCCTCCGTGCTTGCCACCCGGCAAAGCGGGCAGCCTAGCCAAAAGTAGCAAGCAGGAGCGCCCGTACCAAGCCGCGAGAACTCCGGATACACAGCTATAGGGCGCTCTACTCGAAGCTCGACAGCAGGATCTTCACCAAGATGACCTGAAAGGCGATTGGGATGCGAACGCTCTTCCGCCGGATCGAGCGCTGCAGCGCGCCGGCGATCTCGGCGCCGGTCAGGTTGCCTGCCGAGCCATTGGCGATCAGCTCGCTCCACATCTGCGACAGCGAACCGCCGGGCGGGATTACCGGCTTGATGGTCACGCCGCAGGCCTGCGCCCAGTCCACGATCTCCCGCATCGTATGCGGCCCGCAATTGCGCGCGGTGGCGAGGCGCTCGGCCGTGAGCGCCCGCAGCAATTCGCGCGACGGCGACCAATTCCCTTTCGGCGGCTGCTCGCCGTTGAGCTCGACTGCGAGCTCCTTCAGGACGTTCTGGGCGCGCACGCTCAGCTTCTGCATTGGACCGGGTGCGCGCTTCGCCTGAACGGGGCCGACGACGGGCCCGCGCCGCTCGGCCGGCCAGTTGCGCGGACCGGGCATGCGAGAGCCGTCGCCGGACTGCGGTATCGCCCGCTGCCCGTTCACCTCTTCCACCGGCCACGTCGCCTCCTGCCGCTCCGCACCTCGCGGCCATGACCGTCGCTTCCGGGTACCCGCCACTGTCGTTCGTCGCGCCATCTCTCTCGCCGAGCCCGCCAGCCTCGTACTCACAAAGGCTAATATATATCGTGATCCGATATGTTTTCACGAGATAAATTTCGGCGTTCGACCAAAGACGAAATTGACAGAGGGGCTTTACAAGCAATGCTTAAGGCCAAGAGCTACACGCGGATGTGACGTGCCCGGCGCAGCAGGCCTTTGGGTCGGCTGGCGCCGGACAGGTCGTGCTTTGCCTGCAAACAACAACGATGTTCGGAGGAAACGACCATGACTGACGATCTCATTCGCCGCGGCCTCTCGCGCCGTGGCCTGCTCCAGACCACAGCGGGCCTCATCGGCGGCTCGATGCTGCCGGCGATTCCGGCCTTTGCCGAGGACAAGCCGGCGATCGGCACCTATCCCGCGGGCGTGTCGGGTTCCACCGCCTTCATCGGCATCTCGGTGCCGCGCACTGGCACCTATGCCGTACAAGGTGAAGACGAGCTCAAGGGCTACCAGCTCGCGATCGAGCACATCAATGAAGGCCACGAGCTGATCAAGAAGATCTCGCCCAAAACCAGCAAGGGCGTGCTCGGCAAGGAACTGAAGTTCGGCGTCGCGGATTCCGCGGCCAAGCCGAACGAAGCGGTGCAGGCGCAGCAGCGCTTCATCAGCGAGAACAAGGCGATCATGATCACCGGCGGCACGTCCAGCGCCGTGGCAGTCGCACTCAACAAGCTCGCCCAGCGCGAGCATGTGATCTTCGTGTGCGGCATTTCGGGCTCGAACGACACCACAGGCAAGGACTGCGTTCGCTACGGCTTCCGCCAGAACTTCTACGGCCAGACGGCGGCTGCAGCGATCGGCCCTGTGATGGTACGAGAGTTCGGCAAGGGCAAGAAGGCCGCCTATCTCACACCGGACTACACCTATGGCCACACCGTCACAAAATCGATGCAGGATTTTCTCGCGACGGCCGGCTGGACTAGCGTGACCAACCAGGTCGCCCCGCTCGGCGCGCCGGACTATTCCTCTTACCTGCTGAACGTCGCGAACTCCGGCGCCGACGTGCTCATCAACGTCAATTGGGGCCATGACGCGGTACTGTCGACGCAACAGGCCAAGCAGTTCGGAGTACTCGACAAGATGAAGCTGGTCGTGCCGTACCAGGTGCCTTTCATCGCGCGCGAGACCGGCGGCCTGATGCAGGGCGTCTATGCCGCGACCGACTATTGGTGGACGATTGAGGACAAGTTCCCGCTGGCCAAGATGTTCAACGAAGCCTTCGAGAAGAAGTACGGCTACAAGCCCGAATGGGGCGCCGAGAACGCGTATGTCAGTTTCGCGCATTGGGCGCACATGTGCGAGCAGGCCGGCAGCTTCAATCCGCCCGACGTGATCAAGGCCTACGAGAAGGGCGAGACGATCCCCTCGCTGGTTGGCGACGTGCATTACCGCCCCGAGGATCACCAATGCGTCCGGCCGGTGATCATCGTCAAGGGCAAGCAGCAGAAGGACATGAAGAGCAAGGAAGATTGGTACGACGTGGTCGAGATCGTCCCGGGTGAAGGCCTGATGCAGAAGCCGGACGCCTTCGGCTGCCATCTCGGCGACTACAGCTGAGACCTGGCTAACCCCTTTGACGCCGCGGACTGCACTCCGGTCCCGCGGCGTCACCTTTTTCTGACGCGCACCCTCGCGCGCCACAACAGCGATTGTCGCATGATAAGTTGGCCCAACCTCGTTTCACAGCTTTTCAACGGGCTCGCGCTCGGCGCGCTGCTCGCGCTGATCAGCTCCGGTCTGACCATCATCTATGGCACCCTCGGCGTGCTGAACCTCGCGCACGGCGCGATGTTTATGATCGGCGGCTATGCCGGCTTTGTCGCCTACCAGTACACGGAGTCGTTCATCCTGGCCGTGATCGCGGGCTCCCTGTTCGTGATGTTGCTCGGCGTTCTCATGGAGCGCGTCATCATCCGCCATTTCTATCATCGTCCGCACGAAGATCAGTTGCTCGTGACCTTCGGGCTCGGCATCTGCTTCGTCGAGCTGGTGCGCCTGATCTTCTCGAGCCAGTCGCAGCTGGTGCCGCCGCCGGCCCTGTTCCGGGGCATCACCAATCTCGGCTTCATGTTCTATCCAACCTACCGCCTCGCCGTCGTCGGTATCGTCGCAGTCGCCCTCGGCGCGCTGTTCATCGTCCTCTACCGGACCCGGCTCGGCATGATCGTGCGCGCCGGCATCGAGGATTCGGTGATGGTCGATTCGCTCGGCATCAACGTCTACCGCGTCTTCATGATCGTGTTCGGCATCGGCGCAATGGCGGCCGGCTTTGCCGGCATCGTCAACGCGCCGGTGGTGTCGCTGACACCGGGAATCGGTGACGACATCCTGGTCCAGACCTTCGTGGTGGTGGTGATCGGCGGCGTCGGTTCGTTCCCCGGCGCGATTCTCGGCGGCCTGATCGCCGGTGAGATCATCAGCGTCACCTCCATGTTCAACCCCGGCTACGCCTATGTGATGCTGTTTGCGGCGATGACGCTCGTACTCGTGGTACGACCGCATGGCCTGCTCGGCGTCCAGGGCCGCGAGTAAGCGATCACCTGATGCTCAAGCAACGCCCCTTCCTGATCGAAGCCCTGACTGCGATCGGCTTGATCGCAGCCCCCTTCGTGCTGCCTCATCTCGGCTTCGCGCCAAATACCGTGAACCGGATCCTGGTCTGGGGCCTGTTCGGGCTCGGCTTCGACATCCTGTTCGGCTTCACGGGCCTGCTCTCGTTCGGCCAGTCCGCCTTTTACGGCACGGGCGGCTTCGTCGCCGCCTACCTGCTGACGCGCGCCGGCTTCGGCAACGTGCTGGGCGCGCTGATCATCGGCATGATCGCGGCCGCCGCGACCGGCTACCTGATCGGCCTGATCGCATTGCGACGCACCGGCATCTACTTCGCGATGATCACGGTGGCGATCGCAGAGGTGTTCTTCTTCGTCGAGTTCAATCCGCTGTCGGACTTCACCGGCGGCGAGAACGGCCTGCCGGGCGTGCCGACGCCGAGCTTCAATCTCGGCTTCACCACCATCCACTTCACCAATGGCTGGTCGCTCTATCAGTTCATCGCGCTTTGCTACTTCGTCGGCGTCATCATCGCGCTCAGGATCGTGCGCTCGCCGGTCGGCGCTATTTTCAGCGCGATCCGGGACAATCCGCTGCGCGCTACCGCGGTCGGCCACAACATCCACGGCTACAAGCTGACGGCTTTCGTGATCGCGGCGGCTTACGCCGGTCTCGCCGGCGGCCTGCTCGGCGTGCTCCAGGCCTTCATGCCGCCCGACGCCTTCACCTTCGACACCTCGGGCCAGCTCGTGATGCAGACGGCCATCGGCGGCAGGGGCACGTTGTTCGGGTCGCTGGTCGGCGCGACCGTCTGGCTGTTCCTGCAGGATTTCCTCCAATCCGCGCTGGGCCTCGGCGCGGCCTGGAAGCTGGTGCTGGGTGTCGTATTCGTGCTGCTGGTCTGCTTCCTGCGCGGCGGCATCATCGGCGGTCTTGCCGATCTATATCGCCTTGTCTCGGACGGGCGGAAGCGGGGGGAAGCGGAAGTGGGGCAAGAGGCCGCTGACAGCGAGGCCGCGCAGCAACTCCCGCCCGCGCCGATGCAGGCGAAGGAGGTCGCGCATCCCGTCTATTCCGGGCCGATCCTCAAAGCCAGCGGCCTCACCAAGCGCTATGGCGGCCTGGTCGCCAACAGCGACATCGATTTCAGCGTCAATCAGGGCGAGCTGCGCGGGATCATCGGCCCCAACGGCGCCGGCAAATCGACCTTCTTCAAGATGCTGACCTGCGAGATCGCGCCGAGCTCTGGTCAGATCGTGTTCGAGGGGCGCGACATCACCGGATTGAAGGTCACCGAGGTCTGCCAGCTCGGCCTCACCAAGAGCTATCAGGTCAACCAGCTCTTCACCGGATTGACGGTGCGTCAGAACCTGACGATCGCCGCGCTGGCCGAGCTGCGCGGGAAATTTCGGCTCGACCTGTTCCGTAAGCTCTCCAGCGTCAAGGGCCTGACCGAGCAGGTGGAGCACACGCTTGCCCTCGTCAATTTGAGCCGCCGGGCCGATACGCCGGTATCCGAGCTCGCCTATGGCGAGAAGCGGAGACTGGAAATCGGGCTCGCGCTCGCCACCTCGCCACGCCTGCTGCTGCTCGACGAGCCGCTTGCGGGCATGAGCCCACGCGAGCGGGTCGAGACCGTCAAGCTGCTCAAATCGATCGCGCGCGGGCGCACCATGATCATCATCGACCACGACATGGATTCGCTGTTCGAGCTGGTCGAGCGCGTGACGGTGCTACAGGAAGGCAAGGTTCTGCTCGACGGCACGCCGGAGGAAATCAAGTCCAACGCCGCCGTGCAGGAAGCCTATCTCGGCGGAGTTCACGGAGAGATCGCCGCATGAGCCTGATCGAGGTCAACGGCCTGAACAGCTACTACGGGGACTCCCACATCCTGTTCGACGTCGCCATGCATGTCGAGCGTCACGAGGTGGTGGCACTGCTCGGCCGAAACGGCGCCGGCAAGAGCACCACGCTGAAGAGCCTGATGGGTGTCGTGACTCCGCGTAGCGGCAGCGTGAAGTTCGACGGCATCGATATCGCCGGCCGAAAGAGCCACAGAATCGCGCAGGCGGGCATGCAGCTCGTGCACGAGGAGCGCCGCATTTTCGGCAGCCTGTCGGTGGAAGAGAATATCCTGCTCGCCGGGATCACGGCGCCCAAACGCTGGCCTCTCGACCGCATCTACGAGATGTTTCCGCGACTGAAGGAGCGGCGTAGCAACCGCGGCACCGAGCTGTCGGGCGGCGAACAGCAGATGCTCGCTATCGCGCGGGCGCTGGTGCGCGATCCCAAGATCGTGCTGCTGGACGAGCCGTTCGAGGGGCTCGCGCCCGTCATCGTCCACGATCTCGTCAAGGCCTGCCGCGAGCTCGCCGCCGCCGGCCAGACCATCGTGCTGGTCGAGCAGAATTTGGCGGCGACGCTGGCCCTGGCGAGCCGGATCTACATCATCAACAACGGACACATCGTGCACGACGGGCCAGCTCGGGAGCTCAAGGCACAACCGGAGCTGCTCCAGCGCTATCTCGGCGTCTAGTTGATTTGACCCAGCGCGACGTGACGACGCGAAGTCCTGACGACCTCGCGCTGAAATCGAAAAGGAGGAACACGTCAAATGAAATACATTGCGGTAAGAACGGTTCAACTGCTGCTCACAGCGTCAATGGCGGTGACGACTGCACACGCGGCCGAAAACAAGGTCGTGATCGGCGATATCGACGACATGTCCGGCCTCTATGCCGACGTTATCGGCCCCGGCGGTGTCGAGGCGGCCAAGATGGCAATTGAGGATTTTGGCGGCAGCGTTCTGGGTAACAAGATCGAGTTCATGGTCTCCGATCACCAGAACAAGCCCGATGTTGGAGCGCAAAAATTCCGGGAATGGGCTGACCGGGACGGCATTACGATGATTCTCGGCGGATCGAACACGGGAGTTAGCCTGGCGATGAACAATGTCGCCAAGGAGAAGAAAATTCCGTTCATCGCTATCGGCGCAGCCGGCGCATCACTGACCGGCAAGGACTGCACGCCGTATACGGTCCACTACGTCTACGACACGACTGCGCTCGGCAACGGTACCGCCAAGACCATGGTGAAGCAGGGCGGTAAAACCTGGTTCTTCCTCACGGCCGACTACGCCTTCGGCACCCAGTTGCAGGAGTCGGCGTCGAAGGTGGTCGAGGCCAATGGCGGCAAGGTCACTGGCGCCGTGCGCGTCCCGCTCTCCACGTCGGACTTCTCGAGCTATCTGCTCCAGGCGCAAAACGCGGGTGCGCAGGTGCTTGGACTGGCCAATGCCGGCAACGACTTCACCAACTCGATCAAGGCTGCCGACGAGTTCGGCATCGCCAGGACAATGAAGCCGGCCGCATTGCTCGCCTTCATCAGCGACATTCACAGCCTCGGCCTCAAGACCGCACAGGGCCTGTACCTCACCACCGGCTGGTATTGGGATCTCAACGAGAAGACCCGCGCCTTCGCCAAACGCTATTATGAGAAGACGAAGCGCGAGCCCACCATGAATCAGGCGGGCTACTATTCGGCGACCATGAGCTACCTCAACGCGGTCAAGGCTGCCGGCTCCACAAATTCAGAGAAGGTCATGGCGGAGCTCAAGAAGATGAAGATCGACGACATGTTCACCAGCAATGGCAAGATCCGTGCCGATGGCTTGATGGAGCATGAGATGTACATCATGCAGGTCAAGAAACCCGATGAGTCCAAACAACCTTGGGACTACTACAAGCTGGTTCACACTATGTCGGGCGAAGAAGCATTCGGGAAATTATCCGACTCGGCGTGTCCGCTGGTTACACACTGATAGTCGTGTTCCGACAGCGTCGTCGCATAAGAGGAGCGCACCAGCAAGTGCGCTCCTCTTTGTAGTGCGGAATGGGCGCGCGTGCGCGGCGGCACATCCGTGTCGCTTGCTCTCACTGCCGGACAGCCCGACCAAAACGCCGGACTTGGCTCCAACCTATGCTGCCGTGCTGTTCAGCACGATTTGCTGCGAGGTTATACGTTGTCATACGCGCGCAAACTGACGTCGCGACGGCGAATGCAGCGCCGTTAAGCAGATCGAAATTCGGTACAAATACGTACCGACCGATCGATCATTTTGCATTCGAGCGTGTTTTGCATACGTGGGGACGAATTGAGAAGCCGCGAGCTTCAGAAGTTTAGCCCGGTAGGAGATTGCAGATGCAGAAAGCGATTATCGCGGCGGCAGTGCTGATCGCCGCGTTAGCCACGAGTGCCGGAACTTCGAACGCCGTCGAATTCAGTGTCGGTCCAAACGGCCTGCGTGTCGGGCCAAATCATCATCGCCGTCACTTCTACGATTCCTATAACCGAGATCGCGATTGCCGAATTGTTGTCCGTCACCGAATGAATCGATATGGCGAGCGTGTTACGGTCCGCAAGCGGATTTGCGAATAGTTTCCGACCCTTTGGGATATAGCCGCTTTATCGAGCTGGGTACGGTTGCGCGCCATCCCCGGCTTCCATCGGTACTGCTGGACAAGCACACATGTCACCCTTTTAAGGGAAAGCGGGTCGGCCGGGAGCTGCCTTGCTCGGGGCTGCGGGCGTCCTCATCTTCATCGGGATACCCAATCCTAGGGACGGGCGGCGCAAGATGTTGCGCCTCGAAGTTGTGCTGGCCTCAATTCTGTCGTTCATTGGACTTGGCGCCGCACTTCTATTTTCAGGGCTGCTGACCGGTTAGTACACAACCGAAGATGAGGGGCCTCCCGGGCATCAGCTCTTATTACAAGCCTATGCCTGCAGCCCGAGGCTTGCCGGCATCTACACGCGAAGTTTCTCGGCTCTACGGCCGGGTAGTTTCTAATGCTGCGCAAAAAGTTGCCGGTTCGGCCCCTCGAAAACCTACGTTTTCACGGGAGTCTCCACGAACGATCACTTCAGGCGCAACCGAATACAGTGATTGCAGCTCGCCAGGCAGTCTGGAGATTGCTTTTCGACTGTCGGGAAAACCCTGACTATCAACACACCCATTCGGGCGGGAAGGTTTGGTCGTGAATGTGGCTCTGTGTCAAAACCTCGACTGGCCGCGGGCATCTGCATTACTCTACTTGCCTATGCCGCAACCATGGCTTGGCACATTCGTAGTGTCCGTCGGTGATCAGACTAGGGAAGCACACAGTCTCCGCGAGCCTAGTGCAACACTGCCGGTGGATGTGCGGCAGCACGAAGCGCCTCGTGCGCTGCACGATGGGAATCGTGCGAGGAGTGGGAGCATGCTTCAGCGTGTGCCAAAGACGGGCGCTTGAACGCCGCACAAAATTACATCAGCATGGAGAGGCCGCTCTTCAGGGCGGCCTTTCCAGGAGGTTAGGAGGAAAGGCAAATGCATCTAACGGCTTGTATCGATCGTGACGCGGAAAGGTCGCGCAAGAGGGCGCTGTGGTTGCATCAACTAGCCGAAGGGACGGCTCACCCGCAGTTCGCTGAAAAGCTCAAGGATCTCACTGAAGAATATGACGGACTTGCCGAAAAATTAGAGCAAGAGGACCAGTAGGGCCGTCTCGCGACCGACTTCTGGGAATACTGGCTACCGAGTCGATGCGGCGGCCGCGAATACCTCTACTTCCCGTCTTTCATCCATCACGCCGCGCAGGTGATGACGTTCCTGCTGCACTAGGTCAGGACCTGACGGATCAGGTCGGGTCTTGAGCAGAACGTGGCGGTGGACATCGCCCAGCATCTTACCATTCGTGCTATTGACGAAGTGGAGCCAGCCCCGAACCGCCGACGCAATGAATCAGTTGAGACGGGTCAACCCGAACCGCGGAGCCCAGTCTAGGATTGATCCGCAGCGGCCACTACGGCGCCGGTGTGTGGCGAGGCGAGCCTTGGACACCTAGACAGTTCGGCTCCTGCGTCTCGCTCGCTCACTCGGCACTGCTAGAGAACCCAACAGCGAGTTCTAACATTCGAAAACCGGCATGGCGGCACTGCCATGGCGCCCAAGCTTACAAGCGTCACCGTTCCTGACGTTTCAAAAAAGATAAGAACAAAAACCGCCTCACGAGGTTAGAGAGCAAACTCGCGAGGTGAGATCATGCGTCGATCAGACATGGCCGCAATCCTTTTTGTAGTCTCCAGTTTCATTCCCGTTGCGGCCTTCGCTCAGCAAACAGGGCCAGATGCTAATCAAGCCTCTCCCCAAGCTCGGCCGGAGGTAACCCCGCAACAGCCGGACCAAGTCCAATTGCAAAAGGCTCCAGTCCAGCCGGAGCGATCACCGCAGCAATCAGATCAAGCGCGCGAACGAGATCGTCAGAGCGCCGAGGGCACGCGCATTAATCGCGATTGGACTACCCGGCAGGATCGTGGAGACGACCGCATGGATATGGATCGCATGCGTCAGATGCATCGGCAGATGGGCCGTATGATGGACCAAGATGAGGATCATCGAACCACGGGACGAAACTGGCGTCGCGACGATGATGATATGGATCGCGGTTCTGGATACCGGTCGCCGGGCCGCGGCGAAGGCCGGTATGAAGGCGGGTTTAGTAGGGAAATGCGGTCTTACGCTCGGGTTAAGACCTGCATCGAGTATGAAAACGGCGACGAGTTCTGCCGGTATCGAGATTAGCCGGTAAGCATTAGCGTGCCAGACATGGCACGGCGACTGGCGGGTGACGTGATTGCGGATGTGATCCTCGAGCAGTTCGGACGTCAGCCCGGTGACGGCGTCCCGGACCGAAGCTACCAGCATCAGCACGTCGGAATCGTGATTGTGGTTGCAGGGAGTGGTCCTAAGACAGGGCAAGGAAAGCGCCTCGCCGGCCGTCGGCGAGGGGCGCCCGCAGGGTCCAGGAGGACGCAGGGTCTGGAGACCGCGTACGCAAGGCTAGACGAGCACCCTCAGAGCATCGAGACGCTTGCGCAGAAATGCCAGCACCATGATCTCGTCGGAAGTGAGCTTGGCGTGCTGGCGCTTGAACTTTTGCGCGATCTTGGCTTCAATCATCTTCACGAGGTCACCTGACATGTAGGCGTTCAGGACTTCCGGGTGCACGTAGCACTTTCGGCAGATGGCCGGTGTGTTGCCGAGCTGCTTCGAGACGCTTTCGATCGCGGCGACGACGTTGCGCTTCGCCTCGGCCTGGCTGTCGTACTTCTTGAATTCGGCCAGCGCCAACGCCGCCAGAACCGTTCCCGCCCAAGTCCGAAAATCCTTGGCACTGAAGTCCTCGCCCGTGATGTCCTTGATGTAGGCGTTGACGTCGCCGGAATCGACCGTGCGGGGCTTTTCGTCGTCGTCCAGGTACTTGAAGAGTTCGTGTCCCGGGATCTCCGCACAGCGCTTCACGATCGCGGCTATCCGCTTGTCCTCGACGCGAAGCTTCCATTGCTTGCCCGACTTGCCCGTGAAGTCGAACCGAAGCACGCCGCGCCCGACCGCGACGTGCTTGCGGCGCATGGTGGTGAGCCCGTAGGACTTGTTTTTCTCGGCGTACTCGGCGTTGCCGACCCGGATCAACGTCTTTTCCAGAAGACTAACGATCGTGGCCAGCACCTTCTCGCGGGGCAGTCCGTCCCGCTTCATGTCGGCAGCGACCCGTTCCCGCAGCGCGGGCAGCGCGGCAGCGAACAGGACGATATGCTCATACTTGTTCTGGTCTCGGAGCTCGCGCCACTTCGGATGGTAGCGATACTGCTTGCGACCCCGCGCATCGAGCCCGGTTGCCTGGATGTGGCCGTTCGACGACGGGCAGATCCACACGGACTCGTAGGCCGGCGGGATGCCGATTGATTTGATGCGTCGGATGACGGCGGCATCGGTGATGCGCTTGCCGTCCTTGTCGTAGTAGCTGAAAGTGGTTCCAGTCCGCTTGCGCGTGTACCCCGGCGCGGAGTCGCTGACGTAGCGGAGGCCTTCTTCCGCGATGGTGGCCGCGACCTCGGCGGTGCGGTCCAGAACCTCTTCTTCGTTGCTGGCTTGGCGGAGCATGGGCCGGCCCCCTCGGAAGCACCCGGGAATCGAGGCTCCACTCTTTCTCAAGGGATGAAGACACCGGTTGGTTCCGCTCTGAGGTCGAACGCGAGGTCTGGATCAGTGGCCCTCCAGAATAGCGAGACCTCAGATGGCGAGCCGGTCCGGTTCCTTTCGACAAGGCGCTGCGCAGTCGATGACGGCATGGTCTAGCTTCAGACAATCGCCACAAATTTCACCGACACGCTTCCCACAGTCAGTCTTCACGAAGGCCACTATGCCCCAGTATTCGCTCGATGCGTTGCGCCGGCGCTATGTCATCGAGAAAAGACCGCTCGAGGCCGGCGTCGAGCAGATCTTGCGGGCCGACACCCGCGCGGGAGCCCGTGCAATCCTGGCTTCAATCGACAAGCGGCGCTCCGAAAATAGGTCGGAAGGGCAGCGCCTCCGCAAGATGCTTCGCTTCGAGAGCTCTCTCTGGGAAAGCGGCCATCATGCGGTGGCAGGCGTGGACGAGGCGGGAATGAGCCCTCTCGCCGGGCCAGTTTCCGCTGCCGCCGTGATCCTGAAGCCCGGGACGCGGATAGTTGGAATCGACGACTCGAAAAAACTCGACGCCGCCACTCGCGAAGAACTCGCGAAGGAAATCAAGGAAAAGGCAGAGAGTTGGTGTGTAGCATTCGTCGAGGTCGAGGAGATCGACGAAATCAACATCTATTGGGCAGGCATCCAAGCGATGCAACGTGCGGTCCGGGGGCTCGGGTTGGCACCGCAGCACTTGCTGATCGACGCGAAGCGGTTGAAGGAAATCGACATCCCTCAGCAGCCCATCATTAAAGGTGACGCCAAGTCCGCCAGCATTGCGGCCGCCTCCATCCTAGCGAAAGTCGAGCGCGATACGGTCATGCGGACACTCGAGGTGCGTCACCCCGGCTACGGCTTCGCGGATCACAAGGGCTACCCGGTGCCGGCTCATTATGAGGCGCTCGCCAGGCTTGGTGCATGCGCAGCTCACCGGAGGTCGTTTGGACCTGTACGCAAGGCTCTCGGGTTGCCGCCCCTGCCGCCTTGGCCTTCGGCAGCCGAGCGCGCAGCCGGCTGACCGGGTCGGACGTCTCTTCTCGGGTCCGTTATTTTCGCGACCAACTCTTTTCGCGAACGACGTCCTTGGCCTTTTTGTCGGACCGCAGTCCTAGATAGACCGGCTGGCGCAGCTCTCCCTTGCTGGTCCACTCGGCGAACTTCACTTCCGCGACCAACGAAGGACGCACCCAGGTCGTGACCTGCTCATCCTTCACCTTGGCAGCGAACGGCGATTTGGTTGTCTTGAGCCTCACGAGCTTGCCGTGAAGCTCTTCGAGAACCTGGTGACTGAAGCCGGTGCCGACGTGGCCGATGTACCGCCATGCGTCGCCTTCGCGTACCGCCAGCACGAGGGCGCCGAAGAATGGCCGGGTTCGCCGCGGCGCCGTGAAGCCGGCGATCACGACCTCCTGCCGCTGCGCCGTCTTCACCTTCAGCCAATCGGCGGTCCGGCGTCCGGATGCATACGGGCTGTCGGCACGCTTGGCCATGATGCCTTCGAGGTGTCTCCGCTCTGCTTCTGCGAAGAATTTCGTTCCGTTGCCTTTGCGGTGGTCGCTGAACGCGATCAGCTTGTGGCGCGGCAGGAGGGCGTTGAGCCGCTTCTTGCGCTCGAGAAGCGGCAGCGCGCGCAGGTCCTCGCCGTCCGCGAACATGAGGTCGAACGCGCAGTACAAAAGCTTAGCCTCGTGGCGCAGGGCGTTTTGAAGCAACTGGAAATGGGATACGCCGTCCTTCCCGATCGCAACGAGCTCGCCATCGATCACGGCGTCCGCCTTCACTCCCTCAAGTGCTTTCGCAACCTCGACATAGGAGTGGCTGATGATCTTCCCGTTGCGGCTGTAGAGCGCGACCCGACCACGCCGGATTTCCGCCACCATGCGGAAACCATCGAATTTGTCCTCGAAGACCCAATCGGGATCGTCGAACGGCGCATCCGTAAGCGTGGCCAACATGGGCTGCAGACGATTAGGCAGGGTCGATTTGCGGGTCATGGTAGGCTCTTCTACACGGCCGGCAGAGGCCGAAACGAGGAGGACGGAGGGCGAGCCCGCGCGGTATCACCAGCCGCGACCATCCCGCCGGCCCGTACCACGCCCAGCACCCCAGATTTGAACGGAGGGCCCGTTTCCGCCGACGAGAGCACCTGTTGCTTAAGGCCGGGCTGGAAGCGGTCGATCAGAACGCAAGGCGTCCGGAGGCCGGTCAGCTCCACGATCGCCGTTGGTCCAAGCTCGATGAGCGTCCGGAGAGGCATCCGCTCAAGGTCCAGACCGGCAGTGGTGATATTCTCGCCCAGGTCCCCCGCTGCGACCTGGAAGCCGGCATCCGAAAGGGATGCAAAGAGCTCGGTCGGGATGAGGTGCACCTGCCGGAGATTGGGTAGGCGCGGCTGCCGACGGGCGAGATACCGGTGCTTGACGAACGAGCCGGCGTGGGCGTCGCCTTCGACGCCATGGCCTTCCACCAGCATGATGCGGTCCTGGAGCGGTTTGCTGAAGTGGTGACTGCGATCGGCGGCAACTGCGACCACGGTGCCCTCCAGCGAGAAGCCGTGCCCTTGCTGCATCAGGCCGCCCGGGCGAACGAGCGCCGCTTCTGGCGCAGGTAGCGCGTGATCTCCGGAAGAGCCATCGCGTTCAGGACCCGGTCGGCGGGGACACCGCCCTTCCGAGCCATCTCGACGCCCCAGTGCATGTGGTCGAGCTCGGGGATCGAGTGCGCGTCCGGATTGATGCTCATCAAGCAGCCGAACTCAAGGGCGGCCTGGTGCCAGCGCCAATCCAGGTCGAGGCGCCACGGGTGCGCATTGATCTCCACCACGACGTCATGCTTGGCACAGGCGCACAGCACCTTGTCGACATCGATCTCGTAGCCTGGCCGCCGCTGCAGCTGGCGCCCGGTCATGTGGCCGATGATGGTGGTGTGAGGATCGGAGATGGCGCGCAGCAGCCGCTGCGTCTGCGCCTTGCGATCGAGTTTGAAGCGGCCGTGGATGCTCGCGACCACGAAGTCGAAGCGCTGCAGCACGTCGTCCGCATAGTCGAGCGAGCCGTCGGCCAGAATGTCGGACTCGATGCCTTTCAGGATCCGGAAATCCTTGCCGAAGCGCTTGTTCAACCGGTCGGCGTCCCGGTGCTGCTGCCTGATCTCTTCCTCCGAGAGGCCGCCCGCGTAGTGCGCGGACTTGGAGTGGTCCGCGACGCCGAAATACTCGAAGCCGCGCTGGCGCGTGGCCTTGGCCATCGTCTCCAAGGTCTCCGTGCCGTCGGACGCATCGGTGTGGCAATGAAGGATTCCGCGCAAATCCTTGTCGGTGACGAGCTTCGGCAGCTTGCCCTTCAGGGCCAGCTCGACCTCGCCGCGGCCCTCACGGAGTTCAGGATCGATGAACGGCAGGCCGAGGGCACTATAGATTTGGGCTTCGTCGCCGGCGATCAGGGCGCGACCCTTGTGCAGCCCGTCGCTCTCCAGCCGCATTCCTTTCTCCGCGGCCAAAGCCTGGAGCCTCTCGATGTGAGCGGCTGAGCCGGTGCCGAAAAGAAGGGCGGCGCCGAAGTGCTTGCGGTCGGACAGGCGGATTTGCAGTCCGTCCGCAGCGGATGCCTTCGAGGTCTTGTCGAGCTTGGGAGCCTCCGCTACGATCGTGAGGTCGCCGACGAGTTCGCAGCCGCGGCGGAAGTCGCCTGCGATCGTCACGCGCTTGAGCTCCGGCCGAGCCTTGCGCAGCGAGTCCTTGGCGTGCGCGAGCAGGGCGACGGCACGATGCAGGTGGAGGCGACCTTCTCCGCTTTTTGCGATCGCCAGATTTTGCAGAATTTTGGTCTGCAGCGCGGCGCCGAGGCCTTTGGCCTTCTTGATGCGGTCGTCCTTGGCGGCGGTCTCCAACTCCGCGAGCGAGGTGATGCCGAGATCCTTGTAGAGCCGAAGCACCTTCTCGGGGCGGAGGCCGGGAACGGCGAGCATCTTGAGCACGCCCTCGGGTATCTCCTTCCGGAGCTTCTCAAGGCTTGGATGAGAACCCGTCTTGTGAAGCTTGGCGATAATGTCGGCGATCGCCTCGCCGACGCCGGGGATTTCCTTGAGACGGTCTTCCGCGATCAGCACATGCAGAGGGACGGCAAGGGCTGCTAGGCTGTCGGCGGCCCGAGAATAGGCTTTTGCCCTGTAGGGGTTGCCGCCGCGCAAGGCGGTACGCTGCGCGTATTCCCGCAGGAGGCTTGCTACACCACGGGTGTCGAGGGAAGGCACTCAACAAGCCTCCCGTCCCGCGTCCTGCGACCTCGGCGGACTAAAGCAAGTCCCAGCGCCCGAGCCTTGGCCAGGCGGACGATCGAGAGACCTCTCCAGCCTCTGGGCTGCCCGGAAGTCTTCAAGGTGCTGCGCATTCGGGCCGTAAGCGGCCTCTTTCTTGAGAAGATTATAGATCCGCCCGGCCAGCAGCTGCAGATGCTTCATCCTGCCCCGCGGCATCGACCGCGCTTTGCAAAGAGCCCGCACGGCGTAGGCGCGGAAGTAATCAAATGCGTCAGACATGATCTCGGTAAACGCAGGCCACGGCCGATGGTTCGGTCGGCAACGGTCGGGACTCGAGGCCGGTTCGGCTGGTCCGTTAGGAACCTAGTGCGTGGGCGCGATGCCAAAGGTTCGCGGATAGATCGCATAGTCTCTCGCTGTTCGAATATGAAGCAGAGACGGGTGCGTCTCTCACGGTCTAAGGGCTTATGGCAACAGCGAGGAGCTTGGGGAACCTCCGGAATCCTCAGGGCGTTGCACCGCCATCAGATTCGCAGAAGGAGGTGCCGATGGCAGCCGCGAAGAAGAAGACCGCGCGAGGACGCAAGCAGGACCGGGCGCGCGTCGCCGGCGGACAGAAGTACGAGGTCGGCTATGAGGCGAAGAAGACCGGCCGATCGGTCTCCGCCGTCAAGAAAGCGGTCAAGAAAGTCGGCAATTCCCGCAAACGGGTCGAGAAGCGTCTCGGCCGCTGAGGCCCGCGCTCTCGCTCCAATCCAGAGGCGGCCTGCTCCAAGCTGGCCGCTTAAACGCGGGTGGAGAAGCGGGTGAAGGCGGTCAGCGTCTGCAGGCGCGGCTCCACGTCGCGCAGGTAGATCTCGGTCCGGAGAAACGCGAGCTCGGTGTCCAGCGCGGACTCGCGGACGTCGACGTACCAGGACTTTGGCCGACCGTCCGTGCCGTCGCTCCAGCGATAGCCGCGGCGCTTCAGCGAATCCTTGAGTTCGAACGGCGACTGTTCGGCCCAGATCCGGACGGTTTTCTGTCGTGCGGTCTCGAGCAGGACGGCGAGCGCGGGCGCGCCGGTCGTTGGTAGGTCGAAGTCCAAGATCTCGAGCAGCGCGTGACAGTCGTCAACCGCGCGGTGCGCCTGGTGGAAATAGCCGGCGCCATTCAGAAGGTAGCCGAGCTTCGCACCATCGAAGCCGTGCTGCCGCCAATCGACCTCGGTCGCGGAGCATGCCCACGCCTTCCGCTCGAAGACGGGCCAGTAGCGCTCGGAAAATTTGCGATCAAACCCGCTGTTGTGCGCAATGACGACGACCACGGAGTCGTCGACGAAGGCGTTCACGGCTGCCTCGTCGATTTTGTGGCCAGCCACCATTTCGTCGGTGATGCCAGTAAGCGCCGTGATCTCGGCCGGGATCGGCTCGGACGGCTCATTGAAGGCGGAGAACGTCTCCCTGACCTCAATGATGCGCCCGTCCGGCGTGTAGCCGAACTTGACCATGCCGAGCTCGATGAGTTCGTCCTTGCGGTGGTCGAGGCCGGTGGTTTCGGTGTCGAGCAAGATGCCGATCTTGGTTTCCTGTCCAGAGGCCGGTATGGACGTCGGCCGCGGCACCAGGCGCCGCAGCACCCGGTAGTCGCTCGACCGGCCTAGTGCCTCGGCCATCGCGGCCAGATCCGATGCGTCTTGAAACATCTCTTCTCGTGTGGGCCGATGAGGTAGTCCCGTGAGGCCCCACAATATCGGGAGCTCCCGGCACGAGATATCTGAAAGACAAAGCAATTCACGGGCTTTTGGGAGTGTCGGTGCAGTTGGATTCGCTTGCGGGACGTTCGCGCAGGCCTCGATCGCTCCGGAGGTGCCCGCCTATGAATGGGGGCGGATCGGGCGGGGCATCTGCGGACGGCTCGACAGCATCTGCGTATGGTTGCCGACCCCGGATTGCTACGGTCCCACTGGTGCGTGATCGTTTACGATCTGCAGCTATATTTGTATCCATGGATCTCGAGTACGACCCCAAGCGCGAGGCCGCCGCGGCGATGAAGCTTGCCGCCGAAGCAAAGGGCGCAGAGCGGCAGAGATGGATCACTGCCGCGCTCGCGTGGTCAGAACTCAGTTCCCTGCGCGGGGCTGCCGAGCACAACGTGCCGGAAGGGTAGCCTACGCGGCAGCTCGTTACCGGTGCAAGGCGCAGCACCTTCCCGGACCCCCTTCCAGGGCGCTAGGATCGCGTTCAGGGGAAACGCGATGCCGCA
The DNA here is from genome assembly GCF_040547695.1 of Bradyrhizobium sp. JR4.3. Lineage (NCBI taxonomy): Bacteria > Pseudomonadati > Pseudomonadota > Alphaproteobacteria > Hyphomicrobiales > Nitrobacteraceae > Bradyrhizobium > Bradyrhizobium sp. JR4.3. The sequence continues at coordinate 41,396 of NZ_JBEPQF010000007.1, read as the reverse complement.
CCCGCTCACGGCATCAAATCGTCGCAGGTGAGGCCAGGACCACCGGCTGGGTACGCGAGCTTGGTCCTGGGGAAGCGTCTGTCGGCAGATCCCTTCGCGCACTGTGGGACGGCCGCCAGGCTTCATCGGCTGCGCGCTGCCGCACCATCGAGAACGACACGGGTGTGGGCGTCATGCCTCGCCGGCCCAGAGAAAATCGCTGCAGGCGGCGTCGTGCGAGGCGTCGGCAGCTCGGTCGGTCCGGATGCCGAGGGCTGACCGCCCCTGCTGTCATACCGTTTGGCGAGATCTAGGAGACGACGCCGGGTGAACGGATCGGCCTTCTCCGCCATACCTCGGACCCTTTGGGCCAGACCTCGGTAGAACTCCTGCTCCATGACACGCCCCTCAACATCACTGCCCAGAGTTGAGTGCTGTGCGGCGGCGGAGTCAAGAAGGCGCGCAACAGTGCGTGAACCCGACCTAATTTTTATCGGCCAGCTTGAGCTCGCGATCTCAACTGAACTAGAGTGCCATCGCAGGGGGAAAACAGATGGCCATGCTCCATCCGGTCCGGAAGGCGTGCCCGGGGTGCGGCAAGCCGATGAAAGCTGTGTCCGACGAAGCTTCGGAACGGCGGCCGCGGTACGTGTGCACCAATTGCAACGATGACCCGCTACACGACCCGGATGCCCGCAAGTGGGCGGATGGCCCGCTGCGGCCTCCGGACCCCTAGGTCTTCGCTGCGCGCGGGCTTGAGTCGAGCATGGAACGGGCTCGGCCGAATACCGTTGATATGGCGGGCCCGCGCGAATGCACGGCCCGCGTGGCTCCGCCATCAAGCCCCCCAGCCCCCAAAAGGCGGGGCCACGCTCATTCTTCACGTTCCGGCGGGATTTTTCGGCACGTATCTCAGACGGGCGGGTTCAGCAGGACGGCTGGTCGCCGCCATGCAGACGTGAAGTCGATGGGGAGCAGGGTCAGGCCGCTCGCACAGTAAGCAGGAAGCGATCGAGTTCGCTCCTCAGCCGGTTGCTCTCAGTCGACAAGGAGCGTGCTGCCGCAAGCACCTGTGTAGATGCAGAACCGGTCTCAGCTGCCCCGTGCTCAACTTCTGTAACATTTGACGAGACCAGTTGCGTGCCCTGCGCGGCCTGTTGGATGTTGCGTGAAATCTCTTGGGTCGCGGCGCCTTGCTCCTCGACGGCGGCGGCAATGGTCGATGACACCTCGGACAATAGCTCAATGGTGCCCGAGATTTCCTTGATGGCCTGCACGGATTCGTCGGTGGCCGACTGGATGCTGCCGATCTGCTGACCGATCTCGCCGGTTGCCTTGGCTGTCTGCTCGGCCAGGGCCTTAACTTCGGAGGCGACGACGGCAAAACCGCGGCCCGCGTCGCCGGCGCGCGCAGCCTCGATGGTCGCGTTGAGGGCCAACAGGTTCGTCTGCCCGGCAATGGTGTTGATCAGCTCTACTACGTCTCCGATTTTGGCGGCGGCCTTCGAAAGCTCGCTGACCTTTGCTGTTGTAGTCCTGGCTTGGCCCACGGCTGCAGTGGCCATACGTGCTGAAGACTGAACCTGCCGGCTGATCTCGGTCACTGAGGATGTCAGCTCTTCTGTTGCAGAAGCGACCGACTGGACGTTGGTTGAAGCTTCCTCCGAAGCGGAAGCGACGTTGGTTGCAAGATCCTGGGCGTGCTCGGCCGTCTTTGTCAGCGTTGCTGCCGATGCTTCGAGCTCGGTGGATGCCGAGGACACGGTTTCGACGATCTCGCCAACCGCCGCCTCGAACTCGCTCGCCAAACGATTCATATCCGCCTTGCGCTGCTCGGCCTGGCGTCGCGCACTGTCCGCTTGTTCCGCCCGCAGGCGCTCGGCTTCGATCATGTTGGATTTGAAGACGTCGACGGCACCGGCCATTTCGCCGATTTCGTCATGGCGGCCGACGCCGGGGATGGCGACGGTCATATCACCCTTCGCAAGTCGGACCATGGCTTGGACCATGGACACGATGGCTTTGGTGACCGCCCGGGAGATCGTCAGCGAGAGGCTCGAGACAACCAGTACCATGAGGGCCAAGGTTATCAGCATCCAGCGCTTGATGCTCGCAATCGTTTCCGTCTCTTTGGCCTGAGCCGCGTTGTACCGGTGCTCGATGTCGGTTGCGATCTGTTCGATCCGCGGCTCCATCTGTGCATAAGCTTTGGACATGGCGATTGCACTGGCGGCCGCCTGCTGTGCGCCGTCGGCCCAGGCATTGAAGTCGGCCCGATACTTTTGAAGTTTACTCTCGATGTCACCCTTCATCGCTGGAGCGAGATCGGATGTTTGCACTGCCTTTGCAAATTCGTTGGCGCTTTTCTCGAATTGATCGACATAGACGCGGTCGCGACGGAGCATGAAATCCTTCTCATGCCTACGCATCATCAGCATGCCCGCGGCCAACTTCGAGTTGTCCAGCTGCGTCAGCTTCGCCTCAATATCATGTACCGAACTGCGCAGCGCTCCACTGAGCCCCAACTTTTCGTTCAAACCAAGCTTGCCTTCGTTCTGCTCCAGCGCAGAAAATTGCTTGGAATATTCGGTAAAACCTTGCGCAAGCACACCAACTGTTTCGGCCAGAGCGGCGAACTCGCCAATCCTGACGGCCTTGCCGAGGTGATCGATGTCGCTGTTGATGGTCGTAGTCAATGCGGCATGGCGCTTGGAGGTCTCCTCGTCTCGCCGAAGCAGAAAGTCCTTCTCGGCCCGGCGCGCATTTAACAAGTCCCGCCCAAGTTTATCGTTCAGCGTGGAAACCTTACGAGCCTCTTCAGCGACCGTTCGCGCTGCTTCCTGCGAAGCATTACCGTTCAGATAGATGCCGCCGAAAACGATTAGTCCGGCGATGCCGACGATCCCGATGAGCAATATTTTATGGCTCAGTCGCAGCGAGAGACCCGTCATGAATACACCCTAAAGTGGCTGGAAATGAGAGCAAGTATCTGGTTTCCCTTGTAAAATGCGGTGCCTTCCAGAAAGGAAGCGTAAACGAAAGCGGGCTGCCGTACTTCTACGGATGATCTCGCGACGTTGCCCTGCCTGGCTTGGCACCGACAGACGGCATGAACACACTCGGCAACCGGTCACAGTTGGCCGGTTCCGCTCATAGTCGGAGCTTCCGCTTTGCGCTGGTAAGCCGGGGTGAGTACAGGTCCTAGCGTACGCTTACGCGTGGACCGACAGCCTCGCGTCTAGGTACACCTGATCGACACATCGCTGTACCGGTGCCGGATACTCTCGCTCTACCCAGGACGCATCGGCGAAGCGAACGTCGTCGACCTTCGACAGCCGAAGGCAAATCCATCTGCTTGGACCAGACGCTTCGTGCTCGAAGTTGGCTCCACAAAGAAGCGCGAGCGCGCGCTCCTCCCCGGCGGCGTGGCCTAATATGAATATGTGTGGACAGACCATCTGGCGCTGGCCGCCATTGCTCACGTGCACGGGCCGACGTACGAGAGGCGCCTCCCGGAGCGCCGTGAAGACCTCGCTGTGGCCTTCGCTCAGTATCTGGAAAGGTCGCTCGCGACCGCGGCGGGCTCGGTATGCGGCGAAGTCCGGGTTGAACGTCGCGGCTCCGGTGGTCCCCAGGCGCTCCATCAGCGCAAAACTCGTTCGGTCGATCAAGGAAAAGCTCTCGTCCGGAAACCTTGCGTCAATCTCCGAAGCCGCATCCAGATCGGCGCGGACGACGGGTTCGACCCGAACTCCGCTGTCGCGCAGACGCTCCCAGAAAGTGTCCGCAACGTCCTTTCCGAACTTGGCCTTGAGCAGTTGCCAAGTCTCGGTCAGCAACAGGTCGGTGGTAAGGTGCTGGTCGATGCTCTGGAGGATCGATTTGGCGCGCCCATCTGAGCATCCCGCTTGGCGGCGGCGACGCGACATTTGGGAGTACCCTGTTCAGGAGTGACGCGGATGAGTGCGTTCGTTGACAGCTCGGCGGTTCGGCTCGTTGGCCTCAACCCACTTCTTCGCGCTGTCTTTGGAAACAATGAGCCTGACCCAATCGGCGTCCCCAACGTCTCGGGAGCCCGGGTCCGGTGAGTAGAGCCAGACCGATCCTTCGGCTGGACCACCTTCCACTTCGTATTCCCAGGCCACGCCTTCAGGGTCATTTTCCTTGAACCACCTGTCGGCGACGTCGGCGGACGCAAACACCTTTATCCATCCGGGCTCGCCTGCCGCGTGCGTTCTGCCGTCCTGGTAATCGTCGAGGTAGAGCCAAACGGTTCTTCCCTCGCGGCGAGCCTCTTATGGTGGCGGACGGCCTCGTTCACCCTCTGCCGGTCGGAACGATCGTCTTCAGGCAGGGACATCACCGCGGCGTAGAGTTCGGCAGGAATGCTCCGCCTGTCACGGGAAGGTTTGTGGCGCCATTCCACCCATCGATCAAATGCATCCGACATGTGGCTCACCTCCTCGACTTCGCGCGGAATGGACTGCCGATGGTGAAGGCGTCCGGCGCGATCCCGCTCTCGACGCGCTTCCAGGTCACGGGCGCTGCGATCGGAAATCCCTGCCGCACACGCGGGGAATAGGTGCCGATGGCCGTGGTACCGCGGCCATTGCGCAGATAATCGAGGAAGATGCGATCGCGACGCTTTGCCTGAGCAGACAGGAGGTAGCGGTCTGGATGACGCGTTGCGAGGGCGGAGACCAACTGATGCGCGACCCGATGCGCTTTGTCGTGCAGCACCGGCTGGTCCAGCGGCGCCATCAGATGGATTCCTTTGCCGCCGGTGAGCTTGGGCCATGTCTCGAAGCCCTCGCGTTTCATCAGCGTGCGCAGGTCGAGCGCGGTTTCCACCACGGCATCCCAATCGACGCCCTCTCCGGGATCGAGATCGATCACGATGCGGTCGGCATGTTCGAAGTCCTCAACGATCGCATTCCACGGGTGCAGCTCGACGGCCCCGATCTGGACCAGTCCAAGGAAACCATCCAGGTTGTCGACCCACAGGCGCGTTCCCTCACCACCCTCGCGCTTCTGAATCCGGAGCTGGTGCACGGCGGCCGGAATGTCCTTCGGCAGCGGCCCCTTGTGATAGAAGGTGGTGCCGTGCACGTGACGCACCAGCTTGAGCGGACGATGCCCGAGGTGCGGGAGGGCTTTCTTCCAGACCCGGCTCCAATAGTCGGCGAGTTCTTCTTTCGAGGGGACAACCGCTTCGGGCAGAAGCTGCAGGATGTTTTCTCGGGGAACGCCCAGCTTCGGCCGGCCAGCCACGGAGGGCACCAGCCGCGGCGCCTTGACCTTGCGCACCGCAAGATCATCGCGAAAGCCCTTGAATACGGCCTCTCGGAGCAAGCCATCATCGGTCCGCGCGCCATATTGAACCTCGATTTCAAGGGTCGGCTCGACCCAGGTCGCCTTCGGCTTTTTGACGGTCACATCGAGCGGAGAAGCCTTGCGGATCAATGGATCAAGCCGCTCGCGCAGTTCGCGCGCGGTCGTCTCGGTGTAGCCGGTACGCACCTTGCCGGCGTAGAGCAGCTTGCCGTTGTCGTGTCGGCCGACGTAGAGCGAGGCGACTTTCCGGGGGCGCGCCCCTAGCTTCTCCACGAACGCGATGATCGGGAAGGTCTCGCTCTTCTTGCATTTGAGCTTGATCCAGCTCTCCTGCCGCCCCGAGCGATAGGGTTCGCCGAGCCGCTTGCCGATCAGGCCTTCCAGCCCCAGCTGGCACCCTTTTTCGAGGATTACGTTGCCGTCGCCCGCAAGCGCTTCGACATAGATGAATGTCTCCGGTGCGCCCTTCAGAAGGCGCTGCAGCAGGCGCTTGCGTTCCTCGTACACGACGCGGCGCAGGTCGTACCCGTCAAGGTACAAGAGATCGAAGGCGTGATAGCGCACGCGCTCGCTTTGCTTCGGGCCGAGCTCTCGCCTGAGCTGCTGGAAGTCCGGCAGGCCGCCACTGCCGTACACCACGGCCTCGCCGTCGATGACGAAGCTGTTTGCCTTGAGCAGCTCGGCGCTCGCTGCGATCGAGGAGAACTGTTCGGTCCAATCTAGGCCCGTGCGCGAATAGACTTTGATGTCGCAGCTTCAAGATGCAGTTGCGCACGGTAACCGTCCGCCTTGATCTCGTAGACCCACTCTTCGCCGCGAGGCGGCTTCTCCCGCAATGTGGGATCACACGGCTCGATGTAACCAGGGATAGCAACTTTGATGGCGCCGTGGACACGCGATACTCCCGAACGAGACTGACGCAACGCCACGGCACACATGCCGATTCAACGCCGTCGCCCTGATTCGTTCCGTGTCTCGCTGAGGACCCGTTCGGAACGCGGGTTGTCTCCGAGCGTTGGCGGCTGTGGGCGCGGGTAGGAGCGGTGCGATGATAGAATCGGAGACCCTGCTGGAGAAATGTCCCCAATGCGGTGCATGGCCTATGGCGGCAAACATCCAAAGGTCTGCTTTCGCGCTACGCGAAATCCAGTTCAGGTGCCCGAGGTGCCAGGCGGAGGAGGCCGGCCGGCTCCGCCGACCAACGTCCCCGCGGCGCGCTGCCTGACAACGCAGCCAAAGAACCGGAGGAGCTATGACCGCGCCTTTCGAGGTGCCGGGTTCCGGCGGGCGTCGAGACCGAGCTGACCAAGCTCGGTTCCAGTAATCGCCACAAGGAAGGTGAGTGGCTCGCGCGTTCCGGCAGCATCAGACGTCTGGAACGTAATTGACGATCCGGCTTTTTGCTCCGTGTCGGTCGGAGGGAAGTGCGATGAAATCGATGAGCGCTCTCGCCTTTGCATTTGTCGTCTCGACAGCGACGGCCTCGGCGCAGCCGGTGCGATGGACCAGGTACACCATTCCCCAGACCGGCACCTCCATGGATTTTCCCTCCTCGATCTTCACGGAAGAAGCTGGCCGACCCGACGGATACGGGCAACGGTTCCGAAGACCCGACGGGCGTGCCGACATCACGATCCAGGCCGCGCCCAACGTCGAGAACGATTCACCTGCGGCCTTTCTCGCGAAAAAGCACCCGCCTTCACGCATTCAGTACAAGCGAGTGACACCACGGTTCTTTGCGGTCTCCAGCTACAAGGGCGACAAGGTCTGGTACAACCGCTGCAACTTCTCGGGGCGGCTGATCCATTGCGTGTTGATCGACTATCCCGCCGAGGAAGAGCACGCCTGGGACAACATCGTCACTCGAATGAGTCTGTCGCTCAGCGGAAGGTAGTCGCCTTGCGGGTCTCTTCGCAGCACTTCTCCGCGCGTCCCTTCACAGGGTGCTCAGGTCTTCCGGCAGGTCGCCGAACTTGCGGATCACCGTTGCGTCTCCGAATTCGCCCGTAGCCGGATCCCCGCTGCGGCTGAAGGCCACCGCTCCGACAACGCCGTTCTTTCGCGAAAGCGCCTCGGCTTTCATCACGGCGGCGTTGGGATTGAAGCATTCGACGGCCTCGCCGGCAGCGACACCGTCATCCGAAGGGAGGAACGGCAGAGCCACATAGTAGGTCACCGCGGGCATGTCAGTCGTACCAATCCTTTCGGTCGCGCGGTACGTCGAACCGGCCGCGCGAATAGCCGGCAGAAATCGAAGCCCGCAGCTCTTCGAGCCGCGCCTCCAGGAAGCCATTTGCGACGATGAGCGCCTTGAGAGCTTCCCGGGCGCCGCCCCCACAGGCCGCAATCGCCTGGTCGGCGTCCTCCAAGTCGAACCTGGCCGGTCCGGATGGCATGGGTTGGGTCATCAGCGCATGTTCTTATTTTGTTCGTAAGAGTCAAGGCTGTCCCCCACGTCCGCCGGGCGCTTGACCGGAAGTGGCATCAATTTGCGGTGGACGCCTGCCGGCGGTGTCGGAACTGTGTCGCGCCGTTCGTCTTGAGTCCACGTCCCCGCACCTGGAGCGTTGCGTAATCATGGCCCCCCGCGCGAACTGGAAAGGCTTCCTTCGGCTGTCTCTCGTGACCTGTCCGGTCGCGCTCTACCCGGCGACGTCGGAGAGCGAGAAGATCTCCTTCAACCAGCTCAACCGGCAGACCGGCCATCGTATCAAGTACCTGAAGGTCGACGCCGACACTGGCGACGAGGTCCCCAACGAGGACATCGTGAAGGGCTACGAGCTCGAGAAGGGCCAGTACATCGAGGTCTCCAAGGAGGAGCTCGAGGAGATCGCGCTAGAGTCGACCCGGACCATCGAGATCGATGAGTTCGTCGACCGTAGCGACATCGATCCGCGCTATCTAATTAGGCCCTACTACATCCGGCCGGACGTCAAGGTCGGGCACGACGCCTTCGCGGTGATCCGCGAGACCATCCGCGAGATGGACAAGGTCGCGATCGGGCGCGTGGTGCTGACCAACCGCGAGCACATCATCGCGCTCGAGCCCATGGACAAGGGCCTCGTCGGCACGCTGCTGCGCTACCCCTACGAAGTGCGCTCAGAGCAGGAGTATTTCGACGAGATCCAGGACGTGAAGGTAACGAAGGACATGCTCGATCTCGCCAGGCACATCGTGAACCAGAAGGCGGGCAGCTTCGAGCCGGAGAAGTTCGAGGACCACTATGAGACCGCGCTTATCGAGCTCATCAACCAGAAGCGTGCCGGCAAGCCGATCACGCCGAAGGATCGGCCGAAAGGCGAGAACGTCGTCGATCTGCTGGACGCGCTACGCAAGAGCGTCGGCAGCGCAGCAGCCAAGACCGAGGCTCCGAAAAAGCCTGCCAAGAAGACGAAGAAAGCTGCGGCAGCTCAGAAGGAGATGCTGATGCCGATCGCGGGCAAAAAGCCCGCGAAGGAAGCGGCAGCAAAGAAACCCTCCGCAAAGCCGCAGCGGAAGTCCGCCTGAAGCGAAAGGAGAGCACATGGATATCAAGGAAGCCTCGGCAATGACGGAAGCTTCCGGCTTGGTCGACGAGCAGGGTGGGATGGAACGATCTTCTGGAGCGACATCCAAGGCTGACGCGGGAGCCGCGCGCCGGTCAAGCCCGCCGTCTGCTTCGGATGCAGCGATGCGCTTCGCAGATCAGCTCCGCGAAGTGACCGTGAAAGCCCCGCTACGTTCTCTGCTTGTCGCCTTTCTGATGGGAGCTTGGATTTCACGTAGGCGGTAGGGCCGACGGGCGGTTCAATTCAGCGGCCGGACCGGAAGCCTCACGACCGTCCTGCACCCAGCATGTCGCGGGTCGCGCGACAAATCGCCCTGCATCTGAGCGGCCAACAAGCGCACCAGGCGGGATCCCATCCCCTGAGAAGGCTCCGGAGGACAGCCGACGCCGTCGTCCTCTACGACGAGTTCAACGCCGCCGCCGGTTTGGGAGAGACTGACCTTGACCGTGCCTCCGCGATCATCGGGAAAAGCATATTTGATGGCATTCGTGACGAGCTCGTTGACGATCAGGCCGATCGAGACAGCATCGGACGAGTTGACCTCGAGCTTGTCTGCGCTCACCAGCACCGCTATCGGCCGCACATCCCGGAGCATGTCACCCAGCGTGCGGCAGAGGTCTTCGAGGTAGGCGGCCATTTCCACCGAGCCACCGTCATTGTCACCCCGCAGCCGCTCCTGGGCGCGCGCGATCACCGCGACGCGGGCGACGGCGGCCTGCAACGCGGCTCTCACATTGGGATCGCTCTGCGCCCTCGCCTGCAGCGTGAGAACGGAAGAGACCATGAACAGGTCGTTCTTGGTCCTGTGGCTCAGCTCCTCCAGCAACAGGCTCTTCTGCGTCTCGGAGCGGGCAAGTTTTTGAATAGCCTGCCGCAGCGCCTCGGTGACTGCCGAAATGGTGAATTCCGTAACGATGAAAATCGACAACGGCACGAATTCGCGGATGTCGATCTCGAAGCTCTCACTTGGAGCGATGAACAGGTATGCCGCGACGACAGCGCTTACGATCGTCGCGAAAAAGCCCGAGCCTCGATCGAACAGAAGAGCCGATAGAAACACCGCCGGGAAGAACAACAGAACAGGGTAATGTTGAAGTGCGTCCGAGAGCGACAGGCGCAACAAGGTTGCGACGCCCACGATCAGCAGGGTGGCCGCATATCGGACCGCCACCGAATATTGTTCTTTGGGAAGCAGGCTGACCAGCAGGTTTTCCATAGAGGATCATGCGCGGCGCCATGTGCTAGTTCCAAGGACTGACCCAGCAAAAAGGGGTTCATCAGAATGGCCGGCCTTCTTTCGTCGACCATCCGACCACAACGGGTCTTCACACAGATTGAAGAGGCATGGAGAACGTAAACCGGGTCTCCTCAGACGTCGAGGTCACGGTCAACTTGCCCTTGTGAGCTTCTGCGATCTGGGACGCGATATAGAGGCCTAGCCCTAGGCCCTGACGGCTGGCGCGGGCCTTTCCGCGAAAGAACGGCTCAAACAGCTTGTCCATCGCTTCCGGCGGGATGACATCCCCCGCATTGGAGACCCAAAGTTCGAACGTGGTCGCGGTCGTCTCGGCATAGACCACGACCGGTTTGTTCGAGGACCCATGCGTCAGCGCATTGCCCACGAGGTTTGACAGAAGCTGACCTATCCTGGTGCGGTCGCAATTCACGGGCCGATCGATCTCGAATTCGGCTTCGATCACCCGGCCGGGCGTTGCCAATCTGAGCTCGTCGACCACCTGGGCAAGGGTGCGTTCCAGCGGTTCACTCGTGTTGCGGTCGAGAGATATTCCGCCGCCAAGCCGGCCGCGCGCGAAGTCGAGCACGTCGTCGATCAGCGCGGACATCCGCATCACAGTCGTCTGCATCATCGCGATGATCTGGCGCTCCTTCTCGCTCTGGACGGTGCGGTCCAGGATGCGAGCGCCGGCGCTGATGGAGGCGAGCGGATTGCGGAGGTCATGGCCGAGAACCGCGATGAATTGCTCGCGCAGTTCGGAGGCTTGGTTCTCGCGCTGAAGCCGCTCCTCGATCGCCTTCTCGGCCGCTTTGGCCAGCTCGCGCGCCGCGAGCAGCTCCTGCTCGTACCGCCGCCGATCCGTCGCCTTGATCAACGCAAGCCGTATCAGCAGCAGCTTGCCGTCGGCATCCCGGCGCTCGTTCGCGTTGGCGATCATCTGCAACGGGGTGTCGTCCGCGGCCAGCATGTCGATGGCGAACTCCTGAAAGGAGCCCTGCATACGCAAAAGCGGCGCGATGTGGGTCTCGTAGTAAATGCGGCCCGGCATGGTCAGGAAGTCGCTGAAGCGCTTGCCGATCATCTGCTCGGCCGAACGCCCGCTCCAGTCCAGGAATGTCCGGTTCACCTGGTCGACGCGACCGTTCGCCTGCAGGGTGATGTAGCCGCACGGTGCGTTCTCGACCAGGTCCTGGAAATCGGAGCGGGAGACGTCCACTACACGAATGTCCGCATCGCCTCGACCACTTCGTCGGGCGCGCTGAGGTTGGGACAGTGGCCGGTCGCCTGCAGAACGATCATCCGGCTCTTGGGAATGTTGCGGTTGACGTAGTCGCCAACCTGCTCGGATGCGATGATGTCCTCACTGCACTGCAGGACCAAGGTGGGCACCCCGACGCCCGGCAGATCCTTGCGGTTGTCGGACGTGAAGGTCACCCGGGCGAACGCCTTTGCGATCTCGGGATCCGTTCGGCAGAAGCTGTTGGTCAGCTCCTCGCCAAGCTCCGGCCGATCAGGATTGCCCATGATCGCCGGCGCCATCTGCGTGGACCAGCCCATGTGGTTGGACTCCAGGAACTGCAGTAGTTCCTCGATCTGCTTGGCGCTGAAGCCGCCCACGTAGCCGTCGTCGTCGATGTAGCGGGCCGAGGGGCCGATGAGCACCAGCTTTCCGAACATGCCCTGCGACTTCTGCTCGGCGAGCACGCCGATCATGCTGCTGACAGAGTGCCCGACGAACACCGCATCCTTAAGGTCCAGTTCCCGGCCGATTTCCACCACGTCGTCGGCATAACCCGCCAGGCTCGAATACTTGCTACGTTCGTACGCGGAAAGATCCGAACCGCCGGCGCCGACGTGATCGAACAAGACGGTCGTGAATTCCTTCTCGAAGGCCGGCGCCACGAAGCGCCACATGTTCTGGTCGCATCCGAAGCCGTGGGCGAAGATCATCGCCCGGTTGCCCTCGCCGCGGAGGTGCACATTGTTGCGTTCGATCACGCCTGCCATCGGCACTCCTGACCCGTTTTGGGATGTAGTCGGACTTTAGCCATGCTCGTTGCGGAATTGCGAGTGCCGTGTGCGCAACCGAGATGCCCAAATTGGCCGAGCTAGTGCGAGATGCCTGGGGTTCCCCTCGCCATCTCTCGCACCGCGCTGACGATCGCGTCGGGATGGTACGGCTTCTGCAAACATCGGCTGCCCGGCACTGGACGGGCCGCGACGGGTGAGTAGCCGGTCGCGTAGATCACGGGCAGGTCGGGATCATGCTCCCGGCAGCGCTCCGCGATCTCCCATCCATCGATGCGGCCCGGCAACCTGATATCCGTGACGAGAAAGTCCGGCTCGTGTCCTCCGTACCAGGCCAGCGCCTGCTCCCCGTTCTCCGCCTCGACAACCTCGAATCCTTCCTCGCGCAACGCCTCGACGACGAATTCTCGAATTAGTTCATCGTCCTCGACGACAAGTATGCGCACAGGCGGTGCCTCAAACATTGATTTACGTGCGGAATCAGGAACGGCCGGAGACCTGGGATGTTCCGGCCCGATCTGTCCAGGCACTCAGGGCAAATGTCGCCAACCGTCGATTCGTTGGTCGGGCGTGCCGCTGTGCTGCAGTTGCTCAATCCGGTCTGGCGAGCAATTCGGCCAAAGCGGATTGTAGTTCACCTACCTTGAACGGCTTGTGAAGCATGCGCGAATGTTTGCTTTCCTGCACAGGAGTGAGCGCTGCGGTTTCCGAGTAGCCACTCGCGAAGATGATCGGAAGATCGGGCCGGGTCTGTCGAGCCCGCTTCGCCACTTCCGCACCGTTCATGCCGGGCATCGCGAAGTCCAGTATCACCGCTGCAGGAGCGATCCGTTCGACCACCTTCAGCGCCGACGCGCCGTCCTCCGCGACGACGGACGAGTACCCCAGGGTCTCCAGCGAATCTGTCAGGAAGGTGCGCACGTCCGGATCGTCATCGACGATCAGCACCGTGGCCGCAGGCGCGAGGTCTGCCGGGACCGAAAGCTCCTCGGCTCGCCGCGGCTGGATTTCCGTCCTGCGTAAGTAGAGCCGCACGGTCGTTCCGGTACCTGGCGCACTCTCGATCCTCACGGCGCCTCCAGATTGATGAAGCGTGCCGTAAACCTGACTGAGGCCGAGGCCGTTGCCTTTGCCGACGTCCTTCGTCGTGAAGAACGGTTCGAAGGCACGCTCCGCGACTTCTGCGCTCATGCCGGTCCCCGAATCCTTCACCGACAGCTCCACATAGTCGCCGTCCTGTAGGTCGGGCTCACCTGTGAGGCGGCACCGGCGGGCGGCGATGAAGAGCTCGCCTCCGCCCGGCATGGCATCACGCGCATTCAAGGCGAGATTGAGCACGGCCAGTTCGAGCTGCGTCCGATCTCCCTTGGCGAAGACGCCGTCCGTATCGAGATCCATGCGGAGGTCGATCGACGGTCCGATGGTCCTGCGCAGCGTGTCGGCGAACCCGGCGAGAGCGCTCGATATGTCGATCGATGCGATATCCAATTTCTGGGTGCGGGAGAACGCGAGCAGCTGTCCGGCGAGGCGCCCGCCGCGGTCGGCGGCCTTCAGTCCCGCCTCCGCCCATCGGCTGACACGGCCCGCATCGTCTGGCTTGCGCCGGATCAGATCGAGGCTGCCGGTGATGCCTTGGAGAAGGTTGTTGAAGTCGTGAGCTATCCCGCCCGTCAGCTGGCCGACAGCCTCCATCTTCTGCGCCTGGCGCAGCGCGACGTGGGCGCGCTCGAGTTCGCGGCTCCGCTCCATGACCCGCTGCTCGAGCTTCTCGTTCAGGTCCCGCAGGCGAGCCTCGCTATCCCGGAGTGCCGCCTCGGCGCGCACGCGCTTGGTCGTCTCCGAGACGATGCACAGCACGCCTCCGACGCCGCCATCGCCGTCCGGAACGGCCGAGTAGGAAACGTCGAAATAGACGGTCTCTCCGAAGCCGTGCCGCTCGATGTAGAACGGCCGATCCTTGGACGAAAACGTTCTTCCGGTGTCCCGTACGCTCCGGAGCAGCGGCTCCAGATCGTCCCAGAGCTCGCTCCAGCTCTCCTTTGCCGGGCGACCGAGAGCGCGAGGGTGCTTGTCGCCGATGGTGGGGGCGTAGGCGTCGTTGTACAGGGCCACGAACTCCGGACCCCAAAACAGCACGATCTGGGCTTCCGCCCGAAGCAGCATGGACAGGGTCGTCTTAAGCTCGGCCGGCGGCTGCCCGTCGAAAAGATCGCTGTCTCGGAGGAGGTCCCCATGGTGCCCCGGTCATCGAGCGAGCCGAGGCTCGAATGGATTACGTTAGAAATGCAATCCTTCACAATGCTTTAGGGGCCGTTTGGTTCCGAGGCTGCGCGACCCGCTTCCGAGCTCGCCTGCTCCCTGCACGGCCGCAAGGTTCTGTCGGTAGCCTTGATGCGCAGAAGCGCTATCCGCTGTGGATCGGACCTGCGGGCGCTTACGCCCGAGCGCACTCGGCGGAGGAGTCAGTCTATTCCATGTCGGAGGGGCATTCCGGGCAGGTATCGCCGATCGAGTCCAGCACTTGGCGGAGCTCGGCCACCGCGTCATCCGGAGACAAGCTGGTTGGTGGCTCCTGTCTGGCCAGATCCAAGGCGTGCTCCCGCGCATGTGGGTCGGCACGGTCCTTCGCCCAGCCGTGCTCATCGCATTCGTGGATGGCGCCGGCCTCCTGCAGCACCGAGATGGCCCAGCCGCGCAGCGTCCGGATCGCCTTTGGTTTTTCCCTCGTCATCAGCTTCAGAGAGCTCCTGCCGAGGACGAATCCTTGGGACCACCGCCTCGTTCCTGGCGGTTAGCACGGGTCAGGGATTCCGGATTGCTGAGGCCCCGGTATGTCCACCTGTTCCGCCGAGCCTGTGCAGAACCTCACGGGGTCTGCGCCGGGTCTTCCTTTACACCACCGGCAACGATGCGGAGCGCGCCGTCCGGAAGCGGGCCGCTGCGTGTGGGCACGCTCGCGGCGCCCCTGATGCCTGGATCCTCGAAACCGAGACCAGCGCTTGCAGATTTCGTACGGAGCTAATGCCAGACCGCATAGAGCGGTGTCCGGACCGTTAGCAGATAGGCTGCCTTCGGTCCCCAGGCGATCTCTGCGGTGCTTGAGCGCGGCGCTCGCCCGGATGAGCGAGGTGGCGCCGCTGGTCTGGTCTTGCGAGCGTGCAGGACGTTCTGGCGGCGTAAGGCTGGGAGCTAGGGCTTTCGAGGTGGCTCGGCGGCTCGAAAGCGGCAATCGTTCCAAGATGTGCGCCGCTCCGACTATCTTGCTCTTCCAGAGAGGCGCCGTCGTCGGCTTGTCCGCAAGAAGCCCGATAGTGCCTGATATGAGCTGCCAGCGGTTCGACTGTCCGCGAGGAGTATCATGAAGATCGACGACATGTTCACCAGCAACGGCAAGCTCCGTGCCGACGGCCTGATGGAGCATGAAAATCATGCAGCTCAAGAAAACCGAGGAGTCCAAACAACCTTTGGACTATTATAAACTCGTTCAGACTATGTCCGGCAAAGAATCATGGGCCTGTCCGCTGGTTGCACACTGATAGTCGCTTCTCAAGAAGATGGATTTGAGGGTACTCGCACCGGGCCGTGGGGTGACCCGACGGCGAGCCGCTGTAATTGCCTCGGGTAACACAAGATTGGGTCTTTCTGCACGCCAGAAGGTTCTTATGTAGTTTCGCCGCGGCTCGCCGACCTCGACGGTCACGGTCCGTACCTCGAACTTGGGGGATCAAGGTCCGTCGCGATCTCGGCAACCGCCGTAGCTGCAACCAAATTCGGGTACCCGCCAACCTTGCCTGGTACCGCATTGTTTACAGAATAGCGGGTCGGCTGCGGCGGGTCGGCCAAGCAAGGTTCTTCAGAACTGGTCACTCTCGCCTCGGCACGAGCTGCCTCGAGTTCACGCTCGAGTTCAGCGCATTCAGCCTCCAGGCGAGCGACTTCCGAGCGCGCCGCGCGTTCCTGGTCACGTCGTTCCATGGCGGGGGTCTTCTGGCCCGTGCGCTGGTAGTGCAGGACGTGCCAGTGCGGTAAGCGGACTTCGGCCGCGGGCAACCCGCGCTCGACATTCGAGCGGGGGTCGACCTGACAGTCCACGCCCTTGCTTCGGCAAAACTCGTTCAACATCTCCGCCATTTTGTAGCGGACGACTTTGGCAGCGCCGTGGAAAATCTTATTCCAGTGGCGCGCCTTCAGGCGCGAAAACGTTCCGTCTACGATCTCGCGCATCGTGGTCATGAAGTGCACGTGAGGATTGATGTCGCCGACGGACGCCATGGGGCAGTGGATGCCCACCTGCACGATCATGCCGTGAACAGCGAAGGCGCTGGCTACGTGGCGCGCAAGCTCCACCCAGTGCTTTTTTGGGATGGAACGCGGGATCGTCAACTCGAAGAGTCGGGCTTCCTGCGCATCCGCTCGCTTCTCCGCCGCGACCGCGCGCCTCCACAATTGCGTGCTGTCGGCAGCCCAGGCCGGCGCGCCTTTCGGCTTCACGACGAAGGCGGCGACAACGTCATTTCGCGCCGAAAAGTCGACGACTGAGCCGTCGGCGAGGCGCGCCGAACCGCCGCACACATAGGCGGAATGCCAGAGCGCATCGCCGCCTCGCGAGCGTTGCACCAAACCCATGTCGAACCCGAGGCTGCTGATCACGTTGGAAACCTATGTATAGATGAAGCGCGCCGTTCTGCTTCTGGATACCGGGCATCCTAGACCCGCAGGCCGCAAGCTCAAAACGGGCAGCGGAGACAAAACACAGGACGCCGGTTCTGGGTCATTCGACGTCGGCACGATCAGCTCCAGAGGGGCCACCATGGTCCTTGTGCCGATCCCGCGGGATACGGCCGAGCGGAGCAGAGCCCGCCCGCTACCAGGAGTGCGACCTCTCGGCCTCCGAGGCGGTCTCCGTTTCGGCGCTGTATCCGGAAAATGGCCCCCGCATCGTTCGCTCGGAATAGCGCCTTGCGAGGGGGTGGCGACTTGCTGCTCCAGCTGGATAATGAGCCGCTCCGGTAACCCGATCACATCCACAGGAGCTCTAGATGTCTGCCTTCCCCCGGCCCGCGCCCAGCTATGTCAGTGTCAAAACGGATCCGAACCCGCGCGAGCTGCCGCGCAGCCGGGTCGAGATTGCGGAGGAGCGCGTCGCTGCCGTTCGCCGCCAGCTCGCTCTCGGCAAGCGTCGGCTCCGCAGCGCGTCGGTGCGAGAGCAGGGCATTCGCGATGGTGAGGTCGGGCGAGCGGTGTGGCATCTGATCGAACAGGCCGAGCTCGGGAATGCCGTGATTGATTTGATCCGCACCGAATTGCGCGCCAGTCTGACCCCGGCGCAGGCCGCCGCCTTCCGCGGCACCATCTTCGAGCAGTAGCGCGCTTGGCAAGCTGCTTGACCGGACGCCCGTTGCCCAAAGCCGCGGCTTGCGTTGCCGGCGCACTGGTTCCGCTCTGCGGCCGGTGCTCCTTCGGTGGAGGGCCCCGCGCGCTCCCAGCCGCCGCTTCCGTCGACGTGGAGGCCGTTGCCGAGGCTGCAGGCCCAGAGCCTGCTGCCCGCCACGCGTCAGCCCGCGATCGACGGCGTGTTCCTGAGCATCGTGGGCGTTCCAACAAGCGCACGGCCTGACGACGCGCTGTCCTCGTCGATTGCAGTGTCATCGAGGACAGTTTTCATCGCCACAGCGCAGTTCGTAACCCCGATCATTGGCGCACTTGATGGTGAAGCACCGGGGTGATACACACCCCTTGATGTCGCCCCAATTTGTCTGATTTTTCAGGTATATAGCTGCCCCGGCGAGGTGACCGGAATGTGGGTGGGGACCCTCCCGCCCCAGCCAGCGCTTAGCTCGCGGCGCTTACTCGGTCGCTTCCATGTGGTTTTGGTCGACGACCCGCAGCGTCCGCCGCACCATGCCCTCGACAATGACCGTCGACTCGCTTGGACGCAGATGGATCGCCGTGGACCTGAGCAGCCATGGCAACACCGACTGCTCGAGCCGCTCTTCATAGGCGTGGCGCATCATGTCGAATGCCATCAGGCCTGGACCCGCCAGGATGACATGGTGCGGCCGCAGCACCGATATGGTTGCGGCGACCGCCTCCGCGAGCGCGCGACCCGCCTGCAGGAACAGGTGCTCGAGACGTGGATCTCCGCCCAGTGCGCGCTCGCGCAACAGAGCCATCTGTCCTTCGGACGGCTGCTGCGAGTCCGCCGGCGGCAGATCGAGAAAGGTGCGGGCGTCGCGGTAGAGCGCATAATCGGCAAGATAAGCCTCGATGCAGCCGCGCTGGCCGCAGCGGCATTGCGGGCCGTCCGGCGCCAGCTTGACATGGCCGATCTCGCTGCCGGCGCCCCAGCGTGCTTCACCATCGGCAACGACGCCCATCCCGATGCCGTGACCGACCATGATCGTGGCCGAGAGGCCTTGCGCCAATGCCGGTTCGGCGGACGTGAGGGCGAGCGCGACCGCGACAGCGTCGTTCGCCATCACGACCTCGACCCCGAACGCCTGACGTATCGGCGTCGCCAGATCGACTTCGGTGATCGACAGCGCGGGACTCCACAGCGTCGTGCCGGTGTCGACGTTCACGATGCCTTGCAGCGCAATCCCGATTCCCAATAGCCGATGGCGCGGCGTCGCCGTCGCATCGAGCAGCGCATTGATCTGCGCGATCACGAGATCGCGCAGCGCGTCTGCATCGAGCGCGCGCGTCGACAGTGCAAGTCGCGACTGCGCCACGCCGGAGCCCCGGAAATCCGCGATCAGCGTCTCGATCAGGTTCATACGCACGGAGATCGCGACGATGCGCCCGAACTCCGGGTTCAAGGTCAGCAGCACGGCCGGCCGGCCGCGGCGACGGCCATTCGGCCCGTCCGCATCCTCTTCGTCGGGATCGTCGGACCATGCGGTTGCCGCTGTCTCGGTCTCGCACAGCATCTCTTCCGCGATCAGCCGCGACGTCAGGCCTGAAACGGCCGGGAAGCTCAATCCCGTGTTCCGGGCGAGCTCCACACGCGGCAACGGCCCTTGGCGTCGCAAGACTTCGACCAGGCGGCCACGGTTCGAGCCGCGGGCCACGGTTGAAACGCGTCTCGGCGGCTCAGTCTGGTCAACCATGTTGCCCCTTTAATTCTATTGGTGAATTTAATATGCGCGCGGTGCAGTACTGTGGCGTAAAAAGCACATTCGGAAAACGTCTTTGGGCGCCATGTTTACTAATATCGTACCTTATGTACTATTTACGCTTGAATAAGACGCTCGTACATCCTGATCTTGACACTTTGCGCTGCGTCATTTCTTCGCGGCGTAAATAAAATAAGGGCGCAAAAGCGCTGTGAAGCCCCGGAGTGGGTGAACAAAGGGAGATACACATGAACGGATCAATCAAGAAATTGATAGTGCCGCTGCTCGCGACCGCCGCCGCGCTCGCGATGGCCACGGGAATGGCGCAGGCTCAGCAGAAAAAGACCATTGCGCTGGTCACCAATGCCGCGGCCGATTTCTGGACCATCGCGGGCCGTGGGCTCGAGAAGGCTCAGAAGGAGCACCTGGAATACGACATCCAGTTGATCGTCACCAACGAGGCCACCGCGGCCGGCCAGCGGCGCGAGCTGGACGACCTGCTGGTGCGCGGCGTCGCCGGCATTTCCATCTCGGTGGATGATGCGCCGCACGCAACCGAAGAGCTCAACAAGGTTGCGGCCAAGACCGTGCTGATCACGACGGACAGCGACGCGCCGCAGAGCAATCGCCTTGCCTATATCGGCACCGACAACGTCGCGGCCGGACGCCAAGCAGGCGAGGAGATCAAGAAGGCGCTGCCGAACGGCGGCAAGATCGCGCTGTTCGTCGGCACGATGGATGCGGACAATGCCCGCGAGCGGGTGCAGGGTATCAAGGACGCGATCGCCGGCACCAAGGTCGAGCTGGTCGACGTGTTCACCGACCAGGTGGACTTCGCCAAGGCCAAGGCGAACATGGAGAACGTGCTCGTCAAATATCCCGACATCGCGCTGTTGTCCGGGCTTTGGAGCTACGAGACACCGCTGATCTATGACGCCGTCAAGGCGGCGGGCAAGGCCGGCAAGGTGAAGATCGTCGGCTTTGACGAGGACCAGCGCACACTGCGGGGCGTTTCCGACGGCACGATCGAATCGACGGTGGTGCAGCAGCCCTACGAGTTCGGCTATCTCTCCGCCACCAACATCATCAAGACGCTGAACGGCGATAAGTCCTGGATCCCGGCGGGCGGCAAGCTGATCGTGCCGACCAAGGTAATCAGCAAGGCCAACGTCGCGGCGTTCACCGCAGACATGAAGAACCTCCTCAAGAAGTGAGTATCAGGCGCCCGGCGGCACGTCCGCCGGGCGTCGTGCGGGAGGAAATGAATGGCGGAAATCCTGTTCGAACTCGCCGGGATCAGCAAATCCTATCCCGGGGTCATGGCCCTCGATGACGTCAGCCTGCGGGTGTACCGCGGCGAGGTGTTGGGCCTGATCGGCGAGAACGGCGCCGGCAAGTCGACGCTGATGCGCGTGCTCGGCGGCGTGATCGCGCCGAGCGAGGGTGTGATCCGCATCGGCGGTAACGACTACGCGCGGATAACGGTGAACGAGGCGACGCAGGCCGGCATCGCCTTCGTGCATCAGGAATTGAACCTGTTCGAGAATCTCGACGTCGCCGCGAACGTCTTCATCGGGCGCGAGAAGCTGGTGGGCGGGCCGCTGAAGCTGGTGGACAGCGCGCAGATGCGCGCCCGCGTGACGCCGCTGCTGGAGCGGCTGGGTGCGGATTTCGCGCCGGATACGCTGGTCGAAGACCTGTCCATCGCCGAGCGTCAGATGGTGGAGATCGCCAAGGCGCTCTCGATCGACGCCCGCGTGATCATCATGGACGAGCCGACCTCCAGCCTGACGATTTCGGAGACGGAACGGCTGCTCGAGGTGATTGCCGACCTGAAGGCACACGGCATCTCGGTGATCTATATCTCCCACCGGCTCGGCGAGATCATGACCTGCGCCGACCGCGTCGTGGTGCTGCGCGACGGCCGCACGGTGGGAGAGCTGGCGCGGAACGAGCTAAGCCATGCCGCGATGATCCGGCTGATGATCGGCCGCGACCTGAAAGCGCTGCATACTCCGCCGAAATACCCGCCGCAGCCGGGCGGCTGCGACATCGTCGGCGTCGTGACATCAGCCTTTCCCGACCGGCAGGTCGATCTTTCGGTGCGGCATGGCGAGATCCTGGGCCTGGCGGGGCTGGTAGGCGCCGGCCGCACCTCTCTTGCCCGCGCGGCCTTCGGGGTTGACCCGCTGCTGGGCGGCGAGATCAGGATCGACAACGCGCCGATCGCAATCGCATCGCCGCGCGACGCGATCAGCCAAGGCATCTATCTGGTGCCGGAGGATCGCAAGAAATCCGGGCTCGTGCTGGAGCTGCCGATTCGCGAGAACATGACGCTGGCGAGCCTGTTGGATCATGCGCGGATGTGGCTGGTCAGCGGCGCGGCCGAACGCAAGGTCGCGAAAGAGCAGGTCAGGCGCCTCTCCATCAAGGCGCCGAGCATCGACATGGAGGTGGTGACGCTCTCCGGCGGCAACCAGCAGAAGGTCGTGCTCGGCAAATGGCTGTCCATGCAGCCGCGCGTGATGTTCTTCGACGAGCCCACCCGCGGCATCGATGTCGGTGCCAAGAGCGAGATCTACGCGCTGATGCGCGACCTCGCCGACCATGGCGTCGCGATCGTGATGATCTCCTCGGACATGGAGGAAGTCATCGGCGTCTCCGACCGGGTGGCGGTGATGCATGAAGGCAGCGTCAGCGGCGTGCTCGAGCGGGAGCAGTTCAGCGAATACAACGTATTGCGACTGGCCATTGGCCAGGCGCTCGAAACCGCGGAAGCGGCTGCGCCATGATCAGGAAAGAGCTCGGTCTGGGATTGCTGCTGGTGGTGATCGCCGCCATCACGGGCGCGATCAATCCCGCCTTCCTGTCGCTGGTGAACCTCTTGAACATGGCCAATCTGATCGGCCTGTTCGGTGTGTTCGCGCTCGGCGAGGGGCTCGTGATCATAACCGGCGGCATCGACCTGTCGCTCGGCTCGATGTTTGCGCTGCTCGGCGTCGTGTTCGTCGACCTTCTGACGACCTACGACGTGCCGTGGCCTCTGGCGCTGGCGGCCGTGCTGCTGGGCGGGCTGGTGCTTGGCGGCATCCAGGGGTTCCTGATCACCCGGCTGAAGATGCAGCCCTTCATCGTGACGCTGTGTGGGTTGCTGATCTATCGCGGCGCCGCCCGCTACTACACGAGCGATTCGACCCGCGGCTTCGGTTATGGCGACGAGGCGGCGACACTGAGCAACATCGCCTCGGGCAATGTGGCGGGAATCCCGAACACCTTCATCCTGCTGATCGTCCTTGCGCTGATCCTCGCTGTGCTGCTGCACCGCTCGGTCTACGGGCGCTGGCTTTATGCCGTCGGCAAGAACGAAGAGGCGGCGCGCTTCTCGGGCATCAGCACAAACGTCGTGATCGCAACCGCCTATATCATCAGCGGCGGGCTCGCCGGAGTTTCGACGGTCTTGTTCGTGTTCTACACGAACTCGGTCTCGCCGAGCTCCTTCGGCAATTTCTACGAGCTCTACGCGATCGCGGCCGCCGTCCTGGGCGGGTGCAGCCTGCGCGGCGGCGAGGGGTCTATTCTCGGTATCGTGCTGGGCACGGCGCTGCTGCAGGTGTTGCAGAACCTCGTGAACATCCTGGGCATTCCCAACTCGCTGAACTTCGCGGTGATGGGCACGGTCATTCTGATCGGCGTGTTGGCGGATCAGCAATTGCAGGCACGACGGCGCCGCAAGCTGGCGCTGGCCGGCCTCGCCCGTGCGGCGCCGAAATCGACATTGGCCGAGCAAGTCCAAGGCGCGTCACCGCGCCCCGCGGATGCATTGCCGGCGAGAACGGGTGATCGGGCATGACAGATCCACGCTCCAGTTGACACAAGGCCGCCTGGTCGGCGGCCGCTGGGGGAGGGAGCGCGTTCCAGGCTCGAGGGCTTTGGGCAGGGGCGTGAGGCGAAACAAGCAAAGCCTGAGACGGCGGGAGGACGAGACAAATGTTGCGCAGGTTTATAAACACCGCAGGGGTGTGCGGTGTGGGGATTGCTTTCTCATCGCTGTTTTGCGGTGGAGTACATGCGGCCGATTTTTCGACGAAAGCTGCACCTGTTCCTTATGCGGCTGACGATTTCTGGACGAGACCGTATCTGTTCGGCGATCTCGGCAGGACCAGGCTGAAGGAGCAGGGCATCGATATCGGCCTGACGCTCGGTAACGAATCCGTCGGCAATCTCTCCGGCGGAAGCAGGAACACTGCGGCCAACGCCGGTCAGTTGTGGTTTGGCGCGAAGCTGGACATGGGGAAACTCGCCGGCATCCCCGGCGGCACCGTCGGTCTCACGCTGGTCGACCGCTTCGGCAAGAATCTGAATACCGAAGCGGACATTCCCGCCCTGCAGCTGACGAACGAAGTGTTCGGTCGCGGCAATATTCTGCGCCTGACGCAGCTCTACTACTCGCAGAAGCTTTTCGATGACCGGCTTGAACTCAAAGGCGGCCGTCTTCCGGTCGGCTCGGACTTCTTCTTCGGCCTGTGCGAGTTCATCAACCTGACCTTCTGCGGCGGCCAGCCCGGCAACATCCAGGGCGGCTACATCTACAATTGGCCGGTGAGCCAGTGGGCCGGTGTCGTGCACTACAAGATCGCGCCGGAATTCACGGTGTCGGTCGGTGTCTACGACGCCAATCCGGGTTACCTGACGACGTCGGACCCAGGCGTCTACTTCTTGCCCGGCATTCCCGCCTCGAATCGCGCCAGTGGCGTGATGGTGCCGGTGGAATTGGTTTGGACGCCGAAGGGGCCCTTGACCGGGACCTGGAGACTTGGCGGCTGGTACGACAGCGCCTCGTCTATTGATGGTGGCCTTCCGGGTGTTATCAGCACCATCCCGGGCGTCGGTGGTGTGCCGGATCAAAATATCAGCGATCAACGCGGCCGCTTCGGCGTCTACGAGTCGATCCTGCAACGATTGACTGTTGACGGTCCCGGTGCGGTAGGTTGGTACACCTTCCTCAATACGACCGTTGCCGATCACCGGACGTCGTACCAGGATTACCAGATCGCCCTGGGCTTCAGGCATACCGGTACGTTCTCCTGGCGTCCCCAGGACGAAGTCGGCTTCGCGGTGGGCACGACCCACGTGAACACGGCTGCCCTCAGTCCCAACGCCGGCGGCAACGAAGTGCCGCTCGAAGTCTGGTACGGATGGCAGGCGACCGGCTGGCTGAACCTCAAGTTCGACGCCCAGTATGTCATCAATCCCGGCGGGCGCGGCTATAACGGGGTGGGCGTGAAGACCGACAATGCCGTGGTTCTTGGCATGCGCACCGAGGTCCACTTCTGACGGGACGCTCACCCGTCTGATGCGAAAGGTGGGGCATGCCCGTCCCACCGGAGCGCACGCAACATGTGGCGGCTCCGCTCAGCGGAGCCGCCCGGCCGCGCCTTCGGTCATTCCGACGTTGCTGCGGCTAGGCGCGGGACTTGGTTATCACCTATCCCTCGTATTGATCCGGCCCCATCGCCCAAAGCGCCTGATCGTGGCCGGATGCATAGTTCCGATTGTTCAGCGCCGGATTGCGATTGACCATCGGCCGCATGAACATCGGGTGGGTGGCGCTGCGCACCTCGTGCTCGACCGTGAACAGCGGCTTGCCGCTGTCGAGATCGACGATGTCGCAGAAGCGGTACTGGTACTGATTGTCCTCGCGCGAGATCAGATCGCGGGCCAGCAGCTTGCGATAGGGGCCGGAGAAATCGGTGATGTACATCTGCACATGGTGGCCGTCATAGTCGCCTTGCGGCCGATCGGTCTCGCGAAACAACAAATGCTGGTCGCGGCCGGTCTTCACGGCGGCAACCGTGCCGTCGCCGTTCCGCAACTCGGATGGCATGCCCATGATCTCGGGGTAGAAGGTGCAGATGCGCGCGGCAGATCCCACCGGCACGTCGAACTCGACATAGGGAATGCCGAGCGCGACGCGACCGAAGCGCGCGGCGTCGGGCTCGTAACAGCGTAGCCGGTTGCCCCACGGACAAATCGCTTCGACATGGTCGTTACGCTCGGCGAAGGCGAACGCCGTGCCCTCGAGCTTCTTCGCGACTGACGCCAGTCGCGCCAGCAGCGCCTCGCGGCCCGCGATGACCAGCCCGACATGACCGCGCAGCACCTGCGGCCGGCCGCTCGGCAAATGAAACTGGCTCCGTCCGGCGTTGATCCACATGTTGGTGTCGGACACCATGAGGTAGGGATCACGGGTGAGCCCGAGGCCTGCGACATAGAACAGCGTGGCGAGGCGCTGGTCCGGGACCTGGATGTTGACGTGCTCGAAATGGATCGCGTTGCCGAGATCTTCTTTGGATCGATCGAATTGTTGCGGCATGGACGGGGCTCTGATGCGGGAGGGGCAGGTCCATACTAGAGCACAATTTCCGCCAGTCGAAATGATTCGCCGATCACATCTCGAGGGCGGGGCATGGCGTCTGTTGCCACCTTGCCGCAAATGCCAATCCCTGTAAGCTGACGAACAGCACAAAGGAAAGAGATCGATGGGAGGGGTTCTGGACGGCGTCCGGGTTCTCGATTTCGGGCGCTATATCGCGGGGCCCTATTGCGCGACCTTGCTGGCCGAATTCGGCGCCGAGGTCATTCGCGTGGAAAAGCGCGACGGCAGCGAGGATCGCTTCGTGGCGCCGGTCGGCGAAAATGGCGAAGGCGCGCTGTTCCTTCAGGTCAACCGCAACAAGAAGTGCCTCACGCTCGATCCGATGAAGCAGGAAGGGCAGGAGGTGATGCGCCGGCTGGTTGCGACCGCGGACGTGGTCGTCGCCAATTTGCCTCCGCAGACCTTGCGCGCGATGAAGCTCGACTACGATTCGCTCAAGGCGATCAAGCCGGACATCATCCTGACGACGGCCACCGCGTTCGGCGGGCCGGGGCCATGGTCCGACCGCGTCGGCTTCGACGGCGTAGGCCAGGTCATGTCGGGCTCGGTGTACATGACGGGCGCCGGCGATCCGCCCTATCGCGCCGCGGTCAACTGGGTCGATTTCGGGACCGCGCTGCATTGCGCGTTCGGCACGCTCGCCGCGCTGATCGAGCGCGGCAAATCCGGGCGCGGGCAGATCGTCGAGGGCGCATTGCTCGCAACCGCCTTGTCCTTCACCAATGCCACGCTGATCGAGCAGGCCGTCATCAACGTCAATCGGGTGCCGACAGGCAATCTCGGCCAGACCGCGGCGCCCGCCGACATCTACCGCACCAGAGACGGCTGGGTGCTGTGCCAGGTCACGGGGCATCCGTTGTTCAAGCGCTGGGCGAAACTAATGGGCGAGGAGGAGGTCTGGCTGAACGATCCGCGCTTTACCGACGACATCAGCCGCGGCAACAACGGCCCTGTCATCAGCGAGCGGATGGCGCGCTGGTGCGCCGAGCGCACCACGCAGGAGGCCGTCGACACCCTGGGCAAGGCCATGATTCCGACCGGCCCCGTGCTGAGCCCGCAGCAGGCGCTGGATCATCCGCACGTCCGCGCCGCCGGGTTCATGCAGGACGTCGACTATCCCGGCCTGCCGAAACCCGCACCGGTGGCACGCGCCGCCGTCCGCCTGTCGGAAACGTCCGGCGAAATCGCGACGCGCCCGCCCACGCTCGGCGAGCATACCGACCTTATCCTGAGCGAGCTCGGCTACGACAAGGCCGCGATCGCGGCGCTCCGGCAGGGCGGCATCGTCTAGCGGTGAACAACGGCGCCTGCACGGCGGCTTGCCGTCGTGATCGCCGCGCTTTGCCGCACGTTGAGCAATTGCTTCAACGCCTGTGCATCGGCCGGCGCCGCGCTCTTCTGGTCGTTGTCGAAATAGACGTAGACGTCGCAGCCCTGCCGCTTCCAGGACGTGATGCGCCGCGCCCATTGCGCCAGCGTGGGTTTCGTATAGTGCCCGTGATAGCGACCGCTTGGTCCGTGTCCGCGCACATAGACGAAATCCGCGGTGCGCTTCCACGGCGCCGGCGCGTCGTGATGGTCGGACAGGCACAGCGAAATGTTCTCGTCGGCCAGCATCCGCAAGATGCGCGGTTGATACCAGCTCGGATGACGGAATTCGAAACTGTAACGCCGCTTCCGCGACAACAGCTTGAAGAAGCCGGCGAGGCGGTCCGCGTCGGCTTCGAATTGCGGCGGCAGCTGGAACAGGATCGGGCCGGCCTTGCCGCCGAGCCGTGAGATGCGATCCTCGAGCAGCTCGAGGCTGTTCACCGAGCGATCCGAGAGGCGCTTCCAATGCGTGATGAATTTCGAGGCCTTCCAGGCAAAGACGAAATCGCGGCCGGTCTGCGCCCGCCAACCCTCGACGGCCTCCGGCGTCGGGGTGCGGTAGAACACGCCATTCAGCTCGGTGGTGTCGAACTGTCCGGCGTAATAGCTCAGCTGCTGCTTCAGCGTCACGCCCTCCGGAAAGAACGGACCTCGCCAGGAGGCGTAATGCCAGCCGGAAGTTCCGATCAGAACGCGCGCCATGTTTGACGTGTCCATCCGTTGCGATTTGCCGGATGGGAACGTCCGTGCGGCCGATACGTTGCTCGTGAGATTGATCAACGCAGGACCGGAACCGATGTACGCGCTGTTCGAAGGCAATAAGCAGATCGGCGACCCCTTTCCCTCCGAGAAGGAAGTGTGGGAAGCCGCCTTGATCGAGGGGCTGGTGACCGACGTGCCGGTCGCGGACGAGGAGGGCGGCCGCCTTCTGCCCGCCGGCTATCACGTTGCGCAGGTCGAGGAGACGTTCGAGCCGAAGCCCGGCTGGAAGCTGCCGCGCGAGATCTCGTGAGCGGGCGCGTGTTCGCAGGGCGGTGAGCTTACTACGCGCAGCCAGGCTTAGCCGGATGAATGCGCAAGACCCGGTGAGTTCGTTATCGCTTGAAGCACGGCAAGACGGTCGGGCCTCAAGATGATCCGCCGCGGCGGCTGATCGCCGACTTTCGAAATTGGTCCGTCGACGAAGTAAGTGGCGCACCTCGTTGAGGCCCGTTCAGCGAGGCATGACGGATTTGGATTTGCTCAGGTTCAGTTTTTCGATGCCGCTATCGCGATGTCGGGCCGAAACCCGAAAGCTCGTCGAGACCATCACATGGTTTGCATCGAGGTTAAAATGATACTTGGCAGATCTGACGGCATTTGGCTGAATGAGCCGAAACAATGGACCGAGAAGGGCAACAGCCTTGAAGTGGTCACTGACAATGCCACCGACTTCTGGCGCGAGACTCATTACGGCTTTATCCGCGACAACGGACATTTTCTCGGGTTTCTGGCCGGGGATGCCTTCACGGCCGAGTTGCGGGTGCGAGGTAATTTCCAAGCGCTCTACGATCAAGCCGGCATCATGGTGCGCGTAGACGCTAATCGCTGGCTTAAGGCCGGAATCGAATTTGCGGACGGACGGGCCATGCTTTCGAGCGTATTGACGGATGGGCGGTCGGACTGGGCAACAGCACCCTATGAGCACGACGCACGTGACTTCCGATTGCGGGTAACCGTTGCTCATGGCGTTCTTCGTGTGCAAGCTTCGAACGATGGCAAGGTTTGGCCTCTCATGAGGCTTGCGCCGTTTGCCAAGAAACCTTCCTATCTTGTTGGACCGATGGCTTGCACGCCGGAGCGGGCCGGGCTGGAAGTGGCTTTTTCGGAGTTTCGGATGACGGCGCCGCTCGGCAAGGACCTTCACGATCTAGAATGAGGCTGCTGGCGCGGCCGGAGGCAGCGCTGAAGTCTGAAGTCGCCCATCGCCGTCGGTTGGCGCATTGCAGCGGCAGGTGTGGAGTCGGGGTAGGGCAGAAGTCGTTGCCCGGTGCAGACCGCCGCCTTTGACCCGTCGGAAGCATGGCGGGCATCAAGTGCAGTGTCATTCATGGATACACACTCTAGTTCGAGGCCAGCGCCGCCTTGGCGACTTCCACCATCCAGCTCGATGCCACCGGCAAAATCGCGTCGTTGAAATCATAGCGCGGGCCGTGCAGCTCGGCGCCGTCGCGCAATTCGCCGTTGCCGATCCAGACGAAAGCGCCGGGGCGCCGCGAGAGATAGTGGGCGAAATCCTCACCGGCCATGCTGGGCGCGAGGTCGCGTCGGAGCTCGGCCCGCACCTTGTCCGCGGCGAGGCGCGCGAGATCCGCCTCGGCCGGCGTGTTGATCACGACGCCGACGCCCATGACGATCTCGGGCGTGACCTTGACGCCGAAGCTCGTGGCAATCCCGGCGCAGATCTGTTCGATCCGCGCCACGACGGTGTCCTTCACCGCATCGCGATGGTAGCGCAGCGTGCCGCCGATCGAGACGCGTCCGGCGATTTGGTTGCGTGCCGTGCCGCCTTCGAGCGTACAGAGCGAGAGCACGGCGGTGTCGAGCGGATCGACGCTGCGCGAGACGATCGATTGCAGCGCCACGATCAAATGGCCGGCCGCCATCACCGGATCGCGCGTCAGATGCGGCATGCCGGCGTGTCCCGCATGGCCATCGATGGTGATGGTGATGCGCCCGCCGGAGGCCATGACGACGCCGTCATGGACCGCGATGGTGCCGGCGGCAAGCCCCGGCCAGTTGTGAAAGCCGAACGCCCGCTGCATCGGAAATCGCTCGAACAGCCCGGCCGCGACCATCGCGCGCGAGCCGCCATAACCTTCCTCGGCCGGCTGGAAGATGAAATCGACCGTCCCGCTCCAGCTGGTGTCGGCGGCGAGCAGCGCGGCGGCGCCGAGCAGCGAAGCGGTATGTCCGTCATGGCCGCAGGCATGCATCACACCGGGATTTTGCGAAGCGTAAGCTAGCCCCGTATCTTCGGTGATCGGCAGCGCATCCATGTCGGCGCGCAGGCCGACGCGGCCCTGGGCGTGGCCGCGCGTGAGGGTCGCGACGATACCGTGGCCGCCGATGCCTGACACGAAGGGAATGCCGAGCTCGGTGAGCTTGTCCTGCACGAAGGCGGCGGTGGCTTTCTCCTGGAGGGACAGTTCGGGATGCGCATGCAAATGCCGGCGCCACGCGGTCAGTTTCTGGTGCAGCTCGGGTGTCAATGCGGGAATCTCTCGGCTTGTGTGTCGGCATCGACACCATAGCCGAATAACCGCAGCTTGCATCAAGCGTCAGCGAATGCCTCGCGTGCAGCAACGCGTTAGTGATTGCCGGGGCAGACCGACTGCGCTCCACTTCACCTCTCCCGCTTGCGGGAGAGGCCGGGAGAGGGCTCGATCGTCATTGGGGATCTCACTGCGGAGACACCCTCTCCCCAATCCTCTCCCGCAAGCGGGAGAGGGGGCGCACTCGCGGTCGTGGCTCCGCGCTACGCCGACAGCTTCGCCAGCCCGTCCCAATCGAAGCTGATGCCGTGGCCGATCCGGTCCGGCGCGAGCGCAAGCCCGTCCTCAAGCACCAGCGGATGCTCGATATATTTGTCGAGCCCAAAACCGTGCGCCTCCAGATACGACCGGTTCGGGCAGGCTGCGAGCAGGTGCACGGTGATGTCGTGCGCGCCGTGGCTGGTGACGGGCAGGTTGAACGCTTCCGCCAGCCGCGCGATCTTCATGAAGGCGGAGACGCCACCGCAATTGGTGACGTCAGGCTCGGGATAGGACACCGCGCCTGCGACGATGTAGTTCTTGAACTCCCACAGCGAACGCAAATTCTCGCCCGCCGCGATCGGCACGCCGCCGGCCTGCATGATGCGGGCGTGGCCCGCGACGTCGTCGGGAATGATCGGCTCCTCGAGCCAGGTGAGGTCGTAGGGTTGGAATGCGCGGGCGGCGCGGATCGCTTCCTCGACCGTCCATTTCATGTTGGCATCCACCATCAACGGAAAGCCGTCGCCGAGATGCTGTCGCATCGCCGCGACCCGCGCCACATCCGATTTGAGATCGGGCCGGCCGGCCTTCATCTTGATGGCGCGAAAGCCCTTGGCGAGATTGCCGTCGGTCTGCCTGAGCAGGGCCTCGACCGAGAGATCGAGGTCGATGCCGCCGGCATAGCAGGGCACGCGCGCATCGAAGCCGCCGAGCAATCGATACAGCGGCAATTTCGCGCGCCGCGCTTTCAAATCCCACAGCGCGATGTCGAGCGCCGAGAGTGCCAGCACCGCCGGCCCGCCGCGCCCGCCATAATGCAGCGCCCACCAGACCTGATGCCAGATCGCTTCGGTATCATCGGCTTCGTGACCCTCGACCAGCGGCGGGATTTCGCGCTTGAGGATGTCGGCGACGGCGCCGCCATTGCGCCCGACCGTGTAGGTGTAGCCGACGCCCTCGGCGCCATCGGCATCGCGGATGCGGCAGGTGATCAGCTCGAACGCGGCGATGTCGCCGTGGGTCGAGTCGGAGAGCATGACGGGGAGGGGGATCCGGTAGAATCCGGTCTCGATGGTCGAAATGCGCGGCATGCGGCCTCCCTTATTTTTTTCTTGTAGGATGGGTAGAGCGCAGCGAAACCCATCATCGTCATCTTCGCAAGTAGCGATGGGTTTCGCTGCGCTCTACCCATCCTACAGGCTACGTGCTCACCGCATCGTTGCGAGCTGCACGGCCAGCGCGCAGGCGCGGTCATATTCGTCGAGATTGATCCACTCGTCGATCGTGTGCGCCTCGTTCTGGCCGGCGCCGAAGGTCACGGTCGGAACGCCGTGGCGGACCATCCAGTTGGCATCGAGGCCGCCATTGGCGGTGCGCACGTTCGGGGTACCGCCGACGGCGGACACGGCCTCGACAGCGCGTTTGACGACGGGCAAATTGTCCTTCATGCGGAACGGGAAATAATCGGTCTCGGCCTTGAACTTGACCTTGCCGGACTTGCCTTGCGCGTTGGTGACTTTCTTGGCCGCCTTCTCGAACGCGGCCTTGTAGGCTTTCGTGATCTCCTTGAAGAACTTTCCGTCATGGCTGCGGCTTTCGCCGCGCACATGCACGTAGTCGGTGACGACGTTGGTGGCGTCGCCCGCAGGCCGCCCCTCGCCGCCGGTGACGGGGCCGACATTGCTGGTGCCTTGCTGCTTGCGCTTGACCACCTTGCCGAACCAGCCGCCGGCCTTCACGTCGGCGAGCGCGAGGGCCATGATCATGGTCGATGAAATGCCGCGCTCCGGCGCGACGCCGGCATGCGAGGCGCGGCCGAAGATTTCGACGGTCCAGCGGTCGGCGCCGACTGCGCCGATGACGACGTTGGAGGCCGAGCCGCCGTCATAGTTGAACGCCATCACCGGCGAGCCGAGTTCGTCGAGCTTGACGTGGCGCGCGCCGTAGAGCCCGCTCTCCTCGCGCACGCAGAACAGCAACGTGATCGGCGGATGATCGAGCTGCTGCTTCTCGAGCTCGGCCGCCAGCGTCACCAGCACGCCGCAGCCGCAGCGATTGTCGCCGCCGAGTGCGGTCTTGGCCTCGTTGACGATCTTGCGACCCGACTTCTTCGGCTTGGCGCCGGCGCACAGCGGCACGGTGTCCATGTGGGTCATGAACATGACGCGCGGCTGGTTGTGCAGCGCGCCGCGGCCGGGCAGGTCGACGATGAGGTTGCCGGTCTCGGTCGGCACCGGAATGCGCGTATTGGCGTCGTCGAGCCGGATCGCCTTCGCCGGCACGCCGCTCTCCTTCAGCGCGGCCGTGAGCTCATGCCCGATCGCCGCCTCCTGTCCGGTGACGCCCTCGACGGCGAGAAAGCGCATGAGGCGTTCGGTGGCGGCTTTGGTGTCGACAGGCATGAGATGTCCCTTTGATGCACGGTGCCTGCCAGCATCCCCTGCGGCAGCTTGTTTCGCAAGGCGGCCTCAACGCATGAACTGTGGCGCCGCGTTGCTGTGCGCGCATGGTCCCAGAACCAACCGCTATTCCCGTCCGATCAGTCGTGCACGATGGCCGTCGCCTCTATTTCGACACGAGCCCGGGCGGGGGTTAAAGCGGCTACCTGAACGAGCGTGCTTGCCGGACGCGTCGCCCCGAATGTTTCGCTATGCGCGCGGGCGACTTGGTGTGTGTCCGCCATATCGAGAACATAGACGACTGTTCTCACCACGTGCCGCAGCTCCGCTCCAGCATCTGCAAGCGCCTCGGCGACTATCGCGATTGCGCCCAGCATCTGTATGTACGCATCCCCTTCGAGTGCTGGAGGACGAGCCGTCGTTCCGGAGACGAAGACATGGTCCCCGACACGGACGGCACGCGCATAGCCGTAGCTGTCCTCAAAAGGATAGCCGGACATGACGCTTTTCCTGATCAAAACGATTTCCCGCATCTGCATCTACGACATCAGCACGCCTTCCGCACCGGATGTCTGCGAATTGACATCCTCCGGTCGGGACTTCGCCGGCTACATCTGCCGGGCCGCCCCGGAGACCCGGATGCTCGCGCCGGCTTCGGCGCTGATCTCGGCACGCAGCCGCGACGGCACGCCCATGTCCTCGCCCTGAACGATACCAATCGTGCCGCCATGAGGCCAGCCAAGGTCCCGCAGATATCCGGCGAGGGCCGCGGCCGCGGCGCCTGTCGCGGCATCCTCGTAGACCCCGCCGGCTGCGAATGGATTGCGGGCGTGGAACAGCGTGTCGGTCTCGGCATGGACGAGGCTGATGGTGACGAGGCCGGCTGCAGTCATCAGCTGCCGCCCTTGCTCCAGGTCATAATGCATCGCGGCCAACTTCTGCCGGCTCGCCAAGGCCAGGACGAGATGCCGGGCGCCGGCCTCGGCGATCGCGGGAGGCAGGCGCGGGTCGAGATCGGCAACGCTGTACGAAAACAGGCCGAGCGCGGCCGCGACCAGTGCGTCGGGCGCCTGCGCGCTGCGCGTGCGCGGCGATTGCAGCGCCGCCATCAGTGCGGACTGCTTCCGCCAGCCTGTCACTGTGATCGCTGTGTCGTTGAGCTGGAGCGCGAAGGTGCCTTCGCCATGGGCAAGGGCAAGCGCGGCCCCGAGCGCGATCGTTGCATGGCCGCAGAACGGCACCTCGATCTCGGGGGCGAAGTAGCGTACCCGCCAGCCATCCTGGTTTGGCGCGGCGAAGACCGTCTCCGAATACCCGACCTCCGCCGCGATCGGCAGCATCCGGTCGGCCCGAGGCAGCGCGTCGCAGAGTACGACCCCGGCAGGGTTGCCCCCGTTCTCTCCTTGCGAAAAAGCGGCGATCCGCTGCACGTCCATTCGTCCCTCCAGAATGAAGACCAGGAACTCCGAGCCTACCGGTTTTGGACGGTCCGCGTATAGGCCAGAAAGATGAGCGTACCGAACAGAAGCATGGCTGCCATGAACAACAGCACCGCCGGCAGTCCCGCGAACGCGGCCACCGCGCCGGTGATCGACTGCATCAGCGCCGCGCCGAGGAAGAAGGCGAGATTGATCGCCGCGAGCGCCTTGCCTGCCACTTGCGCATCGACCAGCTGCCGCGACATGCCGAACAGCAGAGGCTGTGCCGAGGTCGCCAAGCCAATGAGCACGAACAGTACGAGGTCGTATTGCGGCGGCATCACGGGAAGGCCGAGCAGCTTCGAGACGGCATAGTGCGGCGCCCCTAACGCCATCAGCGCCAGCAGCAATGCGCCGACCAGGTGCGTTCCCGCCACCAGCGCGCGGCGGCGGCCGATCCTGCGGTCGATCATGCCGACGAGAAGCGGACCTGCGATCATCGCCAGCGTGAACGCGCCGAGCTGGTTGCCGGCCTCGACCCGCGACAATCCCTTGACCTGCATCAACCACGGCCCACCCCACAGGCCGCGCAGCACCAGCGAGGTCGCAAGCGACACCAGCGCCAGCGCGATCAGGCCGCGCAAGGGCCGCGACAGTCCGAGCCTGAGCACCTCGATCATCTGCGACAGCGGCGAGGATTCGTCCTTGTGCTCGGCCGGCTGGTTCGGCACCAGCAGGAACACCGCGAGCGCCACGGCGACGCCGCCGAGCGCCGAGATCCAGAACCCGGCGCGCCAGCCGTAGGTGTCGACCACGAAGGCGAGCGGGCTCGACGACAACAGCATGCCGATATTGCCGATCGAGAGGATCGCGCCCGACCAAAGCCCGAAGCGGGCGGCCGACAATTGCTTGGCCGCCAATGTCATCGGGCACATCAGCATGCCGGAGGTGGCGACGCCCAGCAGCACCTGACCGACCGCGAAGCTTTCGGGGCCCGTCGCGAATCCCGACGCGATGGCGCCGACCACGGTTCCCGCAAGCAGGCTCAGCGACACCGGCCGCACGCCAAAGCGGTCCATCGCCGCACCGACCGGGATCTGCGCGGCCGCAAACGCGAACGGATAGACCGAGGTGAGGCTCGCCAGCGCCTGCGGTTCGATGCCGAAATCCGCCGCCATCAAATCGAGGCTGACCGCCGGAATGGTGCGCAGCAAGGTCGAAAGCATGTGACCGCAGGCGAGCGCGAGCAACGCGAGGATCAGCGCGCGGGTAGCTCCCGCGTCGTTGGTGGCGGCAGTGGTCATGGGCGTTGCGTCCCGAGAAGGTTTCGGGTGGGGTTACATGATTGACGGGTGCGTGCCAACATCGGGAACGCCATGGCCGCAATGTCATGGATGCACAAGGCAAGTGACATCATGTATCTCGGCATCGACCTCGGCACCTCTGCCGTCAAAACCGTTCTGGTCGACGACGCGCAGCGCGTGGTGGCGAGCCGCAGCCGGTCGCTGACGGTCTCTTCGCCGCGTTCCGGCCATTGCGAGCAGGACCCGGCGAAGTGGATCGAAGCGACGTTTGCGACGCTGGACGCGCTGAAGGCAGATCACGCGCGCGAACTGGCCGCGGTCGAGGGCATCGGCCTGTCCGGCCAGATGCACGGCGCGACGCTGCTCGACGCCGGTCACATGCCGTTGCGGCCCTGCATTCTCTGGAATGACGGACGGTCCGTTGCGGAATGCGCCGAGCTGGAGCGGCGCTGGCCCGCCTTGCGGATGACGACAGGCAACAAGGCGATGCCGGGATTCACGGCGCCCAAACTGTTATGGGTCGCCAGGCACGAACCTGAGATCTTCGCGGCGACAACACTCGTGCTGCAACCCAAGGCCTATCTGCGCCTGGTGCTGACGGGCGAGGCGATTGAGGATGTCTCGGACGCCTCGGGTTCGCTGTGGCTCGACGTTGGCAGCCGCGATTGGTCGGATGTGGGGCTTGCCGCGACCGCGCTGTCGCGCCGGCAGATGCCGCGTCTGGTCGAGGGCTGCGCGCCGGCGGCACGGCTGCGCAGCGAGATGGCGCAGCGCTGGGGCATGACCGGGCGGCCGATGCTCGCCGGCGGGGCCGGCGACAATCCGGCGGGAGCCGTCGGCATCGGCGCCATCAATCCCGGCGCAGCCTTCATTTCGCTCGGAACCTCCGGCGCATTGCTGGTGCCGGCCGAGACGATCGCGGCCAACCCGGAGCGCGTCGTGCACACGTTCTGTCACGCCGTCCCCGACAGGTGGATACAAGCCGGCGCGATCCTCTCGGCGGCCTCGTGCCTGGCCTGGATCGCGCGGCTGTTCGGGACCTCCGAGGCCGACCTGCTGGCGCCGCTCGGGTGCCGCCCGCGGGCGCCGTCGCAGGTCAGCTTCCTGCCGTACCTCTCCGGCGAACGCACCCCGCACGATGATCCGGATGTGCGCGGCATGCTCGACGGGCTCAGTCACGCCACCGATCGTGATGCGATCGTGCAAGCCGTGCTCGAAGGCGTCGCCTTCGCGCTGGCGGATTGCCGGGACGTCCTTGCCGAGACCGGATTGGCGATCGCGGAGGCGGATGTCATCGGCGGCGGCTCGCGGTCGCGGTTCTGGCTTTCGGTGCTGGCCAATGTCCTGAACATCCCCATGCATCGCTTTGCCGACGGCGAGACGGGCGCGGCGTTTGGTGCGGCGCGGCTTGGCCGCCTCGCCGTCACCGGGGAGGCGATTGATGCCGTCTGCACTGCACCACGGCGCGTCGAGACCTTCGAGCCTGAGCCCGCGCTTGCGCAGGCCTATGCCGAGCGGCTTCCGCAATGGCGCCGCCTGTACCGGCCGCGGCGCTGATCGCGATACGCGATGATGTGGCGAAGAAAAGGCATCACGCGTGGGATCGGTTCCGTCTGCAAAAGATAAAAGCAGCGCCGGACCGTTCGTCGGCATGCGTGAGGTATTGCCCTGCGCCACAACCTTTTGTTTAATGCTTGCACCCGCGCCAGGGACCAACGAGACGCGGGTGAGATTGCGATGCCGCCGTCGGCGCATCGGGGAGGTGTGATGAGCGAGCCCATCCTCGAGATGCGCCGGGTCTCTAAATCGTTTTTCAGCATCAAGGCGCTGCGCGACGTCGACCTCACCGTCTACGCGGGCGAGATCCACGCTTTGATGGGCGAGAACGGCGCCGGCAAATCCACCCTGATGAAGATCCTGTCGGGTGCCTACCGGCCGGACCCGGGCAGCGAAATCCGCATCGACGGCCAGCCCGTGCAGATCAGCGGTCCGCTCGGCGGCCGCGCGGCCGGCATCGCGATCATCTATCAGGAACTCTCGCTCGCCCCCAATCTGAGCGTTGCGGAGAACATCTATCTCGGTCGCGAGGTCTCCCGCGGCGGCTTGCTGGCGCGCGAGGCGATGCAGGCCGGCGTCGGTCCGATCCTGGCGCGGCTCGGCGCGGATTTCACGCCGCAGACGCAGGTCGCCAATCTCTCGATGGGCCAGCGCCAACTGGTCGAGATCGCGCGCGCGCTGCACGCCCGCTCCAGGATCCTGATCATGGACGAGCCGACCACCGCGCTGTCGGCCGGCGAGAGCGAAAGGCTGTTCGCGCTGATCCGCCAGCTGCGCGCCGAAGGTCTCGCCATCATCTACATCTCGCATCGCATGGACGAGGTCTATGCGCTC
Organism: Bradyrhizobium sp. JR4.3; assembly: GCF_040547695.1. NCBI lineage: Bacteria > Pseudomonadati > Pseudomonadota > Alphaproteobacteria > Hyphomicrobiales > Nitrobacteraceae > Bradyrhizobium > Bradyrhizobium sp. JR4.3. The sequence goes on along the minus strand of NZ_JBEPQF010000007.1, from coordinate 3,321 downwards.
GGCGACCGCGTCACGGTGCTGCGTGACGGCACGCTGGTCGGTTCGCTCGACAAAGGCGACATCCGCGCCGACACCATCGTCCGGATGATGGTGGGTCGCGACGTCTCCTCCTTCTACAAGAAGGAGCATGATCCCAGGAATGATGCGCGGTCGGGAGCTCCCGTGCTCGCGGCCGTCGACATCGCCGACGGCAGGCGCGTCAAGGGATGTTCGCTGACGGTGCATGCGGGCGAGGTCGTCGGCCTTGCCGGCCTGGTCGGCGCCGGCCGCACCGAGCTTGCGCACCTCATCATCGGCGCCGCGCCGATGGTCTCCGGTCATGTCGAGATCGAGGGGCGCACGGTCTCGATCCGCACGCCCGGTGAGGCGCTGGATGCCGGCATTGCCTATCTCACCGAGGACAGGAAGGCGCTCGGCCTGTTCCTCGACATGTCCTGTCTCGACAACATCAATCTTGCGGTGCTCGGCCGGGATGCGAAATTCGGCGGCATCCTCGATCGCGACAAGGCCCGCGACCGCGCCAAACGCGCGTTTGCGGGGCTCGGCATCCGTGCTGCCAATGTCGGTGTTCCCGCCGGCGGGCTCTCCGGCGGCAACCAGCAGAAAGTGCTGCTGTCGCGGCTGCTCGCGATCGGCCCGAAGATCCTGATCCTCGACGAGCCGACGCGCGGCGTCGACGTCGGCGCCAAGTCCGAGATCTATTCGATCATCGACAATCTCGCGAAGTCGGGCACCGCGGTTCTCGTCATCTCGTCCGACCTGCCCGAGATCATCGGCATCTGCGACCGCGTTATCGTGATGCGTGCGGGACATATCGCCGGGCAGATCCGGCGCAACGCGACATCGCCGCTCAGCCAGGAGGACATCATGGCCCTCGCCACCGGAACGGAGCAGCTCGATGCCTGAGAACGGCGCTTCCTCCAGCACCGCCCCCGCCAAAGCCGTCCCCGTCGCGCCCGGTCTTGCCGCCGCGCAGGAGACGAAGCGGCAGCGGACGCGGATGATCATTCGCGCGGTCGGCATGCTGCCGGTGCTGCTGCTGCTGTGCATCGGTTTTCACGTGCTGTCGGACGGCCGCTTCTTCACCGGCCAGAACATCGGCATCGTGGTGCAGCAGTCCGCGGTCAATACGGTACTGGCCGCAGGCATGACCTTCGTCATCCTCACCGGCGGCATCGACCTGTCGGTCGGCTCCATCCTGGCGGCGTCGGCGATGGCGGGGCTGATCATCTCCAAATTCCCCGATCTCGGGGTGCTGTGGTTGCCGGCCGCGGTGCTCACCGGCGCCGTCTTCGGCATTCTCAATGGCGGCTTGATCGCGCTGTTGCGCCTGCCGCCCTTCATCGTCACGCTGGGGTCGTTGACCGCCGTGCGCGGCGCGGCGCGGCTGCTCGGCGCCGACACCACGGTGTTCAATCCGTCGATCCCCTACGCCTTCATCGGCAACGGTGCCTTGACCCTCATTCCCGGCGTGTTGTCGATTCCCTGGCTCTGGGTGATCGCGTTGCTGGTCATCCTGGTGTCGTGGCTGGTGCTCAAGCGCACCGTGCTCGGGGTCCACATCTACGCGGTCGGCGGCAACGAGAGCGCGGCGCGGCTCGCCGGCATCAAGGTCTGGGCCGTGCTGATCTTCGTCTATGGCGTGTCCGGCCTGCTCGCGGGCCTCGGCGGCGCGATGCAGGCGGCGCGGCTCTACGCCGCCAATGGCCTGCAGCTCGGCCAGTCCTACGAGCTCGACGCCATCACCGCCGTGATCCTGGGCGGCACCTCCTTCGTCGGCGGCATCGGTTCGATCTGGGGAACGCTGGTCGGCGCGCTGATCATTGCGGTGTTGTCGAACGGCCTGATCCTGATCGGCGTGTCCGACGTCTGGCAATATGTGATCAAGGGCCTGGTGATCATCGGCGCGGTGGCGCTGGACCGCTATCGGCTGCAGGGCTCGGCCCGCACGTGAGCGCGGAAAAAATGCAGCGGGCGCTGCGCCGTCATGTTCATTTCGTCACGGCAACTGGTCGCCGTGCCGGAGCTTCAAACGGACCAGGGAGGAAGCCAATGTTGAAGTCGATCTCGTTTGCCGGCGCCGCGATGGCGCTCGTCCTGAGCTCCGCGCCGTCCTTTGCGAAGGAGCTCAAGTCGATCGGCGTTTCGCTGGGCTCGCTCGGCAATCCGTTCTTTGTCGCGTTGTCGAAGGGCGCCGAGTTCGAGGCCAAGAAGACCAACCCCAACGTCAAGATCACCACCGTCGGCTTCGAATATGATCTCGGCAAGCAGGTCACCCAGATCGACAATTTCATCGCCGCCGGCGTCGACCTGATCCTGCTCAACCCCGGCGATCCCAAGGCGGTCGGACCGGCGATCAAGAAGGCGCAGGCCGCCGGCATCGTCGTGGTTGCCGTCGACACCGCGGCCGAAGGCGCCGACGCCACGGTGACCACCAACAACGTCCAGGCCGGCGAGATCTCCTGCCAGTACATCGTCGACAAGCTGGGAGGCAAAGGCGACGTCATCATCGAGAACGGCCCGCAGGTCTCCGCGGTGATCGACCGCGTCGTCGGCTGCAAGAACGTGCTCGGCAAGAACCCCGGCATCAAGGTCCTGTCCAACGACCAGGACGGCAAGGGCTCGCGCGAAGGCGGCCTCACGGTGGCGCAGGGCTATCTGACCCGCTTCGCCAAGATCGACGCCATCTTCGCCATCAACGATCCGCAGGCGATCGGCACCGACCTTGCCGCGCGCCAGCAGCAGCGCACCGGCATCATCATCACCGCGGTCGACGGCGCACCCGACATCGAAGCAGCCCTCAAGGATCCGCAGGCGGCGCAGATCCAGGCCTCCGCCTCGCAGGACCCGTTCTTCATGGCCCGCCGCGCCGTGCAGGTCGGCGTCAACATTCTCAACGGCCAGAAGCCGGCGTCCACGGTCGAGCTGCTGCCGTCGAAACTGGTGACGCGCGACAATGTCGGCGAGTACAAGGGCTGGACCTCGGACCGGACGCAGTAGCGGGCGCGAGACGGCCGGCGCCGGATGTGGCGCTGGCCGGCTTGCGTGGCGTGGTGCTAGCTCGGCATGTAGCGTTTGACCGGGGCTGGGTCGACCGCGCTCTCGTTAGGCTCATGATCTTGAGGTCGCAGGTTCAAATCCTGTCCCTAATCATACCCGCAGACTCAACCACCCGACGTCCGCTTTTCGACACGAAGCGGGCCCTGGCTTTCGATGCACCAGTTCAGCTTGTGTGAAGGGTTTCGGATGCCGGCCGCATGATTGACGGCGCGGCACATTCGGGCGGCCGGCGTCCGAAAGCCTCCAAGGGAGGAAACCGCG